>JBDTOD010000004.1:0-93436 GCA_039933415.1 bacterium
TCGACGTGGACGACTTCGCGCCGCGGCTGTCGTTCTTCTGGGACATCCACAACGATTTCTTCGAAGAGATCGCCAAGCTCCGCGCGGCGCGCCGAATCTGGGCGCGCCACATGAAGGAACGCTACGGCGCGAAGAGCCCGAAGTCGTGGCTCATGCGATTCCACTCGCAGACGGCCGGGGTCACGCTCACGGCGCAGCAGCCGATGAACAACGTCGTGCGCGTCGCCTATCAGGCGCTCGCCGCGGTGCTCGGCGGCACGCAGTCGCTGCACACCAACTCGATGGACGAGACGCTTGCACTGCCCACCGAGGCGGCCGTCCAGGTGGCGCTGCGCACGCAGCAGGTGCTCGCTTACGAGACGGGCGTGCCCAACGTCATCGATCCGTTGGGCGGCTCGTATTACGTGGAAGCGCTCACCGATCAGCTCGAGGCGGACGCGGAGGCGCTCTTCGCCGAGATCGAGACGGTGGGCGGTGTCGTGCGTGGCCTCGAAGAGGGGTGGTTCCAGCGCAAGATCGCGCAGGCCGCCTCGCGCCAGCAGTGGGAGATCGAGCAGCACCGGCGCGTCATCGTCGGGGTCAACGAATTCGTCTCCGCTGGTGATGCGCTCGACATTCCATTGCTCAAAATCGGCGAGCACGTGGACCGCGAGCAGCGCGAGCGACTGGCCAAGGTGCGTGCCGAGCGGGATCAGGCCCTGTGCGACGAGCGGCTCAGCAGGCTGCGAGAGGCGGCGCGCGGAACGGAGAACGTGTTTCCGCACATCCTCGACTGCGCGCGCGCCTACTGCACGCTGTTCGAGATCCGTCGCGCGCTCGAGGACGTCTTCGGCGCATACCGCGAGCCCGTCTTCTTCTGACGCCCGCGAAGAAGTCGCCCGAGTGGTGGGAGTCGTACTTCGACGCGCACTACCTGCTCGAATACCAACCGATCTTCGATCCGGCGCGCGATCGCCGCGAGGTGGCCCGGCTGATCGAGCTGCTCGCCCTGCCGTCCGACGCGCGAATCCTCGACGTCCCGTGCGGGCAGGGGCGACACGCGCATCTGCTCGCCGAGGCGGGCTACCGCGTGGACGGGCTCGACTACTCGGAGCATCTCATCGAGCGCGCGCGGGAGCGCGGCACCGGGCCGACGCTGAAATACACGCGCGGCGACATGCGGCGACTTCCCGCGCGCTGGACGGGCCGGTTCGACGCGGTGGTGAATTTGTTCACCTCGTTCGGCTTCTTCTCGTCGCCCGCCGATGACGCGCTGGTGGTGCGGGAGTTCGCGCGCGTGCTCGCCCCGGGAGGGATGCTCGTCTGGCACGGCGGCAGCCGCGACGGCGTGATGGCCAAGTTCCTCGCGCGCGACTGGTGGAAGTCGGATGACGGGACGATGATCGGTCACGAGCGTGCGTTCGATCCGCTGTCGGGCGTGCTCACCATCCGGACCGCGTGGGAAGGCCCGTCCGGCCGTGGCAACCGAGAGCACCGGATCCGGCTGTACACGGCGACGCGGCTTGCCGAGCTCTGTCTCGACGCGGGCCTCATCGTCGAGGAGGCATACGACGGGTGGAACGATCGCCCGCTATCGCGCCGCTCCGGCGAGATGGTGCTGATCGCGCGCCGAGCGTGAGTTGCCGGCCGCGCGGCGCGGCGGCTAGCTTTCCGCCCTGACGACGGCACGGCTGCGCAGTGCGCGCAGCCGTTCAATCGATCTCATCACGGGACTATGCGTCCGATTCGCGTTCTGGTTGCCAAGCCCGGTCTCGACGGTCACGATCGCGGCGCCAAGGTCGTCGCGGCCGCCCTGCGCGACGCAGGCATGGAGGTGATCTATACCGGCCTCCACCAGACGCCCGAGATGATCGCGACGGCGGCGATCCAGGAAGACGTCGACGTCGTTGGGCTGTCGATTCTCAGCGGCGCGCACATGACGCTCTTTCCGCGCGTGCTCGAGCTGCTGCGCGCGGAAGACCGCGGCGACATCCTGATCACCGGCGGCGGCATCATCCCGAAGGAAGACATGGACGCGCTGCACGCCATGGGGACGGGCCGGCTCTTCGGGCCCGGCACGCCGACCTCCGAGCTGGTCAGCTACATCAAGGCGTGGTTCGCCGAGCAGTCGCAGCAGCGCGCGTGACGGCTCAGTGAGCACGAGTCGTCTGCGCGAGCTGAGCCAGGAGCTCCGCACTCTCGAAGACCGTCTTCGGCAGGGCGGTGGCCCCGACCGGATCGAGAAGCAGCACGCCCAGGGCAAGATGACCGCGCGCGAGCGTGTCACCTCACTCTGCGACTCGGCGTCCCGCTTCATCGAGCTCGGGCTGCTCGTCGCCTTCGATCAATACGACGGCCAGGCGCCGGCGGCCGGAGTCGTCACCGGCATTGGCATCGTGCACGGTCGGCCGGTGGTCGTCGTCGCGAACGACGCCACCGTGAAAGCGGGCTCGTGGTGGCCCGAAACGATCAAGAAGATCCTTCGCGCGCAGGAAGTGGCCATGCGCTGCCGAATTCCGATCGTCTATCTCGTCGACTCGGCGGGCGTGAACCTGCCGTACCAGGAAGGCGTGTTCCCGGGGCAGTACGGTGCGAGCCGCATCTTCTACTACAACTCCATCATGCGCCGGTATCTGCGCGTACCGCAGCTCGCGGCGGTGATGGGACCTTGCATCGCCGGCGGCGCGTATCTGCCGGCGCTCTCCGACCTGATCGTGATGGTGAAGGGCACGTCGTTCATGGGACTCGGCGGTCCGAATCTGGTCAAGGGTGCGACCGGCCAGACGATCGACGGCGAAACGCTGGGCGGCGCGGTGACGCATACCGAGATCAGCGGCGTCGCGCACTACGCCGTCGACGACGATGACGAGTGCCTGGCAATGCTTCGTGAGCTGGTGGCGCAACTGCCGCCGGAGCGGACGACGATGCCGTCCACCGACACCGCGCCCGGCACGAAGCCCGACGCGCTGTACGATCTGCTCCCCGCCGACCATCGCATGTCGTACGACATGCACACGATCCTCGACGCGTTGCTCGACGATGGTGCGTTGTCGGAGTTCCAGCAGCATCTCGCGCGCGAGATGATCTGCGGCGACGCGCGCATCGGCGGCATCCCGATCGGCGTCATCGCGAACCAACGCGGACTCATCAAGGGTCGGCCCGGCGAGAAGCCGCGCTTCGGCGGAATCGTCTACGCCGAGAGCGCCGAGAAGGTCGCGTTTTTCATCGAGCGCTGCGATCGTCAGGGCATTCCACTGCTCTTCGTGCAGGACGTGTCGGGCTTCATGGTCGGTCCCGAGGCGGAGCACGAAGGCATCATCCGCGCCGGCGCGAGATTCGTCGAAGCGATGGCGACCGCGCGAGTGCCGAAGCTCGTGCTCACCGTGAATCACGCCTCGGGCGCCGGCTACTACGCGATGGCCGGCCAGGGGTTCGATCCCGATTTCATCTTCTCCTGGCCCACCGGCCGAATGGCCGTGATGGAGGGAGAGAGCGCGGTACAGGCGGTGCACGGCCCCGCGATCGAGCGCGCCAAGCGGAGCAAGACGCCGATGGACGCGGCCACGAAGCGTGCGATCGAGGAGATGCGGAGCGATTACGAGCACCAGCTCGACGCACGCTACGCCGCCGCGCGCGGCTTCGTCGACGCGATCATCTATCCAGAAGAGACGCGCGAGGTGCTCTCGCTGGCGCTCCGCGCTGCACTATCCAACCCGGGCCCGCACCTCGGACCCTTCGCGCTTCCCACTTGATGGATCGCATGAATCGCACATCAGCAAAAACGGGTATCGTTCGCGTGGCGGGAGGCCAGGGGTTCTGGGGTGACTGGCTCGACGCGCCGCGCCGCCAGGTCGAGGGTGGTCCAGTGGACTACCTGATGCTCGACTATCTCGCTGAAGTCACGATGTCAATCCTTCAGAAGCAGAAGGAGCGCGATCCGTCGATGGGCTACGCGCGCGACTTCCTCGGCGCGATGGAGTCGGTGCTCCCCGCGGTGACGGAGCGCGGCGTCCGGGTGATCGCCAACGCGGGCGGCGTGAATCCGGTGTCGTGCGCGCACGCGGTGCTGGAGGTGGCGAGAGCGCACGACGCGGCGGGCAAGGTGAAGGTCGGTGTCGTCACGGGCGACGACCTGCTGCCGCACCTCGACACGCTCATTGCCGCCGGCCATCCGCTCGCCAACATGGAGACGGGCGAGCCACTCAGCAGCGTGCGCGACCGCGTGCTGTCGGCGAATGCGTATATCGGCTCGACCCCGATTGTCGAGGCGCTCTCGCGCGGCGCGAACGTCGTCGTCACCGGCCGGTCCACGGACACGGCACTCACGATGGCGCCGCTGCGCTTTGAGTTCGGCTGGGGTGCAGAGCAGTGGAATCTCCTCGCGGCGGGCATCATCGCCGGCCACATCATCGAGTGTGGCGCGCAGTGCTCGGGCGGCAACTGCCTCTACGACTGGCGCAACATCCCCGACCTCGCCAACGTCGGCTATCCGATCGTCGAGGTGAGCGCCGACGGCACCTTCGTCGTGACCAAGCATCCGGGCACGGGTGGGCGGATCAACGTGCCGTCGGTCACCGAGCAGCTCGTCTACGAGATGGGAGACCCGCACAGCTACATCACCCCCGACGTTATCGCCGACTTCACGTCGATCCGTCTCGCGTCGGACGGAGAGAATCGAGTGCGCGTGTTCGGCATCGAGGGGCGTCCGGCGACGGACAAGCTGAAGGTCTCGATCGCGTATCGTGCCGGCTTCAAGGCCGTCGGCACCCTCGTGTACGCATGGCCCGATGCGCTCGAGAAGGCGCAGCTCGCCGACCGCGTGCTCCGCGAGCGGCTCGACAACATGGGCCTTCGCTTCGACCAGCTCCTCACGGAGTTCGTCGGAGTCTCGGCGACGCACGGTCCGCTCACTCCGCCCGTTCTCGAGGCACCGGAAGTGCAGCTTCGTATCGGAGTTCGTTCGTCCGATCGCAAGGCGGTCGAACGGTTCACGCGAGAGATCGCGCCGCTCGTGCTCAATGGTCCGCCGAGCGTCACCGGGTTCGCTGGCGGGCGGCCGAAGGTCGAAGAGATCGTCGCCTATTGGCCGGCGCTGGTGGACAAGACCGTGGTGAAGACGAACGTCGAGGTCATCCAATGAGAGTGCGGCTCGTCGACATCGCGCACGCGCGCTCCGGGGACAAGGGCGACACCGCCAACGTGGGGGTGATCGCACTCCGTCCCGAGTGGTATCCGCTCATCGCTGAATCGCTCACGCTTGCGCGCGTGGCCGAGCACTTTCACGGCGTGATCACCGGAGCGGTGGAGCGATTCGAGCTGCCGAACCTCAACGCGCTCAACTTCCTTCTCCACGGCGCGCTCGATGGCGGCGGAACGCTCTCGCTCAAGACCGATGCGCAGGGAAAGGTGTTCTCGACAGCGATGCTCCGTATGGTGCTCGATGTCCCGGACGAACGTGCCCGCGCGCTCGCTCTCCCAACGACAACCGGCGCGTGACACGCATCCGGCTTCGACGCGATGGATCGATCGGTCGCATCGTGCTCGCGCGCCCGGAAAAGAAGAACGCACTCGATCGCCAGACGGCGGACGAGCTGTTCGCCGCGCTGGCGCAGTTCGAAGCGGATCCCACCATTAGGGTCATCCACCTCGGCGCGGAGGGCGATGACTTCTGCGCGGGCGCCGACCTCGACGCGCTGGAGCGCGGCCTCGACGCCGGAAGCGACGCGCATCGCGAGGACGCCGAAGCGCTCGGCCGCGTCTTCCTCGCCATCCGCGCGCTCATGAAGCCGGTCGTGTGCACGATTCGTGGGCGCGCGCTCGCGGGGGGCGCCGGGCTCGCGACCGCGTGCGACATCGTACTCGCACACGAAGGGGCCGAACTGGGGTACCCCGAGGTGCGCGTCGGCTTCGTGCCGGCGATGGTGATGACGATGCTGCGTCGGGCCATCGGCGAGAAGCATGCGGCCGACCTGGTGCTCACGGGCCGGATTATCAACGCGGAGGAAGCCGAGCGCATCGGGCTGGTGAGCCGCGTGGTGCCGGCTGCGTCGTTCGACGAGGACGTCGACGCCACGCTGCAGCAGATCGGCCGGGCGCCGACGACCGCGCTCGCGCTCACGAAGTGGCTGTTCTACAAGCTCGACTCGTTGTCGTTCGAGGATGGCATCGCCGCGGGCGTCGTCACGAACGTCGAAGCGCGAGCGACCGACGACTTCAAGGCGGGTGTGCGGCGCTTCACGCAACGGCGGGAGCCGCCTGAATGAGACGGCTACTGCTCGGCCGCATGGTACTCACCGCGATCGGCATCGGCATCTGGGGCTATGGCAACGCCATCAACCAGGCGCCGATCATGTACGCGGGAATGGCCGTGCTCGCGATCGCGCTCCTGCTGCGCTTCGTTCCCAGGCGCTGGTTCGACGACACCACCGAGTAGCCGCTCGACCTTCGCGCGGGCCTGGATTCGGCTGCAGTTCGAGCGTGTAAAGCGTTAGATTGCACGGCTTGTGATGCGCCTCGCCATCCCCGAGCTCCTCGCTCCCGCCGGCTCGCTCGACGCCGTACGTGCCGCGCTCGCCAACGGGGCGGACGCGGTCTATCTCGGCGCTGAACGCTTCAATGCGCGCGACGAGGGCGCGCAGCTTTCGCTTGACGAGGTCGGAGAGGCGTGCCGGCTCGCCCACGCTCGCGGGCGCCGCATCTACCTCACGCTCAACATCCTGCTCAAGCCGGCCGAGCTCGCCGATGCCCTGATGTTCCTCGGCGAGGCGATCGATCGCGGCGTCGACGCGGCGATCGTACAGGACCTTGGTCTGGTCCGTCTGATCCAGCGCGCCTATCCCGGCTTTGAGATGCACGGCTCCACGCAGATGACGGTGCACGACGAGTCCGGCGCGCGCGTCATGGCCGAGCTGGGGATCGAGCGGGTCGTCCTCGCGCGTGAGAACACGCTCGCCGACATCCGCGCCATCAAGTCCGCCGTGCCCGAGCTGGGGCTCGAGACATTCGTGCACGGGGCGCTGTGCATCTCGTACAGCGGCCAGTGCTACATGTCCGGCATGATCTCCGAGCGCAGCGCGAACCGCGGCTCCTGCGCGCAGTCGTGCCGCAAGGACTACGTCCTCACCGATCTCGACACGCATGCCGAGCTTGATCGCGGATACCTCATCTCGGCGAAGGACCTCGCCGCGACCGACCATCTCGCCGAGATCGCCGACGCCGGCGTGGGATGTCTCAAGGTGGAAGGGCGCAAGAAGCGGCCGGAGTACGTCGCGACCGTCACGAACGGATACCGTTCCTTCCTCGATCGATTGGCCGGCGGCGATCGAACCGCCCCGTCGCCCGAGGCGGTCGAGCCGATGGTGCAGATCTACAGCCGTGGCAACACCGGCGGCATGTACGGCGGACGCGAGGGGCGCGGTTACATCACGCGCGATCACCCCGACAACCGCGGCATCGAGCTCGGCGTCGTAGTGGAACACCAGGCGCGCGAGCTGATCGTCGAGGTGCGCTCGCCGCTGCAGGTCGGCGACGGCGTTGGGTTCGAGAATCCCGCCTCCCGCGGCGGCGCGTCGGTCGGATTCACCATCACCGACGTTCGTACCCTCTCCGCGTCGCCGCTGCGCCAGGCGCTTCTGCTCCCATCGCGCGTGACGGTCGGCGACGGATGGCGCGTGCTTCGATCGTCCGAGGCGGCCCTGCTCGAGCGCGCGCGCGCCAGCTATGCCGCACTCCCCACCGACGTGCGCGACCGCAAGGCGCGGCTCGACGTCAAGTTGTTCGGCGCGGCCGGCGGTCCGCTCAAGGGAGTCTTCTCCGCCGACGGCGAAACGATCACCGTGCGCTCGGACATCAACCTCGCTCCTGCCTCCAAGCGCGCGCTCGACGACGCGAGCCTGCGCGAGCAGCTCGGCCGACTCGGTGAGACGCCGTTCGCGCTCGCGGGCCTCGAGCGGTTGGCGCTCGCCGAAGGGCTGTTCCTCCCGATCAGTGAGCTCAATCATCTTCGTCAGCAGGCGGTCGACGAGCTGTTGCAGCGCCGCGACTGGGCGCGCGACGCGATGCTCGCCGCGCGCCGCGCGGTGGTCGACGACGCGCTCGTGCTGTCGCCCGTCTCGCCGGCGCGCGAAGCGTCGCACGTGTCCGTCGATTCGGTTCGCGAAGCGCGCTTCGACCTCGTGGCGTCCGTCTTCACGCTGGACGACGCGCGAGCGGCCGCCGCCGCCGGCGCGACGACGATCGTGCTCGACGTCTTCCTCCGGCATCCGACGCCTCCCGTCACCAGGGTTCGCGCGCTGGCCGATGAGCTGTCGGCGCAAGGAATCACGCTGCGTCTGCGCACGCCGACGATCGTGCGCCCCGAGGAACGCCGTACCGTGCAGAAGTGGCTCGATCTCGGGCTGCCGCTGCTGAGTGGCCATCTGGGACTCGTCGCGGAGCTCGGGCGGCAGGGCCGCGACGTCGTCGCCGACTACGCGGTCAACTGCTTCAACCAACACACCGCGGCGGAGCTGTTCAGGCTCGGCGCGCGGCGCATCGCGATGTCCGTCGAGCTCACGATGGACGAGCTGCTCGCCATCGCCGCGCCGTGGGAGGGCGTCGGCTTCGACGTGCTGTTGTACGGCAGGCCGGAGGGGATGACGATCGAGCACTGTGTGCTCTCCGCGGCGTTCGATCGCGTGCCGACGACGTGTCGTGATCTGTGCGTGCAGAAGCACACGAACGTGGAGCTCACCGATCCGTCTGGCTACGCTTTTCCCGTCGCGACCGACTCGGCATGCCGCAACCGGCTGCTGCATTCTCGTCCGATCGAAGGTGGCGAGTTCCTTCCACGCCTCTGGCGAGGCGGACTCCGCAACTTTCACCTCGTGTTCAATGTCGCTGGCGATCCCATCGCGCAGATCGTCTCGGGATATCGCGCCATGCTGGAGCAGCTCGAGGGCGGCGAGCGTGCGGTGCCGAACCTCGCACGTCCGGCGGTGCACGAGCGCTTTACCCGAGGGCACTTCGCCCGTGCAGTGTAGCGGTCATGCCAGGCTTCGAATGATGTCTCGTGGATCGTCGGAGCAGTGCAGGCTGCGCTGATGACGACCACGCGCCCTTCGCTCGACGACGCGCGCGCCGTGCTGCAAGCGCGGTTCGGCTTCGATCAGTTCCGGCCGGGACAGGAACGCGCCGTGAGCGCGGTGCTCGAGGGACGCGACACGCTCGTCGTCCTTCCCACCGGCGGCGGCAAATCGGTCTGCTATCAGGTGCCGGCGATGCTCCTGCCCGGCCTCACCGTGGTGGTGAGCCCGCTGATCTCGCTCATGAAGGATCAGGTGGACGCGCTCACGGCGCGCGGCATTCCCGCCACCTTCGTCAACAGCACGCTCTCGAGCGGCGAAGTCTCGGAGCGCATGACGCGCGTCACCCGGGGAGAGGTCAAGCTGCTCTACGTCGCGCCCGAACGGTTCGACGTCGGGACCGCCGCCGATCGGCTGCGTGGTGCGGGCGTGTCGCTCCTCGCCATCGACGAGGCGCACTGCATCAGCGAGTGGGGCCACGATTTCCGGCCGAGCTATCTCCGGATCGCGCAGCTGCGCGAGAAGCTCGGCTGGCCGCCCGCGGTCGCGCTCACCGCCACGGCGACGCATCACGTTCGCCAGGACATTGCGCGGCAGCTTCGCTTCGAGAACGCCGAGACGATCATCACGGGGTTCGACCGGCAGAATCTGCGCTATCACGTCGTCCCCACGCGCACCGACGCGGAAAAGGACTCGGCGCTCGCACACCTGCTGCGTGAGCACAAGGGCGTGGCGATCGTCTACGCGTCCACCCGCCGCAGCGTCGAGAAGATCGCGCGCACTCTCGAGAGCGCGGGCATCCGCGCCGCGGCCTATCACGCCGGCCTCGATGACGCCCATCGGCAGGACGTGCAGGATGCCTTCATGGCCGAGCGAGTGCGCGCCATCGTCGCCACCAATGCGTTCGGCATGGGCATCGACAAGCCGAATGTGCGACTCGTCGTGCATCATGCCATGCCCGGAACGCTCGAGGCGTACTACCAGGAGGCAGGACGCGCGGGCCGCGATGGCCAGCCGGCCGAGGTCTATCTGCTGCACGCCTTCCCCGACCGGTTCACCCACGAGTTCTTCATCAAGGGCGCATTTCCGGATCGCGCGCTCGTCGAACGCGTCTACGAGAGAGCCCGCGCAGACGCCGACAAGACGGGAGCGGTGACACTGGACCCGGGCCGCATGGCCGCCTCGCTCCCGGGCAAGATCAGCGATCGTGAAGTCGAGTCCGTGCTGCGCCTTCTCACCAAGTGCGGCGCGCTGCGCAGTGACCCCGCGGTCGGTGCCCGAGTGTTCGTTCGCCTGCTCGCGACGGCCGAGCGCATCAAGCGCGACCTCGGCACCGACGACGCCCTGAAGCTCGGATTGCTCCGTGCGCTCTGGCGGGTCGGCGGCGACGTGATCTACGATGGTCTGCCCGTCGATCTCGACGCCCTGCCGTCCGGATTCGGCGGCGCCAGCGGAGCCATGATACTGCTCGCGGAGCTCGAGCAGGCCCAGTTTCTCGAGTGGCACCGCCTGGGCGGTGGCGACCACGTCACCAATCCCCGCCGGCCGCTCTCCGCCTATCCGCTCGACTGGGATGCACTCGACCGTCGACGGAAGGCCGAGCTGGCGAAGCTCGACGCGATGCAACAGTACGCGTATGCCAGCGGTTGCCGGCGCGGTTTCGTACTCCGGTACTTCGGCGACCCGGCCGCCGGCAAGGACTGCGGCGGCTGCGACAACTGCCTCGGCACGCACGATGGATCGCGTCGCGAGAAGACCGCCGCGCCGCCGAAGCCCGGCGAGAAGAAGCGCGCGCGGATCGCGAAGGGCGTCGCCGACCGTTCCGAAGCGGCGGAGCTCGTGACGACTCCGTCCGATGCACGGCTGCTCGAGCGACTGCGCGCGTTGCGCACGAGCATCGCGCGCGAGGAGAAAGTGCCCGCGTATGTCGTGTTCGCCGATCGCACCCTGATCGAGATCGCGGTGCGCCGGCCCAAGTCCGTCTATGCGCTGGGCGAGGTTCGCGGGGTAGGACCGATGAAGATCGACAAGTACGGCGAGCGCTTTCTCGAGCTCGTCCGCACATCCGATGAAACCGAGGCGGCCTGACGACATGGACGACGCACTCTATTTTTCCGAGCAGCACCTCGCCGTACGCGAGATGGTCCGTCAATTCGCGCGCGACGAGGTCGCGCCGGTCGCCAAGCAGCACGACGCCGACGGATCGTTTCCGTGGGAGAACGTCAAGAAGATGGGCGAGCTCGGATTGCTCGGCGTGCCGTGGTCCGAGTCGCTCGGCGGAGCAGGGCTCGACCTGCTCAGCTACATCATCACCATCGAGGAGCTCGCACGCGTCGATGCATCGACCGGGCTCACCATCTCGGCGCACACGACGCTCGGGACGTCGCCGATTGTTCACTTCGGCACTGACGCGCAACGTGAGCGGTACGTGCCGCTTCTCGCGTCGGGACGCGTGCTGGGTGGCTTCGGACTGACCGAGCCCGACGCCGGCTCCGACGCGGGCGGTACAAAGACCACCGCGGTTCGGCGTGGCGACGGCTACGTGCTCAACGGCATCAAGCGCTTCATCACGCACGGAAGCGTCGGTGAGATCTTCGTCGTCACCGCGGTCACCGATCCAAGTCAGGGCACCAGAGGAATCAGCTCGTTCATCGTCACCAAGCCGACCTCGGATCTGGAGAGGACGCGCGAGCTCGGCATCGGCCATGACGATTCCCTCGTCGCCATGAAAGGATTCCGCGCTGGCAAGAAGGAGGACAAGCTCGGTTGGCGTGCCTCGGATACGGCGGAGTTGATCCTGGAGGACGTCGAAGTCCCCGCAGAAAACCTGCTCGGCCGCGAGGGCGAGGGGTTCGTGAACTTCATGAAGACGCTCGACTCGGGGCGCGTGGGCATCGCTGCGCTCTCGCTCGGGATCGCCACCGGGGCGTACGAGGAAGCGGTGAAGTACGCCAGCGTGCGAAAGCAGTTCGGCCAGACCATCGCGAGCTTTCAGGGCATCGCCTTCCAGCTCGCCGACATGGCCACCGAGCTCGAGGCCGGCCGTCATCTCACCTATCACGCGGCGTGGCTCGCGCAGCAGGGCAAACCGTTTGGCAAGCAGGCAGCGATGGCCAAGCTCTTCTGCTCCGAGCTCGCCATGCGCGCGACGATCAAGGCGGTGCAGGTGCACGGTGGCTATGGGTATACCAAGGACTATCCGGTCGAGCGGATGATGCGCGACGCCAAGATCTGCGAGATCGGCGAGGGCACCTCCGAGATCCAGCGGATTGTCATCGCACGGCACGTGCTGCGCGAGCTCGCCGAGTGACGAGGTGGTTCGTCGAGGGGTCGCGCCGCGTTGCGCGCGGTCTCGGCGATCGTTAGCTATCCAACAGTGATCGCATCCCAGCTCCTTCCGATTCCGGCCACGCGCGGCGACTCGCGCGTTTTCCGGGACCTATCGCGCGCTAGCGTGGCCGAGGCAGTCGTCGGCCGCGTGGGCGCGCTCGTCGCATCCACCGCGCTAGCCCGACTCCGGTCGGGCGATCGTACGCTGCTCCGGCTACTGGCAGCCTTGCTTGCCGTCGTCCTCGCGCCCGCTCGGCGCGTCGTTCGACGGCTTGGCTTGGTCCGCCCGGAAGCGGCGTGTTCGATCACGCGGCGTGTCGTGACGCCCCCACCCGATTCGGTTCGCCCACGACCATCTGGCCGCGGCTGGACCGCCCATCCTCCTACCTGCCGCGCCGCGGTATCCGAATCGCCGGATGCCTCCACGGGTGCGGTCCATGATGAAACGAGAGATTCTGATCAATGCGACCTCGCGCGAGACGCGAGTCGCCATCCTCGAGGACGACGAGCTCGTTGAGCTTCTGGTCGACCGTCCCGACGCTCGTCGGATGGTCGGCGATATCTATCTCGGCAAGGTCGACGCGGTCCTCCCCGGGCTGCAGGCGGCATTCGTCGACATCGGCACCGAGAAGAGCGCATTCCTGCACTCGTCCGACCTCGTCTATCCCGATTCTGGCGAGGGCGACGACGACGACGACGACGGCGAGGAGAGCTTTCACGAGCCCGAGCGCAACGAGCGCGACATCCCACAGATTCAGGATGTTCTGAAGCGCGGACAGGAACTACTCGTCCAGGTCAGCAAGGAGCCGATCTCCACCAAGGGGCCGCGCGTCACCGCCCAGGTGTCGATGGCCGGCCGCTTCCTCGTCTACATGCCCTTCGCGTCGCGGGTAGGCGTCAGTCGCAAGATCGGCGACCGCGAAGAGCGGAAGCGGTTGCGCGCGCTCGTCGAGAAGATGCTGCCGGATGATTCGGGCGGCGTGATCGTGCGCACCGTCGGGGAGGACGTCACGCCGGAGACGATCGAGCGCGAGCTCACCACGTTGATGAACACCTGGAAGCGCATCAAGAAGAAGACACACTTCGTGCGTCCGCCCGCCCTCGTGCATCGCGAGACGTCGCTCACGCGCGGCCTCATCCGCGACATCTTCAGCGACAAGGTCGAGCGCATCACCGTGGACTCGAAGCAGGTCTACAACGAGATCCTCGAGTACCTCAAGGGGATCGCCCCCGAGCTCACCGAGCGCATCACGTTGTACGAGGACACGACGCCGCTGTTCGACAAGGCCGAGGTGGAGACGGAGATCCGCGATCTGTTCAAGCGGCGCTGCGATCTCCCGTCTGGCGGTTATCTGATCATCGAGCCGACCGAGGCGCTCATCTCCATCGACGTCAACTCCGGACGCTTCGTCGGCAAGAAGGATCCGGAGAAGACGAGCCTCAAGACGAACATGGAGGCCGCGCGAGAGATCGCTCGGCAGCTCCGGCTGCGCGACGTCGGCGGTATCATCGTCTGCGACTTCATCGACATGGACACCAAGTCCAATCGGGAGAAGGTGCTTCAGGAGCTGCGGACGCATCTCGGACGCGATCGCGCGCGCACCAAGGCGTTCGCCGTCTCCGATCTCGGCCTCATCGAGATGACTCGCCAGCGGGTGCGCCAGAGTCACCTGCAGAGCATGACCGAAGCCTGTCCGACCTGCTCCGGCACGGGGCGCGTCTTCACGGCCGAGACGATCCTGCGCCGCATGGAGCGCAGCGTGAAGCGGATGGGCGTCGAGGGCAAGCGCGATCCGCTGCTCGTCAAGCTTCATCCCGACGTCGCGATGTTCGCAATGGAGAACGAGTCCGACATCATGCGGAAGCTCGAGAAGACGGTCGGCTTCCTGCTCGAGCTGCGCGACGACCCGCTGCTTCGCCCCGACGAGTTCAAGCTCGTCGTCAAGAGCGCCGGCCGCGACGTCACGCAGCAGTACGCGGTGGCCTGACCGCTACGGAACCACCAGCAGCCCCACACGCCCGCCAAGATCGTCGTTCACGGCGGGCGTGTTCGCTGCGGGACGCCAGGCTCCGCCATCGATGCGAACAAGCACGCGATGCGAGCCCGCGCTGACGGGCACCGAATGTTCGAAGCCTGCGGCGGTGACCGCGAGCACCACGGGCATCCAGTCGGTGAAGTCGGCCATCAGCTCCACTCGTCGCGCGCCTGGCGCCCGCACTCGAACGACGCGGGCGGTCTCACTACCCGCCAGCTGAACGATCGGCAGCACGCGCGCCGAGCGGGCCATCGCCGGCGTGGTCTCGTTGAACCGCAGCCCGATCGCGATCCACCGCGCCGCGTCCGCGCCGCGGACGAAATCCGGCGGTTGCTGCGAGACGGAGATCGTCATCGCACGTCCCGGCGAGCGCCACAGTGCCGCGGTGAGCGTCATCGTCGGTTCGATCAATCGTGCGGCATCCGGATCGCGACGCGCGCCCGCCGAAAGATCGAGCGACGCCATGTCACCCTCGACGTGCAGGCCGAGTGTCCCTTCGGCGAATCGCACGGGAACCGTCGCGATGAAGAGCTGCCGCTGCGTGCCGCTGAACAGCTGGCCGGTCGCGCGCTGCTCCAGGACGGTCGCCGTCAACCGCGCACGTGGCCAGCTCCACCAGGCGCCCCCCTCAGCCGCACTCCCCGGCATGCTGCCGGCTTCGCGTCGACCGAGCGAGGCGTTCACACCGGCCCACGCGCCTGCGCGCCCCGCCACACGCAACAGTCGCGCGAATCCGGTCGCGGTTCCCGCGCTGCCGGTCGACGAACCGGCGATGCCGAAGAGCTCACCCGCACCCTCGACGAGCCAGCCGCGTGCGATCGGAGCCCGCGCACCTCCCGCCGCAGACGCGGAACCGGTGGCCGCACCGAACGTCCCCACGCCGCCGGCGGTGATCTGACCGAACAGTCGCCGCCATTCCGCCGAGGAGGTCCATCCAATCGACGGGCCCGCGACGATCGAGCTGTCGTCGGGGAATTGCACCACCGTGAATCCCACGTCGAACGCGGATCGATGCTGTGCGACGAGCGGCCTGCTCATGAGCATCATCATGAGCAGGCCGCCGCGCACACTCGCCTGCGTTCGCGTCACCTACGGTCGTCGTCTGGGCGTGCCGCCGCTGACGCCCGGTCCATTCTGCAAGGCACCGCCCGCTCCCGGTGCCGCCGTCGTCACCTTGTCGCCGAGTGAGAGGCTCGCTTCGATCTGGCGCATCCGGAACAGCGCCGATTCGGTCGGCGGAACTCCTGCACCCACGTCGGTCTCCACGGCGACTCCGAAGGCGAGGACCTGGCTCGGTGACACATCGCGGCGAATCAGGTCGACGATCATCTGCGCCGCACGGCGAGTCGGCACGCCCGTCGCGACGAGTTGGGCGAGCGCGCCGAGTGGAGCCGCGACATCGCGCGCACCGCTCGCCGTGCGAACGGCACGCAGAGCCGACGCATCCGCGCCGGCGCCGAGCGCATCGGCGCCCGCGACGAGCTCTGTGGCGTTGGACGCCGAGCCGAGCGCAGTTCTCGCCGAGTCGAGCCGGATCATCAGCGCAGCAACGGCACTCCGAATTCGCTCGGGGCGCGCGCGCTTGATCTGTCCCTCGCGCACCTTGGCCAGAAGCGGCTCCACGGGCAGGCCGCGCGACCGCGCCTGCGTCACGTCACGCGTCAGCGCCGCCTGCGTCGCGCTATCGAGCTCCGTCGCGCCGCTCGTCGCGAAGGCGACCTGCTGCGACGACGCGCGGTACGCCGGAGTGCCAATCGCGGCGAGGAAGAGAAGCGTCGCAAGTGTCGGTCGAACGCTCATGGCCGCCCGACCAGGAGTACCGATCCAGGCCGGCCGAAGTCCGCATCCGCGGCCGCCGGCGACCGTGGATCACGCATCCAGACGCTGTCGTCCACGACAAACGCATACACGTGCCGGCCTGGCCGCAGCGCGAGGGTCCCGCTCCACATCCCGGTTGCCGGATCACGAGTCATTGTCGTCGCACCCACCTTCCATCCATTGAAGTCGCCCACGACGCTCACGCGACGCGCCGCCGGCGCGCGCAGGACGAGCGGCACCGGCTGCAGCGCGACGCGGTTTACGTCTTCAGTCGCGAGCTGTGCCGCCGCGGTGGCCACCGGCGGTAACACGACGGGCCTCGGCGCCACGCTCGCGATCACCGCGACGGCGGCGGGACGTTGGGTGGCGTCGTCGCGCAACCACAGCGCGCCCACCAGTCCCGCCGCGACGAGCGACGCGCCCGCGCCCAGCACGCGGATGACGCGTGAGGTCCGCGCCGAGCGTTGCCGCGTGCGCTCGCGCTCCGCGGCGACCGCCACCAGGACGCGCGCCTTGTGTGCCGGGTCGACATCGGGCAGGGTCCGCAACGCTGCCGCGATGCGCTCGATGGTCTCGTCAGCGTCGTCGTGCATCGTCCCCCTCGGTGAGCCGAACCCGCAGTGAATCGCACGCGCGCTTCACCCGCATCTTGAGCGCGGAGATCCCCGCGCCCGTTGCCGCGGCCATGTCCTCGTAGCTCAGATCTTCGACGTGGCGCATCAGGAACGCCTCGCGTTGCTCGATGGGAAGCTCGGCGAGCGCCCGGTCGATCTCCTCTCGCCATGCGATCGAGTCGTCGTGGCGTCCTTCCGTCGGACGATCCGGCACGTCGCCGTACTCGACGAACTCGGCGCGACGTCGCTCGCGCGCGCCGGCGCTTCGGCAGCGGTTGGCGAGGATGCGAAAGAGCCACGGCTCGAACGACTCCTGCTCGACGTAGGTGGGCAGCGCACGGTACACCCGCACGAAGGTGTCCTGGACGGCCTCCTCCGCGTCGCCCTGACTCGAGAGCATGTGCAGGGCGAATCGCAGGCACCGCGCGTAGTACGCGTCGACCAACGCGGCGAAGGCGCGGACGTCGCCGCCCTGGGCGGCCCGCACCAGCAGGCTCCGCTCCACCGCGCCGCCAGCCGCGGGCGCCTCGGCGGGCTGGACCGATGTCTTGATCAGTCGGAGCGGATGCGATCGGTTCATGACGCGGGCGAAGTGAGACGGAGACGTGATGGTGTGCCGAACGTTTGGACGTCAGCCAGCTTAACCGCTGCGACGCGGCCGCGGTCACCGGCGTCCGATGGATGCCGAGAGGCGAGGCGGTGCGGCGCATCGCGCGACCGTTTCGGCCCGTTGACAGCTAACCCCGCGCGGCTTAACTTTTTAGGCTCTACGTCACACGCTCACGAGCCTCAGATATGTCCTACGCAATCATTCGCACCGGCGGCAAGCAGTTTCGTGTCGAGTCGGGCAAGAAATACCGCTTCCCCACGATCGTGGGTGACGCTGGCGGGTCGATCGAGTTCAACGACGTCCTCCTCGGCAGCGATGGCACGAACGTCAAGACCGGCATTCCGAGCCTGTCCGGCGCCAAGGTCACCGGCGAGATCGTCAAGCACGGTCTCGGCGACAAGATCATCGTCTTCAAGATGAAGCGCCGGAAGAACTACGCCAAGAAGCAGGGACACCGGCAGGGCTTCACGGAAGTCCGGATCAACGACATCACTCTCGGCTGACGCGAGGATACCATGGCTCATAAAAAGGGCGTTGGCTCGTCGCGCAACGGGCGCGACAGCAACCCGAAGTACCGCGGCATCAAGAAGTTCGGCGGCGAGCAGGTCGTCGCGGGCAACATCATCGTGCGCCAGTGCGGCACCGTATGGCACCCGGGCAAGAACGTCGGGCTCGGCACCGACTTCACGATCTACTCGCTCATCGACGGCTTCGTGAAGTTCGAGCACAAGAGCAAGACGCGGCAGAAGGTGAGCGTATATCCGGCCACGGACACGACCACCACGGCGGCCTGAACACCGCTCGGATGTCGTCCGACCCTCGAGCGCCCTCCGCGATGCGGAGGGCGCTCTTTCGTTGCGCTACCGCGCGTTCGGTACGCAACTTTCACCCCGCGCGACCGTAGGATGATGCGTACTCCTCGGAGGATACCATGGCGATCTGGAACACGTTGAAGGGTGAGCTGGACAAGGCGGGCCGCGCCGCACAGGGAGCGCTCGACGAAGGCAAACTCCGGCTCGAGCAGCATCGCGCCAAGCAGCACGCGGAAGCCGCGGCGGCGTCGCTGGGCTTCGCCGTCTATCGCGCGCGCGCGGCCGGTGGAGAGCTCGAGACCGAGCGCTACTCTGTGTTGGCGGCCAATCTCGCGAGCGCCGAAGCGGAGATCGAGCGGATCGAACGCGAGATCGCGCAGCATGGCGACGGAGCCGCGGCGACACCACCAGTCTGAACGAAGGCGCGCGACCCTTCCGATCTCAGGCCAGGATCGTCACGTCGTCGGTGCAGAGGCCGTCCACGCCCCACGCAATGAGGCGGACGGCCTCGGTGCCATCGTTGACCGTCCAGGGAAACACGCGTCCGCCGAACGCGTGTACGTCCGAGACGAGTCGCGCCGTGACGACTCGGCGCTCGGGCCAGAGGTCGAGAGCCCCATGTCGCTTCATCAGCGCGCGCGGCTCCGCTGGTGCGTTCTCGATCAGGAGGCCGAGCCGATGTGGTACTCCGCGGCGCGACAGTCGAGCGATCAGCATGTGATCGAAGCTGTGGATCGCCGCTGTACCAGCGTGACCACGGAGCACATCCACCACCGCGTCCTCGATCCCGTCACCCTTGATCTCCACGAACAACTCCGCGCGATCGCGGACGACGTCGCACACCTCGAGCAGGGTCGGGATGCCAACGTCCGGCGCTACGCGCGCCGCTCGTACCTGATCCCACATCGTGCGGCGGATCTCTCGCCCGTCCTCGAGGACCGGATCGTGATGCACGACGACCACACCGTCGGCCGTCGCGTGGACATCGAGCTCGATGCCGTCCGCGCCGAGGGCGAGCGCCGCCTCGAACGAGGGCAGCGTGTTCTCGGGAAAGCGGAGGGGCATTCCTCGGTGAGCGATTCGCAGCACGGCGCAGGGAGGGGAGTAGAAGAGAGGTGGCTCGGCGCAGGGAGGGCTATCTTATCAGCCGTCCGTGCCCCCGCCAGCCAGTCTTAACATCGGTCGCGTGACCGCGTCCAACCGTTGGACCGCATGACAGACGTTGCCCTCAGCACCGATGAGCGGACCGACCTCGACCTTATTGCAAGGTGGAAGGCGGGTGACCAGCGGGCAGCTACGCTCCTCGTCGAGCGACATGCCGCCGCGCTGGCGCGCTTCGCGTCGAGCGTCGGGGCGAAGAGCGATGTGGATGAGGTGGTGCAGGATACGTTCGTTCGGGCGTTCGCCTCGATCGACAGCTTTCGCGGCGAGAGCTCGCTCCGGACGTGGCTGTTCACGATCGCCAGGCGGTTGCTGCTCGACCGTCGTCGGTCGGAACGACGGCGCGGTGAGCAGGTGGAGGTGCAGGACAGCGACGTCTCCACCGAGTACGACGCGCTGGACGCGGTCGTCGCGGACGAGACGCAGCAGCGTTTGATGAAGGCGATGGCGAAGCTGACTCCGACACAGCGCGAAGTGTTCACGCTCCGCGTGGGAGAGGGGATGTCGTACAAGGAGATCGCCGAATCGGTGGACACGACTGAAGGGGCGGCACGCGTGCACTACCACAACGCCATGCGTGCCATCAAGGAGTTTCTCGATGACTGAGTGTTCGAACGGCGAGATTCGCGATCTGCTTCCCGACCTGCTGCACCAGCGGCTCGACGCCGCTGAGCGTGCGCGCGTCGAGCAGCATGTCGCCATGTGCAATGCGTGTAGCGAGGAGCTCGCGTTGCTGCGCGATCTGTGCTCGACCATCCGCCGCGCACCGGCCATTGATGCGGCGGCGATCGTTGCCGCGATTCCGGCGTACCGCGCGCCCGTGCGTCGGTCGTGGGGAGGCTGGCGCGCCGCGGCGGCGATCGCGGCGGTCGCGATCGGCGGAACGTCGATCACGCTCGTCAATCGCGAGCATGCCGTCGCACCCTCGATTCCTATCGCCTCGGGTCCGCGTGCCGAGTCGACCACGGTCGGAACCATCGATCCGCGGGTGATGCCCTCGCCGTCCCGACAAACCTCGCCCAACGTGGTTCCACCGCCGACACCGTCCGCTCCGGTTGCACAAGCGGTTGCAGATGGCGCGGAGCCCGCCGCACTCGCCGTGACTGCTGGCGCGCTCGGTGATCTCAGCGACCGCGAGCTGTCCACGCTGCTCGACGAGATCGAGTCGCTCGATGCGCTGCCGTCGGAAGACGTGGAGGGAGCCAGCTCGCTCGCGGGCTCGATCTCGCTGGAGAACGCGCGATGAGCGCTCGACTTCTTCTCATCGTGTCGCTGCTGATGCCGTTGGCCGGAGAGGTGGCCGGCGCGCAGGCGGGCATTCGGCGGCAGGAGCGGATCGCCGCGCGCGACGCGCTCCCTCCGCGGCAGCAGCTCGAGCAGCGACTTCGCACGGGAATGGCGCGCGTCGTCAAGCAGCGCATTGGACTCACCGACGATCAGATGTCCAGGCTGCGCGTGGCGAGCACTCGCTACGATGCTCGCCGCCGAGACCTGGTGCGCGAGGAACGGCAGCGGCGGAAGGACCTGCGCGCGCAGGTGCTCGCCGGCCAGGGCGCGGACCAGGCGCAGGTGGCCGCCTCCCTGGACGCCTTGCTCCAGATCCAGAAGCAGCGCATCGATCTCCAGATCGAGGAGCAGCGCCAGCTCGCGGAATTCATGTCACCGACACAGCGCGCGCGGTACGCCGCGCTCCAGGAGCAGATCCGGCGTCGGGTGGAGAGCATGCGCACCGGGACGACGCAGACCCCGGCCGACAGCGAGTGACGTCGCGACCTCCCTCATGTATCTTCCGGACGGCGCAGAGACTCGCGCCGAGCCCGGGTGGCGGAATCGGTAGACGCAGGGGACTCAAAATCCCCCATCCTTAGGGATATACGAGTTCGAGTCTCGTCCCGGGTATCGGACATTCGTCGTTTGCTCGCGGGCCGGGATTCACGTCGAATCTCCGGCCCGTTGTCGTCCTGCTCGACGTCGTGCTTGTTGTCGTGCTTGTCGTCGTGGAGCCGTCCAGCGCTCAGCGCTCTCGACCTCGCTACGCTCGTGACGCGGACACTGCTTCGCTTGCTGTGATTTGTCGTCCCGGGTAGCTTTCCCCGGCTACGCGCACTCATCAACAGACACACAGGATCGGAATGGCCAGCTACCGCTACGCGTCACGTCCCAGCGTGGGCGAGGCGATCGCGTTCGAGAAGAACGCGCTCAAGGTTCCCAACAATCCCGTCATTCCCTTCGTCGAAGGCGACGGCACAGGCCCAGACATCTGGCGCGCGTCGGTGCGCGTGTTCGACGCCGCGATCGAGAAGGCGTACGGCGGTGAGCGAAAGGTCTCGTGGATGAAGGTGTTCGCCGGTGAAGAGTCCCACACGACGACCGGCGAGTGGCTGCCCGACGAGACGCTCGAGGCGTTCAAGGAGTTCCGCGTCTCCATCAAGGGACCGCTCTCGACGCCGGTCGGCGG
This sequence comes from bacterium, assembly GCA_039933415.1. Lineage (GTDB taxonomy): Bacteria > Gemmatimonadota > Gemmatimonadetes > Gemmatimonadales > Gemmatimonadaceae > AG11. Next base: position 21,881 of record JBDTOD010000004.1, read on the forward strand.
CGGCATCCGGTCGCTCAACGTGACGCTGCGCCAGGTCCTCGACCTCTACGCGTGCATTCGTCCCGTACGGTACTTCGAGGGCGTCGGTAATCCGATGAAGGAGCCCGAGAAGCTGAACGTCGTGATCTTCCGCGAGAACACCGAAGACGTCTACGCTGGCATCGAGTGGAAGGCCGGCTCGGCGGAAGCGAACGAGCTGATCGAATTCATTCATACGAAGTTCGGCAAGGACATCCGCGCCAACTCCGCGATCGGCATCAAGCCGATGTCGGAGTTCGGCTCGCGGCGTCTCGTACGCATGGCGGCGCAGTATGCGATCGAGAACAACCGTCGCTCGCTGACGCTCGTGCACAAGGGCAACATCATGAAGTTCACCGAGGGCGCCTTCCGCGACTGGGGCTACGACGAGACCAAGACGGCGTTCCCCGGCCAGACGGTGACGGAGGCGGATCTCGGCAAGGGGGGCAACAGCTCGCGCGCCGACTGTCTCATCGTGAAGGATCGCATCGCCGATGCGATGTTCCAGCAGCTGCTCCTGCGCCCCGACGAATACGACGTGATCGCGACGCCGAACCTGAATGGCGACTACATCTCCGACGCCGCGGCCGCGCAGGTCGGCGGGCTCGGGCTCGCGCCCGGCGGCAACGTCGGCGACGGCGTCGCGGTGTTCGAGGCGACCCACGGGACCGCGCCGAAGTACGCCAACCTCGACAAGATCAATCCGGGCAGCGTGGTGCTGTCGGGGGTGATGATGTTCGAGTACATGGGCTGGAAGGAGGCAGGTGAGCTCATCGTGAAGGGGTTGGAGAACGCGATCAAGAGCAAGCGAGTGACGTACGATCTCGCGCGGCAGATGCCGGGCGCCACCGAAGTGAGTACGACGGGCTTCGGCGACCAGATCATCAAGGGGATGAGCGCCTGACGCGCCCGTCCCGCCACTGCACCCCACTGGTACCATGACGCTCAGCCTCTCCGCCGCGCGCGTCGAGCTCGGTGCGCTCGACGCCTCTCTCCTGGTCGTCGCGCTGCCCGCCAGCGCCGCACTCGACGCGTCGCTCACCACGTTCGACGCGACGCTCGGCGGCGCCATCGCGCGCCTTCTCGAGCGGAGAGACTTTCGGGGCGGGCGCGACGAGTCGCTGCATCTCGCGGGCGGCGCGTCTGGTCCCGCGCGCGTGTTGCTCGTCGGCCTTGGAAAGGGCGTGGAGCGTGTGTCGGCACTGCGCCGTTCCGGCGCGCTGGCGGCACGTCAGGCGGGACGGCTCGGTGCGGGTTCGCTCGCGTTCTACGCCGGCGCGCTGGATGCCGCGGAGACCGAGGCGATCGCACTCGGTCTCTCGGTGGGCGCGTGGGACTACACCGACACCAAGTCCGCCCCTCCGGAAGAGGAGCGGCGCGCACCGCTCACGTCGGCGGCAATCGTCGGTGCGGATGAAGCCGGGCTTCGCAACGGGCGCGCCGTCGCCGAAGGACATGGGCTCGCGCGAACGTTGGGCATGATGCCGGGCAATCTCTGCACGCCCGACTTCCTCGTGCAGACCGCGCGAGAGATTGCCGAGCGGCATGGGCTCGAGATCACGGTCCTCGGTCGTGCCGAGATGGAGAAGGAAGGGATGGGCAGCTTCCTTTGCGTCGCACAGGGCTCGCCCGAGGATCCCAAGCTGATCGCGCTGCACTATCACGGTGGCGCCGCGGGCGCGAAGCCGGTTGCCCTCGTCGGCAAGGGACTCTGCTTCGATTCGGGTGGCATCTCGATCAAGCCCGCGCAGGGCATGGAGTGGATGAAGTTCGACATGTGCGGCGCGGCCGGCGTGCTCGGCGCGATGGAAGCGATCGCGCGGCTCGCGCTTCCGGTCAACGTGGTCGGCCTCGTCGGCACGACCACCAACATGCCGTCCGGCACTGCTGTGAAGCCGGGCGACGTCGTGCGCAGCATGTCGGGCAAGTACATCGAGATCATCAACACGGACGCGGAAGGCCGACTGGTGCTCGCCGACGTGCTGTCGTACGCGCGGCGCTTCGAGCCTTCGGCAGTGATCGATGCCGCGACGCTCACCGGCGCCTGCGTCATCGCGCTCGGTCACACCGCGTCCGGAGTGATGGGGAACGACGCGGCGCTGGTGGCCGAGGTGATCGCGGCGGGAACACGAGCCGGGGAGCCGGGGTGGGAGCTTCCCATGTGGGACGATTACCGCGAGCTGATCAAGTCCGACGTCGCCGACATCAAGAACTCCGGCGGTCGTCCGGCGGGTACGATCTCCGCCGCGCTCTTCCTCAAGGAGTTCGCCGAAGGCTATCCATGGGTGCACCTCGACATCGCCGGCACCGCCTACACGGAGGCGGATCTGGGCACGGTTCCGCGCGGGCCCACGGGCGTTCCGGTCGGGACGTTCGTGGAGTTCGTCAGGGGACGAGCTGGGTGAGCCTGCGTACGTCGCTGCGACTGCTTCTCGTCATCGGCCTCGGCGCAGCTGCCGGGGCCGTTTTGCCCAGACCGGTGTGCGCGCAGGTGCCGGTGCGGCGCGACACCCTTGCGGGACGTCGCGATACACTCCCCACTCGAGTCGACTCGGCGCGCGCCGGCGCGTCCCGCGCGCCCGCGGGGCGTGACACGATCAGGGTTCCACTTCCGCCACGCGCCGATACGATCCTCCGTCGCGATTCACAGGTGGTGGCACCGAAGAAGGTGCGCACCGACACGATCAAGGCTCCGCTCGCGCGAGCGGAAGCGCCGCCCATCCTCGAGATCGGCGCCTCGCGCATCTATGACCGAGCCGCGCTATTCGCGACGGGGGCCATCTCGCTGAGCGATCTGCTCGGACGCGTTCCCGGCGTCACCGAGTTCACGACGGGCTGGTTCGCCGCTCCCTACGCGATCGCATCGCAGGGTGATCTTCGCCGGATCCGCGTCTTTCTCGACGGGCTCGAGCTCGATCCGATGGACCCGCGCGGACGTGGCGTCGCCGCGCCGAGTGACCTGCCGATCCACGCGCTCGAAGAGGTGCGGATCGAGCGTGGGGCGGAAGAGGTTCGCGTCTACGCGCGGAGCTGGCGCGTTGACCGGACGACGCCATATACGCGCGCTGACGTTGCGACCGGCGACCAGAACACGAATCTCTACCGAGCTTTCTTCGGGCGTCGCTTCAATCACGGCGAAGTCTTTCAGCTGTCGGCCGAGCAGTACAACACGCAACCCGAGCGTGCGCTGCCGTCGTCGGATGCGTTGAATCTCATGCTGCGTCTCGGCACGACGCATGGTCCCTGGTCGGCGGATCTCTTCGCCGAGCGGAGCAACCGCAACCGCGCGCAGTGGGTCGGGGTGGGGGCGGCGCGTGAGCGAGTCGATACAATTCCCGGCCTTGCCGCGAAGCGAACGACGGCGTACGCGCGGCTCGGCAACGGCGATCCCGAGCGCGGTCGGTGGATTCAGCTCGTCGCGTCGGCGAACGAGTACCAGCTCTCGCCTCGCTCGTCGAATGCCTTCCTTGCGAGCGCGAATCCGTCGGCGGGTGATTCTGGGACGGTCAGTCCCGATAGCACGACCTTCGTGAGCCAGTACCTCGTGACGGGGGGCACGACCTACGGGCCATTTCGCGCGAGTGCCGCAGGCCGGATGCGCAGCGCGGGCGGCATTCACAAGTTCTCACCGTCGGCGCGTGCGTCGTTCGAGTCGCCCTATCTCGCGGCGTCGCTGTTCGCCGAAGGAGAGAGCCCGCTCCAGCCGACGCGCTACGAGGGCACGGTACGGCTCTCGCCGCTGCGTCGCATCGCGGTCGTCGGCAGCGCGTCGCATACGGCGTACGGCGGATTCGAGCGGCTGTTCCCCGGCGGCGTGAGCGGCTCGACGATCGATTCGAACGGAACGTTCTTCCCCGGGACGTCATCGACGACGGGCCAGGATAGCGCTGAGGTAGCCAGGTACATTTTGGCGCCGACGACGCATCTCCGCGCGGAGGCTGGCATCAAGCTGCGCGACGTGTGGGTGAGCGTCGGCATGCTGAGGAGGGGGGCGACGACGCTGCTTCCTCCGTCGGAGTTGATCCCGCGTGACAGCGGCACCGGCACGGCGGTTCGCATCGAGGGTCAGGCTACCGCCACGACGCTGAGTGTGCGCGGGCGGCTTTTCCGCGCGGTCAACGCCGATGCATGGGCCGTGGCGTGGAGTGACTCCAGCGGGCTCTATCGCCCGCGATACCAGTCGCGCAGCGAGCTTTACATCCAGACGAACCTGCTGGACCGATTCCCCAACGGAAACTTCGGCCTGCTCGCCTCGCTCGCGCACGAGTATCGCTCGAGCACTCGCTTTCCGCTCAAGGACAATTCGCTCCTCACGGTGAGCGACTCGCGAACACTGGCGCTCAAACTGGAGATTCGTATTCAGACGGCGGTCGTGTCCTACCAGTTCCGCAACGTCCTTCAGGAGCGTTACTCGTACGTGCCCGGATTCAACCTGCCGCGACAGACGCAGTTCTACGGCGTGAGATGGGACTTTTGGAATTGACAATGTCGTTGTCACGCCGTAACTTAGGTGGCTCTATATGATCCGCAGCATGACTGGTTTTGGCGCAGCCGACGGCGTGGTTGGCGGTGGTCGCGTGAGCGTGGAGATCCGCTCCGTCAACCACCGCTTCTTCAGTCCGTCCATCAAGCTGCCTGGCGTCCTGGCACGGTGGGAAGGCGACGTGCGCGACGCGCTGCGGCGCCGAGTCACCAGGGGGCACGTGACGCTCAGCGCGAGGTTCGAGAGGGACGCCGACGCGGTCCAGAGCCCGATCGACGAGGCGCGGTTCGCGGGATACGTGACGCAGCTCCGCGCGCTACAGCAGCGCTACGCCCTCGACGACAGTCTGGACGTGGGAACCGTGCTCCGGCTGCCCGACGTATTCGCCGGCACCGCGCGAGAGGAGCTTCTGCCGGAGGCCGGCCCCGAGCTGGTAGACATCGTCGAGCGTGCGTCCGACGCGTTGCTGGCGATGCGGGGGGAGGAGGGGGCGCGTCTGGTGACCTTCCTCGAGGATCGACTCGCGGTCATCGAGCGCGCGCTCGACCGGATCGCCGTGCGCGCACCGCAGCGTGTCACGGAGCAGCGCGATCGACTGCGCGGGGCGGTCAAGGAGCTCACCGACGGTCTCATCGTGGACGAGCACCGGCTGGCGCAGGAGATCGCGCTGCTCGCCGATCGCCTCGACGTCGCTGAAGAGCTCTCCCGTTTCCGCGCGCACATCGCGGCGTTTCGCGGCGCGCTCGGCGCGGCACAACCGGACGGCGTGGGAAAGCGCCTGGGATTCCTCCTCCAGGAGATGCTTCGCGAGGCCAACACCACCGGCAGCAAGGGGAACGACGCCGCGATCGTCGCCGACGTGCTCCAGGTGAAGGAGGAGCTGGAGCGCATCCGCGAGCAGGTGGAGAACCTGGAATGAGCCCGTTTCCGGTGATCCTGAGCGCGCCGAGCGGGGGTGGCAAGACCACGATCGCCCGCATGCTGCTCGATCGGCGGGCAGACCTCGGCTACTCGGTCTCGTGTACCACGCGGGCGCCCAGACCGAGCGAAGTGGCGGGACGTGATTACTATTTCATCAGCCGCGCGGAGTTTCTGGACAAGCGGGAGCAGGGGGCTTTCGCCGAATCGGCGGAGGTGCATGGCAATCTGTACGGTACGCTGCGCGCGGAAGTCGACCGCGTGCTGGCGATTGGGCGACACGTGGTGATGGACATCGACGTGCAGGGCGCCGTGCAGTTCATGCGCGCCTTCCCGCAGTCGGTGACCATCTTTATCCTGCCGCCGTCGGCGGAGGTGCTCCTCGAGCGACTCCGATCGCGGAAGACGGAGAGTCCGGCGCAGCTTGCCGCGCGGTTGCAGTCCGCGCTTCAGGAGCTGCAACAGGTGGGCGAATATGAGTACGTGGTCGTGAACGACGAGCTGGAGCGCGCCGTCTCGAGCGTGGAGTCGATCGTCGGCGCCGAGGTGGTGAGTCGAGAGCGCGTGAAGAATCTGAGGCAGCAGGTCGGACTGCTCATCGAGCGGCTCGAGCAAGAGATCGAGAACACCACACCCTGACCCACGAGTCATGCGAGTTTTCACACCGGTCGAGATTGCCGAGCACGCCGCGAACAAGTATCTCGGCGTCCTCGTTGCGGCAAAGTATGCCCGCGCGCTGAACGAGTTTCCCGGCGGCGCCGGTTCGCGCGACAAGAAGCTGACGACCCGTTCGCTCGAGGAGCTGGCGAAGGGCGACATCGCCTATCGCGTCGTTCCCCGCCGTCGTACCTCCGAGTGATCTTCCGGGCCGCGCGATCGTTGCGCGGCCCGACACCTCGGCACCCGTGACCGAGCACTTTCTCCGCCCCTTCGCCCATCGGCGCGTGCTGCTCGGCGTCACGGGCGGGATCGCGAGCTACAAGACGGCCTGGCTGGCGCGGTTGCTCGCGCGCGCGGGCGCGGACGTGGACGTCGTGCTCACGCGAGCCGCGACGGAGTTCGTCGGAGCCGTCACCTTCGAGGCGCTCACCGGCCGCCCCGTACACACGGGACTTTTCGACGCCGGACGCGCGCTCGATCACATCGCGCTGGCGAAGTCCGCCGAACTGTTCGTCGTCGCGCCGGCCACCGCCGACTTCATGGCGCGCGCCGCCACGGGGCAGGCTGACGATCTGCTGACGGCGAGCCTGCTCGCGACGGAGGCGCCCGTGCTGCTCGTGCCCGCGATGAACGACCGCATGTGGGCGCACGCGCAGACGCAGGCGAATGCCGCGCATCTTCGCTCGCTTGGGTACGAGCTGCTCGATCCCGACGACGGTCGGCTGGCCGCGGGCGAGGGAAGCGGTCCTGGGCGGATGCCTGAACCGGAGACGATCTTCGCGCACGTCGGCCGCCTGCTCGAGAAGCGCGGCGCACTGCGAGGGAGGCGCGTCGTCGTCACGGCCGGTCCCACGCGCGAGGCGATCGATCCGGTGCGATTCATCTCCAATCACAGCTCGGGTCGGATGGGCACGGCGATCGCCGCTGCGGCATGGCGTCGCGGCGCCGACGTCACACTCGTCGCGGGACCGCTCGCCGTTCCTGTTCCCGTGGGCGTCACACACGTCGCGGTCGAGACGACGCGAGACATGCACGATGCCGTGGGAGCCGCGATCAGCAACGCCGACGTCCTCGTGATGGCCGCGGCGCCAGCCGACTATCGGCCCGCCGTCGCCGCGACCAGCAAACTGAAAAAGTCGGGTGCGTCACGCACGGTGGATCTGGTGGAGAATCCCGACATTCTGCTGAGCACGCGCGACGCGCGCGCGGCGGGCGCCGTCGTCGTCGGGTTCGCCCTGGAGACCGACGACGTACTCGCCAATGCGCAGCGGAAGCTCCACGCAAAGGAGCTGGACATGATCGTCGTGAACGATGCGACGGAAGCAGGCGCCGGCTTTGGCGTGGAGACCAATCGCGTGACCATTCTGAGCCGCGGCTCCGATCATCCGGATCCGCTGCCGCTGCTCGGCAAGCAGGAGGTCGCGGATGCGATCCTCGACCGCATCGAGGTCTTGCTGCATGGACGCTAGAGACGCGCTGCGGAGATACCTCGAGCAGCGGCAGGATCAGGGAGAGCGCGAGCTCGTGCTCGACTCGATGACCGTCGACGAGGCGCTCAAGCTGTTGGGCGCCGCCGGGACGGGTACGTCCGGTGCAAGCGTGTCGCGGCCGACGCCCGCGTCGCGCGCGAAGGAGCTGGATCCCGCGCCGAGCGCAGACTGGCGAACCGCCGTTCGTGAGGCGGGCGGCGGGCCCGAGCGAGCGCGGGCGGCGGCACGTTCCGAGCCATTGGACCTCATGCCTGTCCGCAGCCCGACGCCCGAGTCGACGCCGGTGCTGCCGCGCGACGCGGTTCACATCCCCACCGCCCAGACGGGTGCCGACTCGGCCGGCTCACCGCTGGAGGACGTTCCCGCGGGAATCACGATCGGTGGCGCGATCCGCGCCCTGCTCGACGATCCCGCGGCAAGGCTTCAATCGCTCGAGGAGATTGCCCAGGTCGTCGCCGGATGCCAGCGGTGTCCACTCTACGCGACGGCGAAGAACCCTGTCCCGGGCGATGGAAGCGCGGTCGCAGACTTCATGATCGTCGGTGAGGCGCCCGGCGCGAACGAGGACGAGCAGGGAATTCCATTCGTCGGGCAGGCCGGCCAGCTCCTCACGAAGATCATCGGGGCGATCGATCTCAGACGCGAGGACGTGTTTATTGCGAACGTTCTCAAGCATCGTCCTCCCGGTAATCGGAACCCGACGCCCGACGAAGTCACGGCCTGCTCGCCCTATCTGGTTCGCCAGATCGAGCTCGTCAAGCCGAAGGTGATACTGGCGCTCGGCACCTTCGCCTCCCAAACTCTCCTCGAGACCAAGCTCACGATCGGCAAGCTGCGCGGACAGGTTCACCGCTACCACGGCGTGCCGCTCATCGTGACCTACCACCCCGCCGCGCTCCTGCGCAATCCGTCCTGGAAGCGCCCCACCTGGGAAGATGTCCAGCTCGCCCGACGAATACTCGATCGCGCCCGCCTCGCTGGGACGTGACCCCTACAGTGAACGGCGCCCTCCCTACTCGGAGGACGCCGAGCAGGCTGTGCTCGCGGCGATGCTCATCGACCAGGACGCGGTCATGCGCGCCATGGAAGTCGTCGACGACTCCATGTTCTACGCCGAGCGGCATCGCAAGCTGTTCCGCAGCATGCTGTCCATCACCGAGCGCGGCAGCGTCGTCGACCCACTCACGCTGGCGGACGAGCTGCAGCGGAAGGGCGATCTCGACGGGAGCGGCGGGAAGGACTACATCGGCTTTCTCGTCGACGCGGTGCCGACCTCGGCGAACGTCGAGTACCACGCCAAGATCGTCAAGGAGAAGGCGCTTCTCCGGCGGCTGATCGAAGTCTCGACCGAGATCGTCGGTGAGGCATTTCGCGGTGGCCAGACGGCGGACGAGCTGCTCGATCTCGCCGAGCAGAAGATCTTTCAGGTCGCGCAGCAGCGGACGTCGGAAGGCTTCTCGAGGATCAAGGAGCTGCTCTGGCCGACGATGGAGCGCATCGAGGCCATTCATGCCGGTGGAGAAGCCATCACCGGCATCGCCAGCGGCTTCGCCGATCTCGACGACCTCACCTCCGGCTTCCAACCGTCGGATCTGATCATCATCGCGGCGCGCCCGTCGATGGGAAAGACCGCGTTCGTGCTCAACATCGCGCAGCACGCCGCGATCGAGAAAGACCGCAAGGTCGCCCTCTTCTCGCTCGAGATGAGCAAGGAGTCGCTGGTGCAGCGCATGCTCACGGCGGAAGCGCGCATCGACGCGCAGAAGCTGCGAAAGGGAATGCTCTCGGACAACGACTTTCCGCGGCTGGCGCGCGCTGCGGGCATTCTGACACATGCGCCAATCTGGATCGACGACACGGCGGGCATCACGCTGCTCGAGATGCGCAGCAAGGCGCGTCGTCTCAAGGCCGATCAGGGGCTGGACATGATCATCGTCGACTACCTGCAGCTGATGCAGGGTCCGGCGAACAGTGAGAGCCGTCAGCAGGAGGTATCCCAGATCTCGCGCGGTCTGAAGGCGCTGGCCAAGGAGCTCGCCGTGCCGGTCGTCGCGCTGTCGCAGCTCTCGCGCGCGCCCGAGCAGCGGGCAGGTGACAGCAAGCGGCCGCAATTGTCCGATCTGCGTGAATCCGGTGCCATCGAACAGGACGCCGACCTCATCATGTTCATCTATCGCCCCGAGGTGTACGACGGGCCGGTGGACAAGGACGGCAACTCCCTCGAGGGGCGCGCCGAGATCATCATCGGCAAGCAACGCAATGGCCCGATTGGCTTCGTCAATCTGTTCTTTCACAAGAACTACACGCGCTTCGAGAGTTTCTCCGGACGCCCACAGCCGGGACCGTCGGGTGGCACCGAGGCAGGCCGGATCGGTCCGGGCGGCGACGTGCGCCGGGTGGGATAGTCTCGCACGCAGAGTCCCGTCTGCGCTGTAACGCTGAGTTGCGTCGTAGCATGCATCCAATTCTCGAAGTGCTGGGCAACTGAGATGAGCGCATGGCGAGCGATCTTGCTCAGTGGATGCGTCGCATGCGGTCAGTTGCGCCAATCTGCTCCGGCTCCTGTCGTCGCCAGTGCCCTCATGGTCTCAGTTAGCAAGGAGTGGTATCGAACGGCCGCACTCCGTAGCTCTATGCGATCAAGGGGGACCGAGATGGTGCGCACCTGTGCAATCGTCGCGCGCGACTCCACCGTGGCGATCGGCTACACGTGCGATGTGGTGTGGCTCATGCTTCGGCCCGCAGTTCCCACTCAGGCGATCAGTGGGTTGCTGACCGACGTCTCCGGCACCGTCGGTCGTGTTTTCAACGGCCCCTACATCAACAGCGTCGAGATACGCGTGCCCGCGCGAACTGAGCTAGCGGCGATACGACGCGCGTTTACGGACTCGAATGTGGTCCGCGCCAGATTGCCTTTGGAACTAGTTGGGGCGTTTTAATTCGTAGTCGACCCGACGATGTGGTGCCCATGCAGGAACGGCCGCACCGGTTGCATCGGCGCGTCAGGCACGCCGTCCGACCACATCGGAATGGGTCAGACCGGCGAGAATGCGAACCGCCGCCAACTCGCGACGTGGGCTATTTTTCAGAGATGACGCCGACGACCGCGTGAGCGCCAAGACCAAGACCATCTATCGCTGCACCGAGTGCGGCGCCGACCATCCCAAGTGGGCGGGCCGATGCGACGTGTGCGGCGCGTGGAACTCGCTCGTCGAGGAAGTCGCCGCGCGCGCCGTACCGACCGGTGGCGCGAGTCGTCGCGCGGGCGGGACGCGCACGCTCGCCGAAGGCGGAAGCGTCGTCAGCACGCCGAGACTGCGCGACGTGAGCGGCAGTGAAGCGCGACGCTGGAAGACGGGCATCGACGAGTTCGACTTCGTGCTCGGCGGTGGCATCGTGCCCGGATCGATGATCCTGATCGGCGGCGAGCCCGGCATCGGCAAGTCCACCCTGCTGCTCCAGGTCGCGGCGCGCCTCCAGAGCGGCGGCCACGCGACGCTGTACTCGTCTGGCGAGGAGAGCGCACTCCAGATCAAGCTGCGCGCGGACCGCTTGAGCGAGGACGCGGGCGAGGTGTCGCTGCTCAGCGAAACCAACCTCGAAACGGTGCTCGCGACGGCCGCGGCGGCGGCGCCCGCCGTGCTCGTCGTCGACTCGATTCAGACGATGTACACCGGCGATCTCGAGGGAGCCCCCGGCAACGTCGGTCAGGTGCGCGAGTGCGCCGCGCGGTTGATGCGCTACGCCAAGGAGAGTGGGACGGCGGTGTTCGTCGTCGGCCACGTCACGAAAGGCGGGGGCATTGCCGGACCGAAGACCCTGGAGCACATCGTCGATACGGTGCTTTATTTCGAGGGCGAGAACTCGCTCGACCATCGCGTGCTGCGCGCGACGAAGAATCGCTTCGGAAGCGTCGACGAGATCGGCGTGTTCCGCATGGCAGAGGACGGCCTCGTCCCGGTCGCGAATCCCTCGGAGCTCTTCCTCGGCGACCGATCGATGCACGCATCCGGAAGCGCGGTCACGGCACTCATGGAAGGGAGCCGTCCCGTGCTGATCGAGATCCAGGCCCTCGCGGCGAAGGCCGGCTTCGGCACGCCGCAGCGCGTCGCCACTGGCTACGACGGACGACGGCTCGCGCTGCTGCTCGCGGTCCTCGACAAGCGCGCGGGATTGTCGTTCGCGCAGCTCGATGTCTTCCTCAACGTCGTCGGCGGCGTGCGCCTCCAGGAGCCGGCGGGAGATCTCGCCGTCGCCGTCGCGCTCGCGTCGAGCGTGTACGATCGCTCGGTGCCGCACGAGGCAGTGTTCGTGGGCGAGGTCGGACTGGGTGGTGAGATCCGTCCGGTGTCGCAGGCCGAGCGGCGGTTGGCCGAAGCGGCCAACATGGGGATGACCACCGCGTATCTCGCCGAGCGCGCGGTGCCCAAGCGCGTGCCGAAGGGACTGCGTGCGATCGGCGTGCGCACCATCGGCGACCTGTTCCGGCTCGTCTTCGAATGACGGTTCCTTCGGTTGCGCGGGACGTCGGCGTGGTCATCGTCGCGGGAGGAAGCGGCACGCGCGCCGGCGGAGACGAGCTCAAGCAATTTCGCTGGGTGGCGGGCAAGCCGATGCTGCTGCACAGCGTGCAGACGTTCATGGCGCACCCGCGCGTCGGGATGGTGGTGTGCGTACTCCCCGCGCGATACGCGGGTGATCCTCCGCCCTGGCTGTTCCAGTGTGACGTCGACCGACTGCTCGTGTCGATCGGTGGACGCACGCGCACGGAAAGCGTGGCGAATGGACTGGACGACCTGCCAGACGAGGCGCAGATCGTGCTCGTGCACGATGCCGCGCGCCCACTCGTCGGTCTGGAAACGATTGGTCGCGTGATCGACGCTGTGCACGACGGATCACCCGCACTCGCCGCGCTTCCACTGGTGGACACGCTCAAGTCCGTGAACGCCGATGGGCGCGTCACCGCGACCGTCGATCGCACGGGCCTCTGGCGTGCCCAGACACCGCAAGGATTTCCGCGCGCGCTGATCGTCGACGTGCATCGGCGCGCGCGCGCGGAGCACGTCACGGCCACGGATGACGCCGCACTCTGCGAGCGGCTCGGCCACGAAGTGCGCGTGGTGCGCGGCAGCGAGCGTGCGCTCAAGGTCACCGAGCCCGCCGACTTCGCGCGGATCGAAGCGCTGTTCCTTCTGGACGAATGACGAAATCCTCCGCCGAGATTCCCTTCTGGTCCGACGACGAGATCGCCGCGGCCGTGCGTCCCGCGCTGGAGCAATTGGCGTTGCGCCGCGTGCTCGCCTATCCGACGGAGACCGTCTACGGCTTCGGCGGAGGAGTCGATCGCGACTCGGTCGACGCGCTGATCCGTCTCAAGGGACGGCCGAAGGGCAAGCCGTTTCTCCTCTTGATCGCCGGGGCGGAGATGCTCGCCAAGCTCGACCTCCGGCTGCCGAGCTTCGCCGCGAACCTGGCGGCCCGCCACTGGCCTGGGCCGCTCACACTCGTGCTGCCGGGCGGCGAGAAGCGCGTGCCTGAAGCGCTGCGCGGCCCCGAAGGTGGCATCGCCGTGCGCTGGACGTCTCACCGCGCCATGCAGCGGCTGATTCACACGTACGGAGACGCGATCACATCGACCAGCGCCAACCGCCCTGGGGTTCCCCCGGCGACGTCGGCCCGCGAGATTCGAGAGCAGTGGAGCGCGGCGATCGCGCGCGGCACGCTGCGGATCCTCGACGGTGGCACGCTCGCACCCTCGCCGCCCTCCACCGTCGTCGATTGTACGGGCCGCGCACCGCGCGTGGTGCGGCCCGGCGCCATCTCGGCTGCGGTGCTTCGAGAGACGGCACCGCTTCTCATCGGAGACGCGTGAGCTCATGAAGCTGCTGTTCGTCTGTACGGGCAACACCTGCCGCAGTCCCCTCGCTGAAGCGATCGCGCGAAAGGTCGCGATCGAGCGCGGACTCCCTGACATTGACGTCGGGAGTGCCGGCACGAGCGCGTGGGACGGTGCGTCGGCATCGGATGGCGCGCTGCTGGTCGGCATGGAACGTCATCTCGATCTGAGCGGGCACCGCTCGCGACAGCTCACTCGCGCGATCGTCGCGGACAGCGATCTGATCTTTACGATGGGGCCGCACCACCTCGAGCGGGTCGAAGCGTTCGGCGCGCGCGACAAGGCGTACCTGCTCACCGCCTATCCGTCGCACGGGCCCGCGGGCCACGCGGTCAGCGATCCGGTTGGCGGAGAGCTCGACGTGTACCGCGCGACGGCGGACGAGCTCGAGAGCGAGATCCGCCGCGTGTTCGATCGGTTGGCCGCCGAACGGGTGCCTGGCGCGTCGTGAGCAGGCCGATGCCCGGCCGGCTCGTGCTGCTGGGTCATCCCGTCGCTCACTCCCGCTCTCCGCTGTTCCAGAATGCCGCGCTGCGGGCCGCCGGCATCCCGCTCGTGTACGAAACGCTCGACGTCGCGCCGGCCGACCTCCCCGCCACGATCGAGTCGCTCCGCGAGCGCAACGCGTCGGGCAACGTGACGATCCCGCACAAGGAAGCGTTCGCCGAGCGTTGCGTGCGGTTGACGCCGATCGCCGAGCGATGCGCTGCGGTGAACACCTTCTGGCACGACGATGGTGTGCTCGTCGGTGACAACACGGACGTCGGCGGCGTCGATGCGGTCGCTCTCGCGCTCCTCGCGTCGGCCCGTGCGATGGCGACCGTCGCGCTGATCGGCGCGGGGGGCAGCGCGGCGGCGGTACTCGCCGCGGTGGAACGATGGGGCGATGCGCGCGTCCGCGTGTACAATCGCAACATGGACCGCGCTCACACACTCGCCGCACGCTTCGCGTCGACCACGACCGTCGCCGCCTCGCTCGAGGAAGCTCTGGAGACGGCGACGCTCGTCGTGAATGCGACGCCCGTCGGGCTGCGCGACGACGAGCTTCCCGTGCCGATCGCGCTCCTCCGTCCTGACGCGGCGGTGTTCGATCTCGCCTATCGCGCCGGCGAGACCGCGTGGGTACGCGCCGCCCGCAATGCTGGCCATCGGGCCGCCGACGGCGAGGGGATGCTCGTCGAGCAGGGGGCGCTGTCGTTCGAGCAGTGGTTCGGCGTGCCGCCCGACCGCGGTGCGATGTGGCGCGCGTTGCGCTGACGGTTCGGCCAACCCTTCGGCGAGCCGGCGGCGCGTTGCTCGACCTGCTTCTTCCGCCCGCGTGTGCCACCTGTGGAAGACCTCGCGCCAGCGGCGAGCCCGACCTCATCTGCGGCGCGTGCTGGCTGCGCGCGCAAGAGCTGCCGCGCCCGCGCTGCGATCGGTGCGGTCATCCCGTCGACGTTTCCCGGCGGCCCGTGCCATGTGCGTGGTGTACGCTGCTGCCGCCCTTCGTGCGCGCGGCACGCTCGGCATACGCACTGCCGGGCGGCGCGGCGGAGAAAATCGTTCACGCGTTCAAGTACCAGGGTTGGAGCGCGATCGGAGAGCCGATGGCGCGCCGGATGGCGACCCTCCGCTTTCCCCTCGACGTCGAAGCCGAGCGCGCTGGCATCGTTCCCGTTCCGCTCGCGCCCGCTCGGCAACGGGAGCGGGGCTACAACCAGAGTGAGGTGCTCGCGGCCGGGCTCGCCCGGCTGTGGAACCTTCCGCTCCGAACTGATCTTCTTGCACGGACGCGCGTGACGAAGACGCAGACGCGGTTGACACCGGGGGAGCGACAGCGCAACGTTGCAAATGCGTTCCGCTCGCTCGCGGATCGTGGGTCGCTGCGCGGTCTCCACCTCGTGCTCGTGG
This sequence comes from bacterium, assembly GCA_039933415.1. Classification (GTDB taxonomy): domain Bacteria; phylum Gemmatimonadota; class Gemmatimonadetes; order Gemmatimonadales; family Gemmatimonadaceae; genus AG11. The sequence goes on from JBDTOD010000004.1 coordinate 37,239, forward strand.
ACGATGTGGTGACCACTGCCGCGACCCTCAACGCGTGTGCCGCAGCGTTGCACGCCGGCGGCGTCCGTATCGTGAGCTTCGTGACCTTCGGCCGGGCGCCCGCTCTCGGCGACCGGTGGTGACCACAGGAGAAACAGAGAACATGGCAATTCGCGTCGGCATCAACGGCTTCGGCCGCATCGGGCGGCAGGTCCTTCGCGCAGCGAAGCAAGCCGGGATCACCGACCTCGACTTCGTCGCGGTGAACGATCTCACGGACACCAAGACGCTCGCCCACCTGTTCAAGTACGACTCGGTGCACCGCGAGTATCAGGGCGACGTCAGCGCCGGCAACGGCACCATCACGGTCGATGGCGACGAGATCAAGGTGCTCGCCGAAAAGGATCCGTCAAAGCTGCCGTGGGCCGAGCTCAAGGTCGACATCGTGCTGGAGTCCACCGGTCGTTTCACCGACGCGGACAAGGCCACTCAGCACCTCACCGCTGGCGCCAAGAAGGTGATCATTTCCGCGCCGGCGAAGGGCGAGGACATCACGATCGTCATGGGCGTCAATCACACAAAGTACGACGCCAAGGCGCACCACATCGTGTCCAACGCCTCGTGCACCACGAACTGCCTCGTGCCGATGGTGAAGGTCGTGCGTGACAACTTCGGCTTCGTGCGCGGCTCGATGGTCACGATCCACAGCTACACGAACGATCAGAGCATCCTCGACCTGCCGCACAAGGATCTCCGCCGCGCGCGCGCGGCCGCGATGTCGATCATTCCGACGACGACCGGGGCCGCCAAGGCGACGTCGCTCGTCATCCCCGAGCTGAAGGGAAAGATCGACGGCATCGCCATCCGCGTGCCGACGCCCGACGTGTCGTTCACCGACCTCGCCGTCGTCGTCGACAAGCCGGTCACCGTGGCCGAGGTCAACGCGGCGTTCAAGAAGGCCTCCGAGGAGGGCGACCTCAAGGGATTCCTCAAGTACACCGAGGAGGAGCTGGTCTCGTCCGACTACATCGGCAACCCGCACTCGTGCATCCTCGACGGGAAGAGCACCAACGTCGTCGACGGTCTGCTGCTCAAGGTTTCGGGGTGGTATGACAACGAGTGGGGCTACGCCTCACGCTGCGTCGACCTGCTGCAGTACATGGGAAAGCAGCTGTAACACCATGGACAAGCTGACGGTACGCGACCTTGCCCCGGAGCAGCTCCGGGGCAAGCGGGCGCTCGTGCGCGTGGACTTCAACGTCCCGCTCGACAAGGAGCGCGAGATCACCGACGACACGCGCATCCGCGCGGCGATCCCCACGATCGAGCTGCTGCTCGCTCGTGGAGCGCGCGTCATCCTGATGTCCCACCTCGGTCGCCCCAAGGGCGCGCCCGAGGCGAAGTACTCGCTGCTGCCCGTATTCAAGCGGCTCGCCGAGCTGATGCCGAATCGCAAAGTGTCGTTCATCGAGAGCACCGACTCGGACGAGGCGCTCAAGGCCAGCAACGACCTCGCGCCCGGCGAAGTGCTGCTGCTGGAGAACACGCGCTTTCTCGGTGGCGAGGAGACGAACGACGAGCGCCTGTCGCGCGCGCTGTCGGCGCTCGGTGATCTGTACGTCAACGATGCGTTCGGCGCAGCGCATCGCGCGCACGCGTCGACCGAAGGCGTGGCAAAGCATCTCACACCCGCGGTCGCCGGACTGCTCATGGAGAAGGAGATCAACTACCTCCACGGCGCACTGGAAAATCCCGTGCGCCCATTCGTCGCCATCCTCGGCGGGTCCAAGATCTCCGGCAAGATCGACGTGATCGAAGCGTTGCTTCCCAAGGTGGACGCGTTGCTCGTCGGTGGCGCGATGGCGTGCACGTTCTACAAGGCGATGGGTCTGGAGACGGGGACGTCGCTCGTCGAACCTGACCGGCTCGACCTCGCCAAGTCGCTGATCGACAAGGCGGGGACCATTCTCATCCTGCCGCACGACGCGACGGTCGCTCCGTCGATCGAGCAGGGCGCTGCGGCTCGCACCGTTGGCAAGGAGCAGATCCCGGCCGACATGGCCATGCTCGACATCGGGCCGCGCACGGCGGAGTCGTACAGCCGCGCCATTGCCGCCGCGAAGACGGTGCTGTGGAACGGACCGATGGGCGTGTTCGAGACACCGCCGTTCGACAAGGGCACACGCGCGATCGCCGACGCGATGGCGGACGCCACCGCGCACGGCGCGACGACGATCGTCGGTGGCGGCGACTCCGCCGCCGCAGTAGAACAAGCTGGATTGGCCGACAAGATGAGCCACGTCTCCACCGGCGGCGGCGCTTCGCTCGAGTTCCTCGAAGGCAAGACGTTGCCCGGCCTCGCGGCGCTGACGGACCGCGAGCGATGACAACTGATCGCACGCCCGTCCTCGCGGCGAACTGGAAGATGCATCACGGTCCCACCGCGGCCACGGCGTTTCTCGATGCCTTCCTCGCGCGGTACACGCCGCGTGACGATCGCTCGGTGATCCTGTTCCCGTCGGGGCTGGCACTCGCTGCCGCACAGGCCGCCGCCTCGGCGCGTCCCGACATTCGCTTCGGTGTGCAGAACATCCACGCCGCGGAGAAGGGCGCGTTCACGGGTGAGACCTCCGCGAGCATCGCGGCCGACGCGGGAGCGACGTATGTCCTCGTCGGTCACTCGGAGCGGCGGCACGTGTTCGGCGAGACGGACGCGGAGACGGCGGAGAAGTGCGCTCGTGCCGCCGCGCATCAACTCGTGCCCGTCCTCTGCGTGGGAGAGAAGCTCGAGGAGCGGGAAGCCGGCGCCACCGAGGCGGTCGTGCTTCGGCAGCTTCGTGCGGGACTCGCCGCGCTCGAAGCGGCGGAGCTGCGCCAGGTCATCATCGCCTACGAGCCGGTGTGGGCGATCGGCACCGGTCGAACGGCGACGCCGCAGGACGCGTCGTCGGCGCACACCGCCATCCGCGCCGAGCTGCGCTCGATCGGCGGCGCCGAGACGGACGAGATCCCGATCCTGTACGGCGGAAGCGTGAACGTCGGCAACGCCGCCACCCTGCTCGGGTCCGAGGGCGTCGATGGACTGCTCGTCGGGGGAGCGAGCCTCGAGGCCGAGAGCTGGGCGAGCATCTGCAACGCCTGAGCGCTCGGAAACGGCGCAGACGTCTCACTTGACGCTGCGCCGTAAGTTACGGCATATTTGAGGTTTACCACACTAAAGCTTCTCCAGCCCCGACCCGCGGCATGTTCACTTTCCTCCTCGTCCTGCTCGTCATCGACAGTTTCGTGCTGATCGGCGCCATTCTGCTGCAGAGCGGGAAGGGCAACGGTCTCGCCGCGAGCTTCGGCGGCGTGAGCAGCTCCGCCGATTCGCTGCTCGGCACGCGTCAGGCCGGCAACCTGCTGACCAAGACGAGCTGGTGGGGTGGAGCGTTGTTCCTGCTACTCTCACTCGTGCTGTCGATCTCCTCGGGCCGCCAGCGTGCGCCGAAATCGGTGCTCGATCAGGCTTTCACGCAGCCCGCACCGGTCTCGCCGGCTCCGGGCGCGCCTGGCGCGACGCCGGGCACCGCGGCAGGCGTTCCATTGACGCCAGCGCCGTCCACGCCGGCCGCGACTGGCGGGCAGACGCCGCCCGCCGAGCAGGCGCCCGCGGCACCTGCGACCAAGAAGCCTTAGCCCGGTGGATCAACGCACCGACGTGCCAGGGTTCCTCCTCCTCGAGGACGGAACCCTGTTTCGTGGCACCCTGCGCGCCAGCCTGACCACCACGGTGGCCGAGGTGGTGTTCACCACGAACATGAGCGGCTATCAGGAGGTCTTCACCGATCCCTCGTATCAGGGGCAGATCGTCGTGATGACCGCACCGATGATCGGGAACTACGGAGTGAACCCGGCCGACCCCGAATCGGGACATCCGCAGATCGCCGGCGTCGTGGTGCGGGAGCTTTCCCGGACCTTCTCGAACTGGCGCGCCGAGGGCGATCTCGAGAGCTACCTGGCCGCAGCGCAAATTCCCATCCTGGAAGGCGTTGATACGCGTCGTCTCACGCGTCATCTCAGGACGGCCGGCGTGATGCGCGGTGCGGTCGGCTCAGGCGAGTCGCCGAGTGAGGAGGTCCGGGCGGCGCTGGACGCATGCCCATCGATGGAGGGGCTCGATCTCGCGTCGCGCGTCTCCACGACCTCGCGCTACGAGTGGGGCAATCCGCAGGCGCCGCATCACATCATCGCCTATGACTTCGGCATCAAGCGGAACATCCTCCGCCTGTTCGACGATGCCGGCTGCCGAGTCACCGTGGTGCCGGCCTCGACGCCGGCCGAGGCGGTGCTGGAGCTCGATGCAGATGGAGTGTTCCTCTCGAATGGCCCAGGTGATCCGGACGCCATCGAGTACGCGCCGGCCGCGGTGCGCCAGATCGCCGAGGCCAACGTGCCGATCTTCGGCATCTGCTTGGGACATCAGCTGTTGGGCCTCACCTTCGGCGCGACGACGGCGAAGATGCCTTACGGGCATCGCGGCGGGAATCACCCCGTGCGAGATGTGGCCACCGGACGGATCCTCATCACCTCGCAGAACCACGGATTCGCGGTGCAGGGCAACGAGCGGGAGATACCGGGAGCGAGCGCCCTCCAGGTCACGCACGTGAACCTGAACGACGGAACGGTGGAAGGGCTGCGGCACCGAGAGCTCCCCGTATTCGCCGTTCAGTATCATCCTGAGGCGGCGCCAGGCCCGCACGACGGCCGGCCCCTGTTCGAGCAGTTCATGGAAACGGTGCGAAATCGGCGGGTCTGAAGTGCTCCAAGCTCTTGACACACAAGAGTTAACGCGGATAAGTTCGATCAGCTTTTAGCTCCTTCCGCCGCCCGTTCCGAGGCCCCTCAGATGACCAAAGCCGATCTGGTCGAGCGTGTCACCGCCCAGATATCCCGCACGGCCGGGCCGATGATCTCCAAGAAGGACTGCGCTCGCGTCGTCGATTCATTTCTCGACGCGATCAAGGAAGCGCTTCAGGAGCAGAAGAACATCGAAGTGCGCGGATTCGGCACCTTCAAGATCAGACACCGCAAGACACGCATGGCGCGGAACCCTCGCACCGGTTCACCGGTCGAAGTGTCGGCACGCCCGGTGCCGGTCTTCAAGCCGTCGAAGGAGCTTCGCGCGATGGTCGCGAACATCTCCATCGAGGAGCTGGAGAACGATCCGGAAGAGATGTCGGAGGCGTAACTAGTTCCGGCACACACGCTTGAGCCCTGGCTTGCCGGGGCTCTCGTCTTGTCGGGAACTACCGTCGACGACCGACGAGGTGTACGATGCAGGATCCCCCATGACGGTCACCGTACTCCTCTTCGCCTCGTACGCCGACGCGCTTGGCACCGCGTCGCTCGACCTCGAGTTGCCGCGCGATACGACGGTGACGGAGGTCGTCGCGGCGGTACGCGCGAGGCCCGGCGCCGAACGTCTGCCCGCGTCGCCGCTCGTGGCGGTGAACCTTCAGTACGCCAACGGCGACCGCATCGTGTGTCACGGCGACGAAGTGGCGCTCATCCCACCGGTGGCCGGCGGATGACCCCGCTAGCGTCGCTCGTTCGCCGACCGATCGACCCGCTGTCGCTCGTGCGGCAGGTTGCGGCACCGGCGAATGGTGCGGTGATCCTCTTTCTCGGCGCGGTCCGCCAAGTCAACGATGGTCGAGCGGTGACGGGCATCGACTACGAGGCGTACGAGGGGATGGCGGCGAGTGAGCTCGAGTCCATCGTCACCGATGGCGCATCGCGATTCGGCACCGACGACATCGCCGTCGAGCATCGATTGGGCGAGCTTGCGGTGGAAGACATCAGCGTGGCGATCGCCGTCGGACACGCGCATCGCGACGCGGCGTACGCGCTCTCGCGCTGGGTCATCGAGGAGCTCAAGCGTCGCGTGCCGATCTGGAAGCGAGAGCACTACGCCGACGGGACACGAGCGTGGGTCGATCCCACGGGCCGCGCGGGCGCGGGAGCAGCGCCATGAACGTGCTGCGCGATCAGTTCGGCCGGACGATCGAGTATCTCCGCATCTCGGTGACAGACCGATGCAACTTCCGATGCAGCTACTGCATGCCGATCGAAGGGCTGCCCTGGCTGCCGAAGGCGGACATCCTCAGCTACGAGGAGATCCGCGACGTCGTCACGCAGCTCGCGCCGCTGGGGCTTCGCCGCGTACGCATCACAGGCGGTGAGCCGACAATTCGACCGCAGCTTGCGACGCTCGTCCGGTTTCTCCGCGCCGTGCCCGCTGTCGAGGACATCGCGCTCTCCACGAACGGCGTGCGGCTTCCCGAGCTCGCGCGCGAGCTGGCGGCGGCGGGACTGGATCGCGTCAACATGTCGGCGGATAGCCTCAGGCCAGAGCGCGTCGCCGCCATTGCGCGGCGTGCGCTTCGCTTCGAGCCGGTCGCGGCGGCCGCCGCGGCGCAGGAGGCGGGGCTGGATCCGATCAAGTTGAATGTGGTGGTGATGCGTGGCATCAACGACGACGAGGTCGAGGACTTCGCGCGGCTCACGCTGGATCGCCCGTGGCACGTGCGCTTCATCGAGCTGATGCCAGTGGGTGAGATGGCGTCGCTCTCGGAGGATCACGTGGTACCGAGCGCCGAGATCCTCGCCCGCATCACACGCTCGCTCGGCCCGCTGGTCTCCACGGACGGGCCCGCGCGCGGTAACGGTCCAGCGGCCTATTCGCGCCTCGCGGGCGCGCGCGGCACCATCGGCGTGATCACGCCGATGACGCACACGTATTGCGGCAGCTGCAACCGTGTGCGTCTCACGGCTGACGGTCGCCTGCGGACCTGTCTGTTCGGCGACCATGAAGTGGATCTTCGCACGCCGCTTCGCGCGGGACTGCCGCTCGAGCCGTTCGTGCGTCGCGCGCTCGCCGAGAAGCCCGAGGCGCACGCGTTGCTCGAGCGACGTGTCGGCGGGCTTCGCGCGCTCTCGCAGGTCGGGGGATAGCATCACCCCGCGAGCGCGATACTTTTGAATGACTGGCAATTCACCTTCAGACTATCGCACTCATGGTCAATAAGATCACCGTCGTCGGGGCCGGAAACGTCGGCGCAACGACGGCCCAGCGCGTCGCGGAGAAGGAGCTGGCGCGCACCGTCGTCATGGTGGACGTCGCCGAGGGCATTCCGCAGGGCAAGGCACTCGACCAGTGGCAGAGTGCGCCGATCGAGGTCTACGACTCTCGAATCATCGGGACGAACGACTACGACGAGACGGCCGGCTCGGAGATCGTCATCATCACCGCCGGCATCGCCCGGAAGCCCGGGATGACCCGCGACGATCTGCTGAACACGAACGCCGGCATCGTGAAGTCGGTGTCGGAGCAGATCAAGAAGTCATCGCCGAACGCGATCGTCATCGTCGTCTCCAATCCGCTCGACGTGATGTGCTACGTCGCGAAGGAGGTGACAGGCTTTCCGCGTGAGCGCGTGATCGGCATGGCGGGAGTGCTGGACACCGCCCGCTATCGCGGGTTTCTCGCGGAGGCGCTCGATGTGTCGGTCCGCGACATCCAGGCGATGGTGCTGGGCGGCCACGGCGACACGATGGTGCCGTTGATCTCGTACACGAGCGTGAGCGGCATTCCGATCACGCAGCTGATGGACAAGGCGACGCTGGACGCGATCGTGGTCCGCACGCGCAACGGCGGCGCCGAAATCGTCAAGCATCTCAAGACGGGGTCGGCGTACTACGCACCGTCGGCCGGTGCCGTGCAGATGGCCGAGGCGATCGTGAAGGATCAGCGTCGCATTCTGCCGTGCGCGGCGTGGCTCGAGGGGGAGTACGGCATGTCCGGCCTCTTCCTCGGCGTGCCGTGCAAGCTCGGCAAGAATGGCCTCGAGAAGGTGATCGAGGTGGAGCTGACGGCCGACGAACGAACCGCGCTCGAGAAGAGCGCCGAGGCGGTTCGCGAGCCCATGCGCGCGATCAAGCTGTAGCGCACGGAGTAAGAGCATCATGTGGGCGATGACGTTGTACCGCTCGACGATCGGCAAGAGGATCATCATGGCCGTCACGGGGCTGCTCCTCGTGGTCTTCGTGATCGGGCACATGGTCGGCAACCTGCAGCAGTTTCTCGGACCCGTGCGGATGAACGCGTATGCCGCGTTCCTCAAGAGCAGCGGTGAGCTGCTCTGGATCGCGCGGCTCGGGCTGCTCGTGGCGACGGGGCTGCACGTGCTGATGGCGTGGCAGCTGACGCGGATCAAGCACGCGGCGCGGCCGATCGACTATGTGCAGCGTACGCCACAGGTGTCCACGCTCGCGTCGCGCACGATCCGGTGGGGAGGACTGCTGCTCCTCGTGTTCATCGTGTTTCACATCCTGCACTTCACGACGGGCACGGTATTCCCCATCGCGAGCCGCCCGGACGCGCAGTATCCCGCGTTCAGCCACACCGACGTGTACGGCAACGTGGTGAGCGCGTTCCGCAATCCGTGGGTCGTTGCGTTCTACGTGGTGTCGATGCTCGTCCTGATGCTGCATCTCTTCCACGGCGCGTGGAGCTCGATCCGCACGCTCGGCCTGAGCAGGCCGTCCAGCCATCCGCTGCACCGGCGCGTGTCCACCGCGATCGCGCTCGTCGTCTGGCTCGGCTTCACCGCCATCCCTGTGGCCGTGCTCCTTGGCGTGGTGCGCTAGATGACACTCGACCTCACCTCGCGCATCCCTTCCGGTCCGCTGGCCGAGAAGTGGGACAAGCACCGCTTCGAGATGAAGCTGGTGAATCCGGCCAACAAGCGAAAACACACCGTGATCGTCGTCGGCTCGGGGCTCGCGGGCGGCGCTGCCGCAGCCACGTTGAGCGAGCTCGGATACCACGTTCGCTGCTATTGCTATCAGGACTCGCCGCGTCGCGCGCACTCGATCGCCGCGCAGGGCGGCATCAACGCGGCCAAGAATTATCAGAACGACGGCGACAGCATCCAGCGCCTGTTCTACGACACGATCAAGGGCGGCGACTTTCGCTCTCGCGAAGGTAACGTCTATCGGCTCGCGCAGATCAGCGTGAACATCATCGATCAGTGCGTGGCGCAGGGCGTGCCGTTCGCGCGCGAGTACGGTGGGCTACTGGCGAACCGGTCGTTCGGCGGCGCGCAGGTCTCGCGTACGTTCTACGCGCGCGGCCAGACGGGCCAGCAGCTGCTGCTCGGCGCGTACCAGGCGCTCGAGAAGGAGATTGCACAGGGCGGCGTGACGATGTTTCCGCGCGCGGAGATGCTCGACCTGATCGTCGTGAACGGACGCGCACGGGGCATCGTCGTGCGCGACGAGCTGACGGGGAAGATCGAGCCGCATCTCGCCGACGCGGTGGTGCTGGCGACGGGTGGCTACGGCAACGTGTTCTACCTGTCGACGAACGCGAAGGGGTGCAACGCGACGGCGATCTGGCGCGCACACAAGCGCGGCGCCGCGTTCGCGAATCCGTGCTACACCCAGATCCATCCCACCTGCATCCCGGTGGCGGGTGAGTATCAATCCAAGCTGACGCTGATGTCGGAGTCGCTGCGGAACGACGGGCGCGTCTGGGTGCCCAAGCGGAAGGAAGACACGTCGAAGGCACCGGGGGCCATTCCCGAGGCGGACCGCGACTACTACCTCGAGCGGAAGTATCCCAGCTTCGGCAACCTGTCGCCGCGCGACATCGCGTCGCGCGCGGCGAAGGAAGTGTGCGACGAAGGACGAGGCGTGGGTCCAGGCGGCCGCGGCGTGTATCTCGACTTCGCCGACGCGATCAAGCGGGTGGGCGTGGACACGATCCGTGAGCGCTACGGCAACCTGTTCGAGATGTACGAGCGGATCACCGCTGAGAATCCGTACCAGCTTCCGATGCGCATCTATCCCGCCGTGCATTACACGATGGGCGGGCTCTGGGTGGACTACAACCTCATGAGCACGATCCCGGGGCTCCACGTCGCCGGCGAGGCGAACTTCTCGGATCATGGCGCGAACCGATTGGGCGCGAGCGCGCTGATGCAGGGGCTCGCCGACGGGTACTTCGTGCTGCCGAACACGATCGGCGACTACCTCGCGTCGAACAAGCTGGAGCCCGTGGCGGCCAACGCGCCGGAGGTGACTGCCGCGGTCGCCGACGTCGAGACGCGGACGAGGACGCTGCTCGGCGTGAACGGCAAGCGCACGGTCGCGTCCTTCCACCGCGAGTTGGGCAAGGTGATGTGGGAGTACTGCGGGATGGCGCGTGACGCCGCCGGGCTCACGAAGGCGCTGGAGATCATCCCGCGGTTGCGGGAGGAATTCTGGCACGATGTCACGGTGCCGGGATCCGGAGCGGATCTCAACCAGACGCTCGAGCACGCGGGTCGCGTCGCGGACTTCATGGAGCTCGGTGAGCTGATGTGTCGCGACGCATTGCATCGCGAGGAATCGTGTGGCGGGCATTTCCGGACGGAGTACCAGACGCCGGACGGAGAGGCGCTGCGCCGTGACGAGCAGTTCGCGTACGTGGCCGCGTGGGAGTGGGCGGGCGAGGGACGGCCGCCGGTGCTGAACAAGGAGCCTCTCGTCTACGAGAACATCAAGCTCTCGCAGCGGAGCTACAAGTGAGTGGAGCGATGAATCTCACCCTTCGGGTGTGGCGACAGGCGTCGCCCAGCGTCGACGGCGGCCTGCAGGACTACACGGCGACCGACATCAGCCCCGACATGTCGTTCCTCGAGATGCTCGACGTCGTCAACGAGCGGCTGATCGAGCAGGGCGAGGTACCGATCGCCTTCGATCATGACTGTCGCGAGGGGATCTGCGGCTCATGCGGCATGATGATCAACGGCGTCGCGCACGGGCCGTCGAAAGCGACGGCGACGTGTCAGCTCCACATGCGGAGCTTCAAGGACGGCGACACGATCATCATCGAGCCGTGGCGCGCGCGCGCGTTCCCGGTGATCAAGGATCTCGTGGTGAATCGCGGGGCGCTCGATCGCATCATCTCTTCCGGCGGATTCATCTCGGCGCCGACCGGGAGCGCGCAGGACGCCAATTCGCTCCCCGTGGCGAAGCAGGACTCCGACGCGGCGATGGACGCCGCTGCGTGCATCGGATGCGGAGCCTGTGTCGCGGCCTGCCCGAACGGATCGGCCTCGCTGTTCACGGGCGCCAAGATCTCGCACCTCGGCCTGCTGCCGCAGGGCCAGCCGGAGCGCTATCGGCGAGCGCTCAGCATGGTTGCGCAGATGGACCTCGAGCATTTCGGCGGGTGCACGTGGTTCGGCGAGTGCCAGGAAGCGTGCCCGAAGGAGATCAGCATCGACGTCATCGCGCGCATGAACCGGGATTTTCTCGTCGCGGCGGCGACGGCGTCCGACGGTCAGCAGTGAGCGAGCGGAGACAGCTGACGTTCGACGAGTAGCCGGCGGCGCGGTCGCCGCGCCAGGCGCGCGCTGGCCTGCTTGCTGCACGCGTCGACGTTCTCACCTGGAGCGCGCCATGCCGGATCAACCGACGGATGCCGGAGGCTTTCCGGCCGATCGCTCCGACAATCCCGACGTCGCGCTGGGCGGGGCGGATGCGGTGCCCAAGACCACGTACGTCACGGGGCAAGGAGGGGAGCCCGAGGCGCGGCACGCACACGGCGAGAAGACCCCAGGGCGATCGACAGCATCCGCGAGTCCGAACACCGTCCTGCTGGTGCTGGCCTTTTTTCTCGTGGCCGCGGTGCTCGTCTACCTGCTCGGCTTCGGACGCTGAGGCGGTTAGATCCTCGGCAGAGTGACGCCGTGCTGCCCCTGATACTTCCCCTTCTTGTCCTTGTACGAAACCTCCGGCTCTTCCTCGCCCTTGAAGAAGAGTACCTGCGCGATGCCCTCGTTCGCGTAGATCTTCGCCGGGAGCGGCGTGGTGTTGGAGATCTCGAGGGTGACGAAGCCTTCCCATTCCGGCTCGAAAGGCGTGACGTTCGTGATGATGCCGCACCGGGCGTAGGTGGACTTGCCCACGGTGACCGTGAGCACGTTGCGCGGAATGCGGAAGTATTCGACCGAGCGAGCGAGCGCGAAGCTGTTCGGCGGAACGATGCAGACGTCCCCCTCCCACTCGACGAAGCAGCTGCTCTGGAAATCCTTCGGATCGACGATGGAATTCAGGACGTTGGTAAAGATCCGGAACTCGCGCGCGACCCGCATGTCGTAGCCGTAGGAGCTCACCCCGTAGGAGATCACCCCTTCGCGAACCTGGCGTCCCTCGAAGGGCTCGATCATGCCGTGCTCTTTGGCCATCCGGGTGATCCAGCGGTCGGACATGATCGTCATGCGGGCTCTGCGCTGCGGGTGAGTTCGGAGCCGATTCGGAGGTCGGCGGAAGCGGCGCGAAAGGTATCCGAGGCGCGCGTGGTCCGCCATTCGCCGACGCGGCGCGATGGCGTCTGGCGCGCCCTTTCGCACGACGCGAATGGTGACCTCGCAACGAACATCGCACGAAGTCGTTAGCGCCGTTGACACTGCTTTGCAGCACCGGGTAAGTTGAAGCGCTGCGACTTAGTGAAAGATTTCACGAAGTGCGGAGACACATGGAACGCACGTACCTGCCGGTCCTGCTGCTTCTCGGGTTCGTCGTCGCCAACGCGGCGTTGATTCTCGTCATCTCCCACCTGACCCTTCGTCCGCGGCCCACCGCGGTGAAGCAGACCGCGTACGAATCCGGCATGCCGGTGCTCGGCGATGCGCGGGAGCGCTTCTCCGTGAAGTTCTACATGGTCGCGGTGCTGTTCATCATCTTCGACATCGAGACGGTGTTCATGATCCCGTGGGGCGCCCATTTCCGGCAGCTCTCCTGCGCGGTCGATCTCGTCGCCGGTGCGTGCCCGTCGGGCCAGCTGTCATTCTTTGGCCTGTGGGAGATGCTCGTCTTCATCGCGATCCTCCTCGTCGGGTTCATCTACGTGTGGAAGAAGGGGGCGCTGCAATGGGACTGAGCCCACGGCCGGACGCCAATGTCGTCACCGTCGATCCGCAGTCGCAGGAAAGCTGGGTCACGACGCGGCTCGACTTCCTCGTCAATTGGGGACGCGCCAACTCGCTGTGGCCGATGCCGTTCGGCACCGCGTGCTGCGCCATCGAGTTCATGGCCACCGCCGCGAGCAAGTTCGATCTCGCGCGGTTCGGCATGGAGCGGATGAGCTTCTCGCCACGACAGGCGGACGTGCTGATCTGCGCGGGCCGAGTGCCGTTCAAGCTCGCCCCCGTGATCCGGCGCATCTGGATGCAGATGCCGCAGCCCAAGTGGAGCATCGCGATGGGCGCCTGTGCATCCTCCGGCGGAATGTTCGACAACTACGCCGTGGTGCAGGGGATCGACACGATCATCCCCGTCGACGTCTACGTGCCCGGCTGTCCACCGCGTCCCGAAGGGCTGATGTACGGGATCATGATGCTTCAGAAGAAAGTCATGGCGGAGCGCATGGCGGACAAATCGCTGCGCAACGAAATGGAGCCTGATCCGCTGAGCCAGCTCTACATCCCGCCGACGTTGATCGACGAGATCTCGGAGCCGTTCGGCAACTCGATCAACCAGACGCGGTCCGGATTGTGAGCGAAGGCTTCCTTCCCGTCCTCGCGGGCCACGCGGAGGGGAGCGACGGCACGGCCGTGTCCTCGCCCGTCACGCCGCGCGCCGTTCCGTATCAGGGTGGGCCGATCAACCCGAGCGCCGACGCGCTGCGCGCCAGGTTCGCCGACGCGGTGCAGCGCGTGGACGTCGTGTGGGGTGAGACGTCGGTGATCGTCGAGCGCGCGCGGGTCGGTGAGATCGTCCGCTGGCTGCACGACGATCCCTCGCAGCGGTACGACTATCTGTCCGACGTCACGGCCGTGGAGTTTCGCGACCTGGACCGGCCGCTCGAGGTCGTGTGGCATCTCCGGTCGCTGCCGTATCGGCGCTTTCTTCGCCTTAAGACGCTGCTCGTCAAGGGACAGCCGCTCGAGGTGCCGACGGTGTGGGACACATATAAGAGTGCGGATTGGCTCGAGCGCGAGTGCTACGACATGTTCGGCATCCGCTTCGCGGGGCATCCGGATCTGCGGCGGCTCCTGATGTGGGAGCAGTACAAGGAAGGCTATCCGCTCCGGAAGGACTTCCCGCTGCGCGGACGGTTCAGCCGCTCGGAGCAGCTGCGGCAGATCCTCTCGCAGAACCCGGAGGCGAAGTACTCGATGGAAGAGCTGAGCGTGCTCGAGGCGTTCGACGAGCTCTCGCTCGAGCAGCGCCAGCGTCTCAACGCCGGCGAACGGGTGGGAGAGTAGCCGATGGCGACGACCAATCGCACCGTCGAGGTGAAACTCTCGACGACCGGGCTCGATGCGCAGGGACGTCCGCAGCGTGTGCCGCTCGCCACCGACGACGCCGGCAACCTCGTGCCGCTCACCGCGGCTCCGGCGCTCGAGCCGGAGCTCGAGGGTGAGCACATGCTCATCAACATCGGCCCGCAGCATCCGGCGACGCACGGCGTGCTGCGCCTCGTGCTGGAGCTGGACGGTGAGACAGTCGTGCGCTGCGTGCCCCACATCGGCTACCTGCACTGCGGCTTCGAGAAGATCGGTGAGTACCGGCAGTACAACCAGATCATTCCCTGGACAGACCGCGAAGACTACCTCAACAGCCCGGGGAACAACGTCGCCTTCGCGCTGGGCGCCGAGCGGCTGTTCGGCATCGAGATCACGGAGCGGTGCACGGTGCTCCGCGTCATCGCGATGGAGCTCTCGCGTCTGATCTCGCACTGCGTGTGGCTCGGCACCTTCTGCATCGACATCGGAGCGTTCACGCCGTTCCTCTGGATCTTCCAACAGCGCGAGCGCGTGTACACGATGCTCGAGAGCTGGATCGGCGCGCGGTTGACGACGTCGCTCACGCGCGTGGGCGGCATGGGCGCCGACATTCCCGACGGCTGGACGGACGACCTCGCGAACTTCGTTCGCACCTTCCCGAAGGTGCTCGAAGAGTGCAGCACGATGCTGACGAAGAACGCGATCTGGGTCGGCCGCACGATCGGGCTGGGCGCGATGTCGGCAGAGGAGGCGGTCAACTACGGATTGTCGGGCCCGATGCTGCGCGCGAGCGGTGTCGCCTACGACGTGCGCAAGGACTTCCCGTATCTCGACTACGAGACCTACGATTTCGACGTGCCCGTCGGGACGGCTGGCGACGTCTACGACCGGTATCTCGTGCGCATGGAAGAGATGCGGCAGTCGATCCGCATTCTCGAGCAGGCGCTCAAGCGTCTCCCCGACGGTCCGGTGAACATCGACGATCCTCGCGTCATCCTCCCGCCCAAGTCGAAGGCGACGAGCGACATGGAGAGCATGATCCATCACTTCAAGCAGGTGATGGAAGGTCCGCGCCCGCCGATCGGTGAGGCATACGTCGCCGTCGAGAGCCCGAAGGGCGAGAAGGGCTACTACATGGTGTCTGACGGCACGGCGAAGCCGGTCCGGTGGCGCATCCGCCCGCCGTCGTTCGTGAACCTCTCGGCGATCCCGAAGATGGTGGAGGGTCACCTGTTGTCCGACGTGATCGCGATCAATGCGAGCATCGACATCGTGATGGGAGAGATCGACCGATGATGTGGAATCCGCACGCAGGTCCGTGCCTTCGGTCAGGACGACAGAGATGACACACTCTGAAATGGGCGGCGTGCGAGCGCCGGGTGACGTCGCGCACGCGGAGCACGGGTCCTACACGCCCGTGTTCACGGGCGAGCGCAGGAAGGAGCTCGACGAACTGTTCACGCGCTATCCCACGAAGATGGCGACGCTGCTGCCGGCGCTCTGGATCGTGCAAGAGGAGCGCGGCTGGGTGTCGAGCGAAGGCATGGCCGAGGTCGCCGAACTGCTCGAGCTCACGCCGGCCTACGTGAAGGGCGTGGTGACGTTCTACACGATGTACCACCAGCATCCGGTGGGACGGCACTTCATCCAGGTCTGCACGACGTCACCGTGCAACGTGTGCGGCGCCGAGGATGTCGTGAACGCGCTGCTCAGGCACACGGGGTGCGAGGAGCTCGGCGTCACGTCGCCCGACGGCAAGTACACCGTGATCGAAGTCGAATGTCTCGGCGCGTGTGGGTTCAACACGCCTCTGATGGTCAACGAGAAGTTCATCGAGTCGGTCACCCCCGCCACGGTGCCCGCGCTCCTCGCCTCACTGGGCTGACATGGGATTTCCCCACACGCCACACGAGCGCGAGACGCTCGTCCTGTCCAAGTACTTCGGCGACACGGACGCGATCGGTCTCGACGGATGGCGCAAGCGCGGCGGTTACGTCGCGCTCGAGCAGGCGCTGAAGATGACGCCGGCGGAGATCGTCGGCATCGTGAAGGAGTCGGGACTGCGCGGCCGCGGCGGTGCGGGCTTTCCCACCGGTGTGAAGTGGTCGTTCATGAAGCCGGGCGACGGCAAGCCGCACTATCTCTGCTGCAACGCCGACGAGTCGGAGCCGGGGACGTTCAAGGACCGCGAGATCATGCGATGGACGCCGCACGCCCTGGTCGAAGGGTGCGCCATCGGCGCTTACGCGATCGGTGCGGAAGTGGCGTACGTTTACATCCGCGGCGAGTACACGGAAGCGCTCGACAAGATGAACGCGGCGTGCAAGGAGGCGTACGCCGCCGGTATCCTCGGCACGAACGCGATGGGCACCGGCAAGACGGTGCACGTCTACGTGCACAAGGGCGCGGGCGCGTACATCTGCGGCGAAGAGACGGCCCTCATGAATTCCCTGGAGGGGCGTCGCGGCAACCCGCGCATCAAGCCGCCCTTCCCGGCGGTGGCCGGCTTGTTCGGACAGCCGACGACGATCAACAACGTCGAGACGCTCGTCGCCGTGCCGCACATCCTGACCAACGGCGCGGAGTGGTACAAGAAGTTCGGACGGCCGGACAACCCGAAGAGCACGGGCACCAAGCTCTTCTCCGTCTGCGGCAACATCCAGAAGCCCGGCAACTACGAAGTCACGCTCGGCTTCCCGTTCAAGGACTTCCTTTACGATCTCTGCGGCGGGCCGCTGCCGGGCCGGCAATTCAAGGCGATCATTCCCGGCGGGATCTCGGTGCCGATCCAGACGCGCGAGGAAGCCGAGAACACTCCGATGGATTATGAGGGCTTCGTCGCGAACGGGACGATGCTCGGCTCCGGCGGCGTGATCATCATCGACGACGCGCAGAACCTCGTGAAGCAGATCGCGCGCGCGGCGCGCTTCTTCGCCCACGAGAGCTGCGCGCAGTGCACGCAGTGCCGGGAGGGCACGGCGTGGACGACGAAGATCCTCGAGCGCATCGTCGCGGGCGATGGGACGCACGAGGATCTGGACACCCTGCTGGAGATCGGCGAGAACATGACCGGCAAGACGATCTGTGTTCTGAGCGACTCGTGTGCCACGCCGGTCACGTCGGGGATTCAGAAGTTCCGCGGTGACTTCGAAGCGCTGATCAAGCGAAAGAAGGTCCACATGGTGCCGGCGCAGGTGGCCTGATGGCGGACGTGAAGATGGTGAACCTGACGGTCGAGGGGCGCGCGATCAGCGTGCCGGACGGCACCTCGATCCTCGAGGCGGCGAAGGCGGCCGGCGTGCTCGTGCCGCACTACTGCTACCACCCGGGCCTCCCGGTGGCCGGCGTGTGTCGCATGTGTCTCGTCGAGGTGGAGAAGGCGCCAAAGCTCGCGCCCTCCTGCGCGACGTCGGTGGCCGAGGGGCAGGTGGTGCACGTCCACTCGCCGAAAGCGCTGGAAGCGCGCAAGGGCGTGCTGGAAATGCTGCTGATCAACCATCCGCTCGACTGCCCGATCTGCGACCAGTCCGGCGAGTGCGAGCTGCAGGACTACACGTATCAGGAAGGTCGCGCCGAAGGGCGCTACCGCGACCCGAAGCGGTTCAATCCCGTGGAGGATTTCGGTGGCGACGTGATCTACGTCGCCAACCGATGCATCCTTTGCACGCGATGCGTGCGCTTCATGGACGACGTCGCGCACGATCCCGTGCTGACCGTCGCCGAGCGCGGTGATCGTGCGCTGATCGGCAAGTTCGAAGGGCAGGACCTGACGCACGCGTGGGCGGGCAACGTGATCGACCTGTGCCCGGTCGGCGCGCTGCTCTCCAAGGACTCGCTGAACAAGGTGCGCACGTGGGAGCTCGACCGCTCGGCGTCAGTGTGCCCGAACTGCTCGCAGGGGTGCAACATGATCGTGGAGACGCGCGACAATCAGGTCGTGCGCCTGCGCCCGCGCCCGAACGCGCAGGTGAACGAGTACTTCATGTGCGACCACGGTCGCCTGAACTATCGCTGGATGAACCGGAAGGACCGCGTCGAGATTCCGATGGTGCGACAGGCGGGCGTGCTCGCGTCGGCCGATTGGGAGGTGGCGCTGCGCGCTGCGGCGAGCGTGCTGGCGGGCAATCGCGCGTTCGTGCTCGCGTCGCCCAACCTGTCGAACGAGGCGCTCTTCCTGCTCGGCCGGCTCGTGGGCCGCTCCGGCGGGGCGGGAGCGTTCCGCGTGCCGCAGGGGAGCGAGGCGCCGCTTCCAGGGGTGGACGATCTCGCCCTCCGCGCCGACCGCGCGGCGAATGGTCGCGGTGCCGAGCTGCTCGGCTTCGCGCGGAACGACGCGCCGCTGTCCGGGCTCGGTGCGGGCGACGTGCTCGTGATCGCCGACGAAGAGCTGGCGGAGGTCGACGCGGCCGATGCGGCGAAGGCGGGCGCGGTGATCGTCATCGGCACGACGCTGCCCGCGTGGGCGCGTCATGCGGCGAACGTCGTGCTGCCGATCGCGAACTGCACGGAAGAGGAGGGGACGTTCACGAACCTTCGCGGGCGCGTGCAGCGCTTCCTGCAGGCGAAGGCCGCTCCGGGCATCGCGCGACCGAGCTACTTCGTGCTCGGCGACCTGCTCGCGGCGATGGGTGACGGCTCAGGGTACTGGACCGCGGGGCAGACGTTCGACGCGATGACGGCGGCGGTGCCGGCGTTCGCCGGCCTGTCGTACGACAGGCTCGGTCTGCGTGGTGCGATGATCGCGGGCGCGATGTCGGAGGTCGGCGCATGACCACTCCGCTCGCGCTGCTTCAGGCGGCGACGGCGACGTCTCAGCCGCACATCCTCACGTTCATCATCTTCACGCTCGTCAAGCTGGTCGCGATCTTCACGGTCTACATGCTTGGCGCCGCGATGCTCACGCTCGCCGAGCGCAAGATCTCTGCGTGGATCCAGGATCGGCACGGCCCCAACCGTGTCGGCAAGGGCTGGCTCCAGCCCATCGCCGACGGCGTGAAGAACTTTGTGAAGGAGGAGACATATCCGTCCGCCGCCAACCTTCCGCTGTTCATCCTGGCGCCGGCCATCTCCTTCATTCCAGCGCTGATCACGTGGGCGGTCATTCCCTTCGCGTCGCCATGGGGCTCGCGGTGGGGGGAGATCGAGATGGTGCTCGCGCCACTCCCGGTGGGGTTCCTCTTCATCCTCGCCATCAGCTCCCTCGGCGTCTACGGCATCGTGATCGCGGGTTGGTCGTCGAACAACAAGTACGCGCTGCTCGGCGGGCTCCGCTCGAGCGCGCAGATGATCTCATATGAGATCTCCATGGGAATGAGCACGATTCCCGTGCTGTTGCTGGCGGGCAATGTCTCGCTCAGCAAGATCGTGAATCAGCAGGCGTTCGAGACGTGGAACGTCTTGAACCTCACGATCGCGTTCTTCATCTTCCTCGTCGCGGCGTTCGCCGAGACAAACCGGCTGCCGTTCGATCTGCCGGAGGCGGAGTCCGAGCTGATCGCCGGCTACCACTCCGAGTACAGCGCGATGAAGTTCTCGCTCTTCTTCATCGCGGAGTACGCGAACATGATCACGGCGAGCGCGCTGATCTCGACGCTGTTCTTCGGCGGTTGGGACATCCCGTTCACGCTGTGGGACAATCTCGCGCCGCACACCGGCCTCAAGACGCTGCTCACGCTCGGGTGCTTCGCGACCAAGGTGCTCTTCTTCTGCTTCTTCTACATGTGGATCCGGTGGACGCTTCCCCGGTTCCGCTATGACCAGCTCATGTCGCTCGGCTGGAAGTTCATGCTCCCGCTGGCGCTGGGCTACATCGTGGCGATCGCGTCGACGGTGGTGACGCTCGACGCGCTCGGCTTCGCGCGCGGGTCCGTGCCGTTCCACGCCGGTCTGATCCTGTTGAACATCGCGGCGGTGGTGATCCTCTTCGTCCTGCTCGATCGGGGGCGGTTGATCAGTCCCGCGTACTCGCGCTTGAACGCGCGCGACGTTGCCAAGCTGCAGGCGGTGGCGACACCGCCTCGCGCGCCACTGCTCCCGGAGAACGGAGACTGATGTCCATCGGCGTCAAGGTCGTCGAACGACCGCTCGGCGAGACCAGCTACATCCGCGCCACGCTGACCGGCATGGCGCACACGCTCAAGCATCTGCTCAATCCCGAGCAGGTGACGACGCAGTATCCCGAGCAGAAGGAATCGATCTCCAAGCGGTGGCGAGGCACGCACCGCATGTTGACGACCGAAGACGGGAAGGCGAAGTGCGTCGGATGCGGGCTGTGTCCCACGGTCTGTCCGGCCAACTGCATCAAGCTGGTGCCGGGCGAGGACGAGAAGGGGAACCGCTATCCGCTCGTGTTCGAGATCGACGAGTTCCGGTGCATCTTCTGCGGCTACTGCCAGGAAGTCTGCCCGGAGGAAGCGATCCACGTCGGCCGTCACTATGAAAACGCCGAGTACAGCCGCGAGGGGCACGTGTACGACCTGGAGCGGTTGATGGCGCAGAGCCACCCCGTGTGCGAGATGTGGGATCCCGCCGATCCCAAGGGGGAGTGATGTCGCACAACGAGCTCCCGCTGTTCTACGTCTTCCACTTCTATCTCTTCGGGATCATCGCCATCGTCTCGGCACTGGCGTTCGTCACCCGCAGGAGTCCCGTGGCGGCCGTGCTGTGGCTCGTGAACACCATGTTCAGCCTCGCGGCGATGTATGTGCTGCTGGACGCGCATTTCATCGGCGTGATCCAGGTGCTCGTGTATGCCGGCGCGATCATGGTGGTGTTCCTCTTCGTCATCATGCTGCTCAACCTCGGTCATCCCTCGGAGGTGAGCGACGCGCGCGGCATGGGCTGGAAGCTCGCGGCGGGCCTCGTCGGGCTGGCATTGCTGGCGCAGGTGTTTGCGGTGACGAGGGCCCGTGTGCCCGAGGCGCTCGCACTTCCGGACAACGCGCTCGCCGACCAGGTGGCGGCGACAGGCGCGATCGCTCCGGTGGCGGGGCCACTGTTCCACGAGTATCTGCTCGCGTTCGAGGTGACGAGTGTGCTGTTGCTCGCGGCTGTCGTGGGCGCGGTGGTGCTCGGCAAACGCCGGGAGACGGTCAATGCTCGCTGAGTCGCTGTTCTTCAGCGCGGTGCTCTTCACGATCGGGGTCGTCGGCGTGCTCACTCGCCGCAACGCGATCATCGTGTTCATGTGCGTCGAGCTGATGCTCAACGCAGTGAACCTGACGTTCGTCGCCTTCGCGCAGGTGTACGGCGCGGCGGGTCAGGTCTTCGTCTTCTTCGTCATGACCGTCGCCGCGGCAGAGGCGGCGGTGGGGTTGGCGATCATCATCGCGCTCTTCCGGCATCGGCAGACGGTCGATCTGTCGAACATCAATCTCCTGAAAGGCTGATGCTCCTCCAGCATGCCGCACCGGCGGGCGCGCACCCCCTGAGCGGAACGGCGGCGAGCCTGCTCTGGCTCCTCCCGCTGCTCCCGCTCCTCGGCTTCGTGCTGAACGGGCTGCTCTCGCTCACCAGTGCCTTCCATCTCGGACCGAATGACCCGAGCGCCAGCCACGACGGCCACGACGACGGCCACGGCGCGGCACACGCACACGACGCGAATGCCGGCGGCGCGCACGGCGACGATCATCATCCCGTGGTGCGCCACCGACAGGCCGGGCTCGTCTCGCTGATCGGGCCGGGCGTCCTCATCGCCGCGTTCGGTCTGGCGCTGGCCATCTTCATGGCGATGCGCGGGGCGGGCGACCTGCATGCGCCATTCGTGCAGCGCTACTTCAGCTGGATGCCGGTCGGCGACCTCCAGATCGACGCCGCGTTCCAGCTCGACCAGCTCTCCATGGTGATGGTCCTGATCATCACCGGAGTGGGAGCGCTCATCCACGTGTTCAGCGTCGGGTACATGCGGGACGATCCGGGGTATGCCCGGTACTTCGCGTACCTGAACCTGTTCGTCTTCTTCATGCTCGTGCTCGTGCTCGGCGCGAGCTATCCGGTGCTGTTCGTCGGCTGGGAGGGGGTTGGACTCTGCTCGTATCTCCTCGTCGGATTCTGGTTCAACGAGAAGGCGAACGCCGACGCCGGCAAGAAGGCGTTCATCGTCAACCGCATCGGCGACTTCGGCTTTCTCATCGCGATGTTCCTCCTGTTCGCGAACATCGGACGGCTGGACTTCGTCGGCGTGAACGCGATGGCGTCGTCACTGCCATTCAGTGGCACGGTCGTCACGGCGATCTGCCTTTTTCTCTTCCTCGGGTGCGCCGGCAAGAGCGCGCAGATTCCCCTGTACGTATGGCTCCCCGACGCGATGGCCGGTCCGACGCCGGTGTCGGCGCTGATCCATGCGGCGACGATGGTCACAGCCGGCGTGTACCTCATCGCGCGCAGCAGCGCGCTGTTCGCGCTGGCGCCAGTCGCGGGGTTGACGGTGGTGATGATCGGCGCACTGACGGCGATCTTCGCGGCGACGATCGGTCTCAAGCAGTGGGACATCAAGAAGGTGCTCGCGTACTCCACCGTCTCGCAGCTCGGCTACATGTTCGTCGCGGTCGGGTCGGGCGCGTATGTCGCGGGCGTCTTCCATCTGATGACGCACGCCTTCTTCAAGGCGCTCCTCTTCCTCGGGTCCGGCTCGGTGATCTACGCGATGCACGCGGCGTATCATCACACCGGCAACCACGACGACGCGCAGGACATGCGCAACATGGGCGGATTGAGGAAGTTCATGCCCCTCACGTGGGCGCTGATGTGGGCCGCGACACTCGCCATCTCCGGCGTTCCGCCCTTCTCCGGATTCTTCTCCAAGGACGAGATCCTTGGGTCCGTCTTCCTGCGCGCCGGCCACTCGACCCTGGCCGACGCGCATTGGCTCGGCATTCCGGGCAGCACGGTCCTGTATCTCGCGTACGTCCTCGGGCTGGCCGCGGCGTTCATGACGGCGATCTACATGACGCGCATGATGATCTACACGTTCCACGGCCCGAATCGCACGGGCGAGCGCGAGCGGGAGCATCTGCACGAGGCACCCTGGATCATGACGGGCCCACTCGTCGTGCTCGGCATCCTCAGCGTCATTGGCGGCTGGTTCAATCTTCCGGCGGCGCTGCCGCTCGGACCGGTCGGCGTTCTCGAGCGCTGGCTCGAGCCGGTGGTGGGCGAGTCGGCGCTGCGCGTTGCTGGAGGGACGCTTCCCGAGGCGTCGCACTCGCTCGAGTTTGGGTTGATCGGCGCCGCCGTCCTCATCGGCCTGCTCGGCATCGCGGTCGCGTGGATTCGCCTCAAGCCCGCCGCGCTCGTGCCCAAGTCGCAGTCGCCAGCGGAACATGGCTTCGGTCGCGTGCTCTTGAACAAGTATTACGTGGACGAGGCCTACGACGCGGCGATCGTCCAACCCGTCGTCGGCGTTTCGCGCGCGCTCCTCTGGCGCGGCGTCGACAACGGGTTGATCGACCGCCTCACGCGGCTGATCGTCCAGAGCAAGGACGATGACGCCGCCGTCGGCGCGACGGTGCCGATGGGTGGATGGCTCGCGAGGGCGGTGGGCTACCTCGGCTCGCAGCTCCAGTCTGGACGCGTCGGAACCTATGCCTGGGTGCTCGTCGTGGGAGTGTTGTTCGTGCTCGGCGCTTTCACCTTCCGCTAGAGACATGCGCGCCCTATTGCTCTCCGTCGGCTACGACCGGTGGATCCTGCCGGCACTGCTCGTGATTCCGCTGCTCGGGGCGGCGCTCATCCTCCTCATGGGCCCGCGGACCGCGGAGGGAGAGGACGAGGTGGCGTCCGGCGCCGCCGCTGGCCCGTGGCGCCTCGCCAGCGTGTTCTTCGCAGTCGAGTTCGTGCTCTCGATCGGGCTCTGGTGGGCGTACGATCCGTCGTACGCCGGCTGGCAGCAGATCTTCGACATGCGTTGGATTCCCGCGTGGGGCGTGCGGTTCACGCTCGGGCTGGACGGCATCGCGCTGATGATGGTGCTGCTCACGACCTTCATCATGCTGCTCGCGGCGATCGGAAGCTTCACGTCGGTGCGGAAGAAGACGCGCGCCTACTACGCGCTGCTCCTGGTGCTCACCACGGGCATGCTCGGCGTGTTCATGTCGCTCGATCTCTTCCTGTTCTACGTGATGTGGGAAGCGATGCTCATCCCGATGTACTTCATCGTCGGGATCTGGGGTGGGGAACGCAGAATCTACGCGAGCCTCAAGTTCTTCATCTTCACGATGCTCGGTTCGCTGCTGATGCTGGTGGGCATCGTCTACCTGGGCCTCGCCGCCGCGCAACCGCTCGTGCTCAACGGCACGATGCAGATGGTGCCGAACTTCTCGTACGATGCGATCATGAGCACGGCGCGGATCTCTCCCACCGCGGCGTACTGGCTGTTCGGCGCCTTCTTCCTCGCGTTCGCGGTGAAGGTGCCGATGTTCCCATTCCATACGTGGCTGCCGGATGCGCACGTCGAGGCGCCGACGGCGGGTTCGGTCGTGCTCGCGTCGATCATGCTCAAGCTGGGCACGTTCGGCTTCCTGCGCCTCGCTGTGCCGCTCTTCCCCACGGCGGCGATGGACCCATGGGTGCGCAACCTGATCCTCACCCTCGCGGTCATCGGCATCGTCTACGGCGCGCTGGTGTCACTCGTTCAGCCTGACTTCAAGAAGCTGGTGGCCTATAGCTCCGTCAGCCATCTCGGCTTCGTCATGCTCGGCATCTTCGCGCTCACCGTGCAGAGCGTGCAGGGCGCGCTGATGGTCATGATCAACCACGGTCTGTCCACCGGCGCGCTGTTCTTCCTCATCGGCATGATCTACGAGCGACGCCACACGCGAATGATCGACGCCTACGGCGGACTGGCGCGCGTCGTTCCGATGTTCGCCGCCATGCTGACGTTCGTGTCGCTCAGCTCCATCGGGCTGCCTGGCACGAACGGGTTCATCGGCGAGTTCCTCGTGCTGATCGGAGCGTTCCGCACGACGCCCGTGTTGACGGTCATCGCCACGACGACGGTGATCACCGCCGCCGCCTATCTGTTGTGGGCCATCCAGCGCATCCTGTTCAACTCCCTCGACAAGCCTGAGAACGAGCACGTGCCCGATCTCAACCGGCGCGAGCTGCTGATCATGGCGCCCTTGCTCGCCGGCATCATCTGGCTCGGCGTCTATCCCGCGCCGGTGCTGCGCCGCATGCAGACGTCGGCCGAGCAGTTCGTGCGCACGGTCGAAACGCGCGCTGCCGCCACGACGGCGTTCGCCGGCGAGGGCCGCTGACGATGCGTACCTTCAACCTCGCCATCCCCTCGCAGCTCACCGCCGCGCTGCTTCCCGATCTGCTCCTGATCGGCGGCGCAATGCTGCTGCTCCTGTTCGCCGTCTGGCGGCGCGAGTCGCGCGAGCACCAGCGCACGATCGGCGTCCTGTCGATCGGGCTCTGCGTAGCCACGCTGGTGGCGGTGATCATCACGATGTACCAGCGGGACTCCGCGACCGACGGACCGATCGCGGTCGACAATTTCCGCTGGATGATGGACATCATCATCCTTCTCGGCACCATCGGTGCGCTCGCGCTCGGCATCGACGACAACGATCGCGCCGGCACCACCACGGCCGAGACGCACGTATTGATTCTCCTCGCGTCGTCGGGGATGATGCTGCTCGCGGCGGCGCGCGATCTGATGATCGTCTTCCTCGGCATCGAGCTGATGTCGATCTCGGTCTACGCGCTGGCGGGGCTCAACCGCCGCAGCGAGCGGTCGGCCGAGGGCGCGCTCAAGTATTTCCTGCTCGGGGCGTTCTCCACCGCATTCCTCCTCTATGGCATCGCGCTGGTATACGGCGCGACAGGTGCCACCGGTCTGTCGGCGATTCACTCGCGCGTCCTCGAGCACGGACTCGGCACGAGCCCGATCCTGCTGATCGGCATCGCGATGCTGCTCGTCGGGTTCGGGTTCAAGGTGTCGACGGTGCCGTTCCACATGTGGGCGCCCGACGTCTACGACGGCTCACCCAATCCGATCACGGCATACATGGCCGCCACGGTGAAGACGGCCGCCTTCGCCGCCTTCATGCGCGTGTGGCTCGAGGCGTTCCCGCAGGAGTTCGGCAGCTGGCATCGCGCCGTCGCCGGACTCGCCATCGCCACGATGGTGATCGGCAACGCGATCGGGCTGCAGCAGCGGAATCTCAAGCGGCTCCTCGCCTACTCGTCCATCGCCCACGCAGGATTCATCCTGGTCGCCATCGCTGCCGGGACGGCGCAGGGTGCCTCGGCGATGATCTTCTACCTCCTCGCGTACACGCTCGCGACGTTCGGCTGCTTCGCCGTGATCATCGTCCTGTCGCGAGGCGATGCGCCGGTCACGACCGACGACCTGAGCGGCCTCTGGACGGTGCGCCCTTGGCTCGCCGTGGCGATGACGGTGTTCATGCTCTCGCTGATGGGCTTTCCGGTGTTCGGCGGAGCAGGGTTCCTCGGCAAGTGGTTCGTGCTCAAGGCGGCACTGCAATCACCCACGCCGCAGGTCGCGCTCGCGGTCATCCTCGTGCTCACCACCGTCATCTCCGCCGGATACTATCTCTACGTCGTGATGGTGATGTTCATGCGACCGCGCGTGCCCGAGGCGCCGATGATTCCGGACACGCCGGCATGGACCCAGTTCGTCATGGTCTCGTGCGCCGCCGCGATCCTCATCCTCGGCGCGCTGCCGGACATGGCCGTTCGATTCGCCAACGTCGGCGCACCGAGGACGGACGTCGTGATGGTCACGCCCGGCGTCGTCCCACCGCATCAGGCGCCCCTCTCTCGCTGAACCAGGGGCCGCGATGCGGCCCCTGGACGTCTCCCGCCATTCGAGCACCGGCCTTGGGCATCGCGTCCGGCATCTTCAGACTGAACGACATTCGTGGGATCGTCGACGACGATCTCACGGCGGAAGCGGCGCACGCCATCGGGCGCGCGTACGCAGCGATGATGCGCGCGCGCGGCGTGACGGGCGAGATCGCCGTTGGCCGCGACAATAGGCCGAGCGGCGCGAAGCTGCGCGACGCGCTCGTTGCCGGCCTCACGGAGTCAGGCGTCGATGTCGCCGACGTGGGAGTCGTTCCGACCCCGCTGCTCTACTGGAGCCTGTTCAACCTCGGCGTTGCCGGCGGCATCCAGATCACCGGCTCGCACAATCCCGCCGAGTACAACGGGTTCAAGCTCTGCCTTGGCACCGAGTCGCTGCACGGGCACGACATCCAGGAGCTGTTCGCCCTGATCGAGGCCGAGCCGGCCGACGTGCCGCTCGGCCACGTGCGTCACGTCGAGGTGATCGACCGGTACGTCGCCGACGTCGCCGAGCGGACGGGACGCATCTCTCGTCCGGTGAAGCTCGTGTACGACTGCGGCAACGGCGCCGCCGCCCTCGTGGCACCGCAGCTCCTGCGCGCGCTCGGTCTCGACGCGATCGGTCTGTTCACCGAGAGCGACGGCACGTTTCCCAATCACCATCCGGATCCTACGGTCCCAGAGAATCTCGTGGACCTCGTCGACGCCGTGCGCCGCGAAGGCGCGGAGCTCGGCATCGCGTTCGACGGCGACGCGGATCGCATCGGCATGGTGGACGGCACCGGAAAGATCATCTGGGGCGATCACCTGCTGATCCTCTATGCACGCGACGTCTTCGCGCGCCTGGGCGCGGGGCAGCCGGTCATCTTCGACGTGAAGTGCAGCCAGGCGCTTCCCGACGCCATCACGCGCGCCGGCGGCACTCCGGTGATGTGGAAAACCGGACACTCCCTCATCAAGGGCAAGATGAAGGAGCTGGGCGCGCCTCTCGCGGGCGAGATGTCGGGGCACATGTTCTTCGCCGATGGCTATTACGGGTACGACGATGCACTGTACGGTGCCGCGCGACTGTTGCGCATCGTTGCCGATGCCGGCCGTCCCGTCCACGAGCTCCTCGCCGACGTGCCGGAGTTCGTGAGCACGCCGGAGATCCGTGTGGACTGCGCCGACGATCTCAAGTTTCCGCTCGTCGAGCGTGCCGTCGCGTACTTCCGGGCGCGCCACGACGTCATCGACGTCGACGGAGTGCGAGTGCTCTTCGGCGACGGCTGGGGTCTCATCCGCGCGTCGAACACGCAGCCGATCCTCGTCATGCGCTTCGAGGCGCGCTCCGAGGCGCGACTGTCGGAGATTCGCGGGGAGATGGAGGGGTGGCTGCGCCAGCAGGGCGTCACGGTCTGACGTGACGAGGCGGCGAGTCGTCATCGGCACGCTCGTCGCCGCGGCACTGCTCCTCTCCCTGGGGCGGTGGAGCAGCGAGCGATACACCGACTACCTCTGGTTCGCCTCGCTCGGCGCGCAGGACGTCTGGCGCGCGGAGTACCTGGTCGGCGCCGCGACGTGGGCGGGCTCGTTCCTCGCCGGCACCGCGTTCGCCTTCGTCAATCTCTACGTGGTGCGTCAATCGGTCGTCTCGCTCGTGTTGCCACGTCGCATCGCCAACATCGAGATCGGCGAAGAGGTGCCCAGCCGCTATCTCCTCCTCGCCACGTTCGCGCTCGCCGCGGCGCTCGGTGCGGCGCTGACGTTGCCCGGCGACACGTGGTCTACCGCCCTCCTCGCGCGAGTCGGCCTGCCGTTCGGCGAAGCCGATCCGTACTTCGGTGCGGACCTGGGCTTCTTCGTCTACTGGCTTCCGCTCGAGACCGCGTTGTTCTACTGGGCGATGATCCTCCTGCTCGTCGTGATCCTCGTCGTCATCGTGCTGTATGCGCTGACGCCGAGCCTGCGCTGGCAGCGCGGCACGCTGTACGTATCCGCCTACGTGCGACGCCACTTCACGATGCTCGGAGGCATCCTCCTCCTCGCGCTCGCATGGAGCTACCGGTTGGGCATGTACCGGCTGCTCGCGGACGGAGGAGGAACGGGTGGCGCGTTCACCGCGATCGATCATCGAGTCACCGTGCCCGCGACGCTCGTGCTGTCGCTCGTCACGCTGTGCGCGGCGCTCATCGTCTTGTGGGCGGGATGGAGCGGCCAGATGCGGCTCGCGTTCTTCGCCGTGAGCGCGGTGCTGCTCCTGTCGCTCGTCGCGCGCACCGTCGCACCCCTCGTCGCACGCCGTTCGGTGGACCCTGTCGCCGCGTCGGCACAGGAGCGGCCGTACATGGCCACGCGCCTCACGTACACCCGGCGAGCGTACGCCGTCGATCGGGTGAGGGCGGAGAGTCTCGGCACCGGTTTCGCCTCCGCGGCGGAGCTGGTGTCGCGCGTTGGTGTGTGGGACGCGGTCGCGCTCAGTCGCGCCACGGAGCGCACTCGGCACGTGGAGGTCATCGGTTCCGGAGCTGCGTGGACCGCCACACCCGCCGGTCTCACCGCGATGTTCGTCGAACGCGGCAATGAAGGCATCAGCGACGGGCGCGAGTTCTGGGACATCGGTCGCTTCGACGCCACCACGGCCGACGAGCGGGGGCAGCCCATTCGCGCGCCGGCCAGCGGTCGCTTCGGCGACGAGACCGTCCTCGACGAGCCTGCGGTGTACGATTCCGCGCCAGGCTACACCGTCGTCCCCGATTCGGGGCAGCGGCTGGCGGGGGTGGAGATGGTGAGCACCACCTCGCGACTCGCGCACGCCTGGAGTCTTCAGAACTTCCGCCTGTTGTTCGGCGATCTTCCGTTGAATCGTCCGACGATCCTTCGTCGTCGCAGCGCTCGCGAGCGTGTGAACACGCTCGCGCCGTTCTTCGTGCAGGGCAGCGAGGTGCTGCCCGTCGTGGCGAACGACTCTCTCTACTGGGCGATCGAGCTGTACGCGTCGTCGGACGACTATCCGCTGGCGGCGCGATTCCAGATCCTCGACGAACAGCGCGGCTACTTCCAGCACGCCGCGACGGCGATCATCCACGCGCCGAGCGGACGTGTTCGCCTGCTCGCGGACGCAACGCCCGAACCCGTGACCGCCAGCTGGATGGCGCGATTCCCCGCGCTCTTCACGCGCGCCACATCGCTGTCGCCGGCGTTGCTTGCCGCGCTCCCGCCGATCGCCGACGGCTCGCGCGCGCAGGCGCTCGCGTTCGCGGTGGCGGGATTTCGGGGGGACAGCCTCGAGGTGCGCCGCTTCGCCGCGCCGGACGCCGCCGATTCGGCCGCCTCGCGCGAGCCGCTACACGTCGTATTTCCGACGCTCGGCGTGGCGAGCCTGTGGACGTTGCTCGACGCGCAGGATCGCGTGCGGGGTGTCGTCGCGGCCGTCGGTGGACAGAATCGGGGGACGAGCTGGATCCCGGTCGTATCGGACTCGCAGCGATGGGGCAGCACACTCGATCGCATTCGATCCGCCGACAGCGCTGCGCACGAGCCGTCGATCGTGCGCTCGCCGGTGCGTGTGGTCCCCCTGGCTGGCCGGCCGATGTACATGCAGGTCGGCACTCGGTGGCGGCCGGGGTCGAGCCCGCTGCTGGCGCACGTTTCGGTGATCGTGAACGACACCGTGCGGTCCGGTGCGACGCTGTCGGCTGCGCTCGGTGTGGCGGCCCGGCAGCCGGGCGTGCCGACGCTCGGTCCCGCGGAGTCACGCATCCGAGCCGAGTCGTTGTATAGCGTGATGCGAGGCGCGATGCGGCGTGGCGACTGGACCGCGTTCGGACGAGCGTTCGACGCGCTCGGCACGGCACTGCGTGCGTCACCTCGGTGAGCTTGCTTCGCCCCAGGGGCGAGTCTAGCTTGCCACGCTTGCCCGATGACGCCACCTGACACACCGACCGCCGTGATCGCGCTCGGCGGAAACGCTCTCGCGCCCGCGGGTGAGAAGAGCACGATCTATGACCAGTTTCGCCATGCGCGCGAGAGCCTCGGTCCCATCGTGGATCTCGCGCGCGACGGCTGGAACGTGTGCGTCGTGCACGGCAACGGACCGCAGGTCGGCGACGAGCTGATGCGCAACGAGGTCGCGCGCGCTGAGGCGACCCCGCTGCCGCTCGGCGTCCTGGTGGCCGCGACGGCGGGATGGATCGGCTACATGCTTCAGCAGTCGATCGAGAACGCGCTACTCCGCGGCGGATCCAGGCGCGATGTGGCCACGATCATTACGCAGGTAGAGGTTCGCGCGGACGATCCCGCGATGCTGGATCCGTCGAAGTTCATCGGTCAGCCGCTCTCCGAGCAACGCGCTGAGGAGGTCCGACGGGACGGACATGTCGTGAAGGCGGATGGACGAGGACATCTGCGCCGCGTCGTTGGCAGCCCGGTGCCGCAGGCGATTCACGAGCTCGAGACGATCAAGCGTCTCGTCGAGCAGGGCACGCTCGTCGTCGCGTGCGGGGGCGGTGGCGCGCCGATCTATCTGAATGTGCTGCGAGAGTGGGAAGGTCTCGATGCAGTGATCGACAAGGACCTCGCCGCGGCGGTGCTCGCGCGAGATCTCGGCGCCAAACTGCTGCTGATCCTGACCGATGTGGACGCGGTGTATGCGAACTGGGGGACGCCGCAGCAGCGAGCACTGCGTCATCTCACGGTCGAGGAGGCGGAGCACATGGACCGGGCAGGAGCCTTCGGCGAAGGCAGCATGGCGCCGAAGGTTCGCGCGGCGATCGATTTTGCACGGCGCACCGGCGGGCGCGCCATCATCACAGTCCTCAGTCGCGGCCAGGACGCGGTGCGCGGCGAGGCGGGAACGACCATCACAGCGGAGACGGCGTGAACATCCACGAATATCAAGCCAAGGACATCCTGCGCGCCGAGGGCGTGCCGATCCCACCGGGCGAGGTCGCGACCACTCCCGACCAGGTCGAGGCCATCGCGAAGAAGATCGGCGGCATGGTCGTCGTGAAGGCGCAGGTGCACACGGGAGGGCGTGGCAAGGCGGGCGGCGTGAAGCTGGCCAAGACGCCGGCCGAGGCCAGAGAGATCGCGAGCAAGATCCTCGGCATGAAGATCAACGGACTCACCGTGTACACGGTGCTCGTCACATCAGCCGCCGACATCGCCACGGAAGCGTACGTCGGCATCATCCTCGACCGCGCGACGAAGAAGCCGGTGTTCATGGTCAGCCCCGCCGGCGGGATCGACATCGAGGAAGTGGCGGCGAAGACGCCCGAGAAGATCCTCAAGCTTCCGATCGATACACGCTACGGCCTGCAGCCGTATCAGGCGTCGGAGCTCGGCTTCTTCCTCTTCGACGACGTGAAGAAGGTGCGCGCCGCCTCGAAGATCATGATGTCGCTCTACCAGGCGTTCATGAAGAGCGACGCGTCGCTCGCCGAGATCAATCCGCTCGTCGTCACTCCCGCCGGAGAAGTGCTCGCGCTCGACGCGAAGATCTCCGTCGACGACAACGCGCTCGACCGGCATCCGGAGCTCGTCAAGCTCCGTGACGAGACCGCCGAAGAGCCGAGCGAGGTGGACGCACGCAACTCCAACCTCACGTTCATCAAGCTCGACGGCGACGTCGGCTGTGTGGTCAACGGCGCGGGGCTCGCCATGGCGACGATGGACCTGGTGAAGTACTACGGTGGCGAGCCGGCGAACTTTCTCGACATCGGTGGCTCGTCGAATCCGGAAAAGGTGGTGAACGCGCTGCGCATCATCACCGCCGACCCGAGCGTGAAAGTCATCCTGTTCAATATCTTCGGCGGCATCACGCGCACCGACGACGTGGCAAACGGCATCGTCACCGCGACGAAGGCGAATCCGCTCAAGATTCCCATCGTCATCCGCCTCACCGGCACGAACGAAGAGATTGCGATGAAGATCCTCACGGAGAATGGCTTCAGCGCATCGTCCGACATGGACGAAGCGGTGCAGAAGGCGGTCGCGCTGGCGAAGGGAGGGAAGGCCGCATGAGCATCTTCATCGATGACTCGACGACGGTGATCGTGCAGGGAATCACCGGCCGTGACGGTGGTTTCCACACGAAGCAGATGATCGAGTACGGCACGAAGGTCGTCGGAGGCGTCACGCCCGGCAAAGGCGGCCAGACGTTCGAGAACACCGTACCGGTGTTCAACACGGTGCACGAGGCGGTGAAGACGACCGGCGCGAACACGTCCGTCATCTATGTCCCACCGATGTATGCCGCGGACGCGATCATGGAAGCGGCCGACGCGGGGATCAAGTTCATCGTCGCGATCACCGAAGGCGTGCCCGTGCTCGACATGACCAAGGTGTATCCGTTCGTGAAGGAGAAAGGCGCGCGGCTGCTCGGTCCCAATTGTCCAGGGCTCATCACGCCGGGCAAGAGCAAGGTCGGCATCATCCCGGGCCGCATCTGCGCACCGGGTCGCATCGGGGTCGTGAGTCGGTCCGGAACGCTGACGTACGAGATCGTCTATCAGCTCACGCGCGCGGGCATGGGGCAGAGCACCTGCGTCGGCATCGGCGGTGATCCGATCAACGGCACCAACTTCATCGACTGTCTCGCGGCATTCGAGGCCGATCCGCAAACGACGGCCGTCGCGATGATGGGCGAGATCGGTGGGACGGACGAGCAGGAGGCCGCGGCGTTTGTGAAGGCGCACATGACCAAGCCGGTCGTGGGCTTCATCGCGGGACAGACGGCTCCGCCTGGTCGGCGCATGGGGCACGCGGGTGCGATCATCTCCGGGTCATCCGGAACCGCAGCGGAGAAGGTCGAGGCGTTCGAGGCGGCGGGGATGGGCGTGGCGAAGCGTCCGATCGACTTCGTCGAGCTGCTCAAAGCACGGATGTGAGCACAGCGCGTCTCGCACGATGAGGCTGCGTGACGTTCTCGCACCCGAGCGGGTGATCCTTCCGCTCGCGGCGCGAACGCTTCCGGAGGCGGGCGCCGAGCTGCTGGAACGGGTGATCCAGGCGCACGGCGTGCTCGATGCCTACAAGCTCCGGAAGCGCGCCGGTGCGACACCGCCCGAAGAAGCGGTGGCCATGGGCGACCGCGCCTTTCTCCTGCACTATCGGACTGATGCGGTCGGTCAGCTCCTCGTGGCGCTCGGGGTCTCGCACACTCCGATCTGCCGCAGCATCCTCGGTGAGGACGACCAGTGCGCGCGCATCGTGCTCCTCATCGTCGCGCCGCCGAGACAGGCGGCCCGCTACCTTCAGGTGGTCGGAGGCTTTGCGCGGCTGTTGCGGAAGCAGGAGGTGTTCGACGCCATGCTTGCGGCGCCGGACGCAGCCGGGCTGGTCGGCCTGACGGCGTTCGCGGACTATCAGCTCCCGGAGCAGCTGACCGTGCGTGACGTCATGAGCGACCACCCGCGCACCGTGATGGCGGACACGCCGCTCAAGGAGGCGGCGCGCATGTTGGTGCGCACCGGCCTCGGTGCGTTGCCGGTGATCGACGACGAGCGACGCGTCCTGGGCATGGTGAGCGAGCGCGAAGTCATTCGGCATCTGCTCACGACCCAGGTGTTCGCCGGTGCCGACGCTCGCGCCGCGGTGGCACCTGGTATGACGTCACGCACCGTGCGAGACGTGATGTCACGCCAGGTGATGTGTGTCGCGCCGGAGCAGCCCATCGCCGAGGTGGCATCGCTGATGAGCAACAAGGACGTCGACCGCGTCCCGGTGGTCCGAGAGGGCCGGTTGGTCGGCTTCCTCACACGCGGGGACATCGTTCGCAAATTGATCGGTAATTGACGGGGAGCTCCCCTTCGCATTCAACGAGGAATCATGGCTGGCAACACGACGCTCACGATCATCAAGCCGGACGCATTCGGCGCGAGCAAGGCGGGCAAGATCATCGCGCTGCTCGAGGAGAAGGGATTCACCGTGAAGGCGGCGCGCGTGCTGCACCTCACGAAGGCGCAGGCGGGGGAATTCTATGCCGTTCACCGGGAGCGCCCATTCTACGGTGAGCTCGTCGAGTTCATGACGTCGGGACCATGCATGCCGATGGTGCTCGAGAAGGGGAACGCCGTGGCGGCACTGCGCGACGCGATCGGCGCGACCGACCCAGCCGAAGCGGCCTCCGGCACGGTTCGGAAGCTCTATGCCGAGTCGAAGGGGCGGAACGCCATCCATGCTTCCGATTCCGATGAGAACGCGACGCGCGAGGGGCGCTTCTTCTTCGCCGAGACCGAGCTGCTCTGGGGCTGAGGAAATGCGGTCCGACGCCCGGTTGGCCGTCCCGGCCGTTGTCGACCGGGCCGACTTGATAAGTGCAAGTGAGACAAGTAGTTTTATGGGCTATGCTGTCCTTTGACATTCGGTCGCTCGTCGAGCGCGCCGTCACCGTCGACGACGATTTGTCGACGACGGATCCGGTGTGGGCGGAGGGCGACCCGAAGCCGTCGTCACCGCTCCGGATCAAGGGGCGGCTCTCCTCGGCCGGGCCGGGTCAGTTCTACTGGCATGGCACGATTGAAGGGGACGTGGCACTCGATTGTCGCCGCTGTTTGGGCGAGGCGTCGGGGCACGTGTCCGAGGAGGCGCACCTCATCTTCGCGGAAGCGGGGACCGAGGGCGTCGAAGACGACCCCGATGTCTACCTGCTCGACGATCGCAAGGCGGAGCTCGATCTTCGTCCCGCGCTCCGAGAGCAGTGGTTGTTGCATGTCCCCGGCTACGCGTTGTGCCGGGACGATTGTCAGGGCTTATGTCCAACGTGTGGGGCCGAGCTCAACGTCGGCCAATGCGACTGTGCCTCGTCCGCGGCGGATCCTCGCTCGGAAGAGTTGCGGAAGCCGCGCGAAGAGCAGCGCTGAGTCGTCCGTTCCTTAATCCTTTTTTCGTCCTGACCCATGGCCGTCCCGAAGCGCAGAACCTCCAAGCGGAAGAAGCGCGCGCGCAACACGCACAAGACCGCTCCCGTGATCGCGATTCAGAAGTGCCCACGCTGCCAGGCGATGAAGCGGCCGCATCACGTGTGCGCCGAGTGCGGGTACTATGCCGGTGAGCAGCGAGTAGCCGCCAAGGAAGCCTGACCTTGGCGCGGATCGCGTTGGACGCCATGGGGGGCGACTATGCCCCCCAGGCGACCGTAGCCGGCGCGCTCCTCGCGCTCGCCGAGCTCGATCCCGCTCATACCATCCAGCTCGTCGGCAGCACCGCCGTTCTGGAGGCGCAATTGCGCGCTCTCCTGGACGGCGATCTGTCGTCCCATGCCGCACATCGCGATCGCATCACGATCGTCGAAGCGCCCGACGTGATCGAGATGACGGACAAGCCCAGCGCCGCAGTGCGGGGCAAGCCCAACAGCTCGATGACCGTCGGCCTTCGCCTCCAGGCCGAGGGGGGATCCGACGCGTTCGTCTCCGCCGGCAACACCGGCGCGCAGATGATCGCCTCCATGGTGCTGCTCCGGCTGCACGCCGGCCTCGAGCGGCCCGCCATCGTCACGCTCTTTCCCTCCGCTCGCAATCCTGTCGCGGTGCTCGATTCCGGCGCGAACGTGGATTGCTCCGCCGAGGAACTGGTCCAGTTCGCTCGCCTTGGCGCGACCTACGTGCGCTGCGTGCTAGGCCGCGAAAATCCCGCCGTCGGACTGCTCAGCATCGGCGAGGAGGCGGAGAAGGGAAACGCCGTGACGAAGGAAGCGCACCAGCTCCTGCGGGCGTCCGGGCTCAACTTCATCGGCAACGTCGAGGGACGCGACCTACCCGCCGGCGGAACCGAGCGTGACGCCGTGGACGTCGTCGTGTGCGACGGATTCGTCGGCAACGTGGTGCTCAAGTTCTACGAGGCCATCGCGCCGTTCATGATCGGTACCCTGCGCAAGGCCGGCGTGAGCAAGGAGCAGCTCGAGAACGCCCTCAAGCACCTCGACTATTCCGAGTACGGCGGCGCGCCGCTGCTCGGCGTGAAGGGGGTCAGCATCATCTCGCACGGCAAGTCGACCTCGCGCGCGATCAAGAACGCGATCAAGGTCGCGGCGCAGGCCGTCACGAGCGGCATGAACGATCAGATCGGCGAGCGGTTGGCGGCCGCCACGACGGAGACCGCAGCGTGAGACGCCCAATCGCCTACGTCGCCGGCACGGGCCGCGGCATTCCGGCCAAGGTGATGACGAACCACGACTTCGCGTCGCTCGGGCTCGAGACGTCGCACGAGTGGATCGTCGAGCGCACCGGGATCGTGGAGCGGCACATCGCCGGCCCTGACGAGTCCACGTGCAGCATGGCCGCCACTGCCGCTCGGCAAGCCATGGCGCGCGCGGGCGTGCAGCCGGGCGAGCTCGACGCGATCGTCCTCAGCACGGCCACGCCGGATCGGTTGCTGCCGTCCACCGCGGTGGACCTGCAGGCGCAGCTCGGCGCGACGCGCGCCGCCGCGTTCGATCTCTCGGCGGCCTGCACTGGTTGGCTCTATGGGATGACGGTGGCGGAGGGGCTCATGCAGTCCGGCGTCGTGGAGACCGCGCTCGTCGTCGGGGCCGAGAAGATGAGTTCAATCGTCGACTGGCAGGACCGGGCCACGTGTGTGCTGTTCGGCGATGGAGCCGGTGCCGTGGTGCTGAAGCGCGGCGCGGCGAACGCGCAGCGAGGCATCCTCAGCAGCTTCATTCGCAGCGACGGCACGCTCGCCGAACTGCTGTGGCGCCCCAGCGGCGGCGCGGCGGTACCGTTCAGCGACGCCGTGCTCAAGGACCGTTCGTCGTACGTGAAAATGGCCGGACGCGAGGTGTTCAAGCACGCCGTGCGGCAGATGAGCGAAGCTTGTGATCGCGCGCTCGACGGCGCGAAGCTCACGGGCACCGACATCGACGTGCTGGTCCCGCATCAGGCGAACAACCGCATCATCGAGGCGACGGCGAAGCACGCCGGCATCTCGATGGACAAGGTCTTCGTGAACGTCGACCGCTACGGCAACACGTCATCCGCCTCCATTCCCATCGCCCTCGACGAGGCCATCGAGCGAGGCCGGATCCGGGAGGGCACCACGGCGCTCTTCTGCGCGTTCGGCGCCGGCTTTACCTGGGGCTCGATGGTCGTCCGCTTTTAACGCCATGCCGAACGTCGTCCTGCTCTTTCCCGGTCAGGGCTCGCAGTCGCCGGGGATGGGGAAAGATCTCGCCGAACGCTTTTCCGTTGCGCGCGAGGTGTTCGACGCCGCCGACGTGGCAATCGACGCGCCGCTCTCGCGCCTCTGCTTCGACGGACCCGCCGAGGAGCTCACGCGCACGCTCAACGCGCAGCCCGCGCTGTTGACGCACGGCGCCGCAGTCTGGGCCGTCGTCCGCGACGAGATCCAGTCGCGCGTCGTCGCCGCGGCCGGTCACTCGCTTGGCGAGTTCACCGCCTATCACGCCGCCGATGCGCTCTCGTTGCCTGAGGCGGTGCGGCTGGTGCGTCGTCGCGGGGAGCTCATGTTCGAGGCGGGCGCCAAGCGCCCTGGCGCAATGGCCGCGATTCTCGGCGCGCTGTCCGTACCGATCGAGGAGCTCTGCCAGCGGGCGTCGGATGACGCGGGGCTGGCGGTCCCGGCCAACTTCAACTGTCCGGGGCAGATCGTCATCAGCGGCGATCCCGCCGGCGTCGACCGGGTGATCGAGCTGGCCAGGGAGGCCGGCGCGAAGGGCAAGCGCCTGAACGTGAGCGGCGCCTTCCACTCGCCACTCATGGAAAGCGCGGCGATCGGTCTCTCCGAGGCGATCGACGGGGCGCACCTCGCCGATCCGCGCTTCCCGGTTTACGCGAACGTGAACGCGCAACCCGTGAAGGACGCTGCGCTTGCACGACGCCTGCTCATCGAACAGCTCACGTCGCCGGTACAGTGGAGCCGCGAGATCGAAGCGCTCGCGGTGCTGCATCCCGAGGCGCTGTACGTCGAGATGGGACCGGGCTCCGTGCTCAAGGGCCTCGCGAAGAAGATCGCCCCGTCGCTCACCGTGGTGAGCTGCGGCACCGGCGCCGACGTGGACGCACTTCTCACCCTGGTGAACGCGTGAAGATCGATCTGACGGGGCGCATCGCGCTCGTCACCGGAAGCACTCGCGGGATCGGCCGGGCGATCGCCGAGACGTTGTCGGGCGCCGGCGCGCGCGTGGCCGTTGTCGGTCGCGATCTCGCGCGCGCGACGGAGGCGGCCGACGCTGTCGGTGGCGGTGCGCAAGGCTTCTCGTGCGACGTCGCCGACTCCGCATCCGTGGTGTCGCTCGTGGAGCACGTCGAGCGCGCGTTCGGCCAGATCGACATCCTCGTCAACAACGCCGGTCTCACGCGCGACAACATCCTGTTCCGCATCAAGGACGAGGACTGGGACGCCGTGCTCGACGCGAATTTGCGAGGCGCCTTCGTTGCCATCCGCGCGGCGTCGCGCGGCATGATGAAGCGCCGATGGGGCCGCATCGTCAACATCGCCAGCGTCGTTGGTCTCACCGGCAACAAAGGGCAGTCGAACTACGCGGCGAGCAAGGCGGGACTGATCGGCCTGACCAAGTCGGTGGCGAAGGAGCTTGGTTCGCGCA
Source organism: bacterium (assembly GCA_039933415.1). Lineage (GTDB taxonomy): Bacteria > Gemmatimonadota > Gemmatimonadetes > Gemmatimonadales > Gemmatimonadaceae > AG11. The sequence continues at coordinate 76,896 of JBDTOD010000004.1, forward strand.
ACATCCTCGTGAACGCGATCGCGCCGGGCTACATCGAGACGGACATGACGGCCGCGATGACGCCCGAGGCGCGCACGGCGCTCTCGGGGTTGATCCCGCTCGAGCGCCTGGGGCGGCCGGGAGACGTGGCCGCGGCGGTCGCATTTCTCTCCTCCGAACACGCGTCGTACATCACGGGGCAAGTGCTCGTCGTGGACGGCGGGATGGTGATGTGAGCACGACGCCAGCGCTAGAGAAGTGACATTCAGGGCGAACTTTCGCTAACTTTCCCGCGTTCAAAAAACTTACAGGAGCAAGCCCAATGGCCGACAACGCCCAGAAGGTCCGTGACATCATCGAGAAGGAGCTCGGCGTCGAGCGCGACAAGATGACCGACGAGGCCAGCTTCATCGAGGACCTCGGTGCGGACAGCCTCGATATCGTCGAGCTGGTGATGGAGTTCGAGAAGGAGTTCAACATCGACATCCCTGACGAGGACGCGGAGAAGCTGCGCACCGTCGGCGACGCCGTGGCGTACCTGAACACCAAGGTCGGCGCGTAATGCGGCGTCGGGTCGTCGTCACCGGTCTCGGTGCCATCACGCCAATCGGAAACGATGTGGCGACGACTTGGCGTGCCATGCAGGCAGGGGTGTCGGGCGCAACGCCCATCACCAAGTTCGACCCCGCCAACTTCCCCGTGCGATTTGCCTGCGAGGTCAAGGGGTTCGATCCGCTGAAGTCGATGGAGCGGAAGGAAGCGAAGCGAGCCGATCAATACACGCAGTATGCCGTCGCGGCGGCGGTCGAAGCGATGGCCGACGCCGGACTCGCGAAAGGCAGTTTCGATGTCGACCGCACCGGCGTGATCGTCGGGAGCGGCATCGGCGGGCTCAAGAGCTTCGAAGAGCAGCACGACGTCTATCGGGAACGGGGGGTGAGCAAGATCAGCCCCTTCTTCATCCCGATGTTCATCGCTGACATCGCCTCCGGCGTGGTGTCGATGCACTTCAACGCGCGTGGTCCGAACTACGCCACCGTGTCGGCCTGCTCCACGAGCGCGCATGCTGTCGGCGATGCATTCCGGATCATCCAGTACGGCGACGCGGACATCATGATCTGCGGCGGCGCCGAGGCGACCGTGACGCCAATGGCGATCGGCGGATTCGCGAACATGACGGCGCTGTCCACACGCAACGACAGCCCCGAAACCGCCTCACGTCCGTTCGACGCCGGACGTGACGGCTTCGTCATGGGCGAGGGCGCGGCGATCGTCATCCTCGAGGAGCTCGAGCACGCACTCGCTCGCGGCGTGCGCATCTACGGCGAAGTGGGAGGATACCGGGCCTCCGGCGACGCGTACCACCTCACCGGCCAGCTTCCCGAGCACGAGGGGCTTCAGCGCGCCATGCGCGGCGCGCTCGCCGACGCCGGCCTCGAGCCGCACGAGATTGACTACGTCAACGCGCATGGAACTTCCACGCCGCTCAACGACTCCAACGAGGCGACGGCGATCTCGAAGGTGTTCGGAGCAGCGGCGAAGGAGCTCAGCGTCTCCTCGACCAAATCGATGACGGGGCACATGCTGGGCGCGGCCGGCGCGATCGAGTTCATTGCCTCGCTGCTCAGCATTCGCGACAAGATCGTGCCGCCGACGATCAACTACCGCACGCCGGATCCCGCCTGCGGCGATCTGGATTTCACGCCGAACCAGGCGAAACGGCGCGACGTTCGTGCCGCCCTGAGCAACAGCGCAGGCTTCGGCGGTCACAACGTCTCCCTCGTCGTCAAGCGATTCCCGGAGTAGCCGTGCCCACCGCCGTAGTGCTCGATCGCTCGAGAATCTCCGACCCGGCGCTGCAGCCCATCGCCGACAAGGTCCTCGCGGGCGAGCGCCTCAGCGCAGCGGAGGGCGTGACGCTCTTCCGCACCGCCGACCTGCACGGACTCGGCACCCTCGCCGACGCGGCGAACCGAGCGAAGCACGGCGATCGCGTGACGTTCGCGTCGAACCAGCACATCAATCCGACCAACGTCTGCATCCTGCGGCAGACGTGTGTCTTCTGCTCGTACGCGCGCCTGCCCAAGGAGGACGGCGCGTACCGCTACACGATGGATCAGGTGTGGGCGGAGGCGGCAGCGGCGACGAACGCCATGACGCGTGAATTCCACATCGTCGGCGGGTTGGACATGAAGGCGGGGCTCGCGTACTACTCGGAGATGTTCCGCGGGCTCAAGGAGCGCCATCCGCAGGTGCACATCAAGGGACTCACCGCGGTGGAGATCGCGCACATCGCCCGCATCGAGAAGATGTCGGTGCGTGACGTCCTCGTCGCCCTGCGCGAGGCGGGGCTCGATACGATGCCTGGCGGCGGCGCCGAAGTGTTCAGCCCGGGCGTGCGTGCGACGATCGCCGATCGGAAGCTTGCCGGCAGCGAGTGGATCGACGTCCACCGGGTGGCGCACGGCCTGGGGATCCGCACGAACTCCACGATGCTCTACGGCCACGTGGAAACGATCGAGGATCGCATCAACCACCTTGGCATGCTGCGCGACCTGCAGGACGAGACGGGCGGCTTCCTCGCGTACATTCCGCTCGCCTATCACCCGGACAACAACGAGCTCGGCGTGGAGCTGGGCCGCACGGGTACGGCCACGACCGGCTTCGACGATCTGAAGAACCTCGCCGTCGGCCGGCTCTTCCTCGACAACTTCGAGCACATCAAGTCGCACTGGATCATGGTCACGCCGGCGTTGTCGCAGCTCTCGCTGCACTTCGGCGTGAACGATCTCGAAGGCACCGTGGTCCGCGAGAAGATCTATCACGAGGCCGGTGCGCACACGGCGCAGGGGATGACACTCGATCAGCTGCTGCGTCTCATTCGCGGCGCGGACAAGGTTCCCGTCGAGCGCGACTCGTTCTACAACGTCCTGCGAACAAGCTTCGACGACGACCCGCCGCGCGCCGAGGCGGCGTGAGCATGCGCGTCGGACGGATCCCATACATCAACTGCTATCCAGTGTACGGCGCGATCGATCGGCGCATCGTGCCCCTCGACGCGGAGCTGGTGGACGGCATCCCGTCGGCGCTCAACGCGAGAATGGCCGAAGGCTCGCTCGACATCAGCGTGATCTCCGCCGTAGAGTACGCGCGCGACACCGCCCGCTACCTGCTGCTTCCCGATCTCGCGATCTCCTGCGACGGACCCGTGCGGAGCGTGATGCTCTTCTCGCGCGCACCGGCCGCATCGCTCGGCGGGCGCCGCGTCCTCGTCACGCGCAGCTCGATGACGAGCGTCGTGCTGCTCGAGCTGCTGTTCGAGCAGGTGTGGGGCACGCGGCCGATCTTCATCCCCGCCGACGCGGAGATCGCCGATCTCACCCGCGCCCAACAGCCGGAGCACGACGCTCGGCTCATCATCGGCGACGCGGCACTGCTGCTCAGCTCCGGCGCGAGCGGACTCGCGACGTCGTATCCGTATGCGTACGACCTCGGGGAGGAGTGGAAGCGGTGGACCGGACTGCCATTCGTGTTCGCCGTCTGGGTCGCGCTCCGCACCGCGCCGGTGGAGCAGGCGCTGGCGTTGCACGCGCAGCTCATCCGGTCACGCGACTGGGGTCTGGCCCATCTCGGCGAGCTCGCCGACCAGGCGGCGGCGGCCACCGGCGTCTCCAGTTGGGCCGCGCTGCAGTATCTTTCAGGCCTCGATTACGGGCTTCGCTACGAGCATCTTGCGGGGCTCACGACGTTTTTCGGCAAGCTCGCCGCGAGCGGCCGAGTGCCGAACGGTTCGCTCGTCTTCCTCCCCGCCGCGTGATGCGCTGCCTCGTCACCCTCGGCGTTCGTCCACCATCCGGTGTCGCGCATGCGTGATCTCCTCGACTTCTATCAGCGCGCGCCGCTGCTCGAGCTGGGTGCGGAAGCGGACCGGGTGCGCGATCGGCTGCATCCGGGCGACGTCGTCACGTACATCGTCGACCGGAACATCAACTACACGAACGTCTGCGTCGCCGACTGCGGCTTCTGTGCCTTCTATCGCCGGCCGAAGGACGCCGAAGGGTGGACGCTGTCGTACGAGCAGATCGGCGCGAAGATCGACGAGGCCAAGGCGCTGGGCGGTGTGCAGATCCTGATGCAGGGCGGACACAATCCGTACATCCCGTTCGAGTGGTATCTGGATCTGCTGCGCTACATCAAGCGCAATCACCCGATCCACGTGCACGGCTTCAGCCCGAGCGAGGTGGACTTCTGGTCGAAGCTCTATCGCATGGACGCGCGCGACGTCATTCGCGAGCTCCAGAAGGCGGGGCTCGATTCGATCCCCGGCGGTGGTGGCGAGATCCTCGTGCAGCGTGTTCGCGACGACGTGGCGAAGAAGAAGGCGAGCGCCGATCGCTGGCTCGAGATCATGGAGATCGCGCATCAGGAGGGGATGAAGACCTCCGTCACGATGATGTACGGCATCGGGGAGACGCTCGCCGAGCGCCTCGAGCACCTCGAGCGCGTCAAGGAGGTGCAGGCGCGCACCGGAGGGTTCACCGCGTTCATCTGCTGGCCGCTGCAGCCGGAGAACACGCCGCGCATGTCGCACATGCAGAAGACCGACGCGGTGGACTACCTGCGCACCGTCGCCTTCTCGCGCATCGTGCTCGACAATGTGCCGAACATCCAGTCGAGCTGGGTGACGATGGGGATGAAGGTCGGGCAGACCGCGCTGCGATTCGGCTGCAACGACTTCGGCTCGCTGATGATCGAGGAGAACGTGGTGTCGGCGGCCAACACGACCCACCGCACGTCGATCGATGAGATGGAGCGGCTCATCCGCGATGCCGGCTTCACTCCGGCGCGGCGGCGTCAGGACTACTCGATCATCGCGCCCGTGGTGGCCGCCGCGTGACCAGCGCGCGAGTCGCGGCTCCGCATGCCTGAGCGCCTCGCGATTCGATCCGGCATCGGCTACGACTCACACCGCTTCGCGCCAGGCGGCCCGATGGTGCTCGGCGGGATCCGCATCCCGAGCAACGTGCATCTGCACGGGCATTCCGACGGTGATGCGATCGCCCACGCCGTGACCGATGCGATCCTGGGCGCGGCGGCGCTGGGCGACATCGGCGAGATGTTCGCCGACACCGATCCGGCGAACGCGGGGCGCGATTCGATCGACATGCTGCAGCTCGCGGTGTGGCGCGTCCATTCCGCCGGCTGGCGCATCGGCCAGGTGGATGTGGTCGTCATCGCCGAATCACCGAAGATCGGACCGCACCGCGATGCGATGCGTGAGCGGATGGCTGGTGCGCTCGGCTGCATCGTCTCCGACGTGAGCATCAAGGGGAAGACCAACGAAGGGATGGGCTTCATTGGACGCGGAGAGGGGATCGCCTGCCTCGCCACGGCGACCCTGCATCCGGCGTAGCAATGCCGGCTGGCTTCGTCGAATGGCTGACGCACATCCCGGTCGGCGCGCTCTATCTGCTGATGGCGGTGTTCGCCGCCGTCGAGAACGTGTTTCCGCCAGTGCCCGCCGACACGGTCGTCGCACTCGGCAGCTGGTTGGCCGCTCGTGGTCAGGGGAGCGCGTTCTGGGCGTTTCTCGCCACGTGGATCGGCAACGTGCTCGGTGCCACCGCGATGTACGCCGTCGGACGTCGCCATGGGACGGAGTGGATGCACCGGCGCTTCCCCGCGCTCGCTGACGACAAGAACGAACGTCGCCTTCGCGACCTTCACCGGAAGTACGGAGCGGGCGCGCTCGTGCTGAGCCGGTTCATTCCGGGCGTGCGCGCGCTCGTGCCGCCATTCGCCGGCGCGCTGCGTCTCTCCCCGATCTCGACGATCCTCTCCATCGCCGTTGCTTCGGCCGTCTGGTACGGCGCCGTGAGCTACCTCGCCTTCAAGGCGGGCGCCGATTGGGGCGCCGTCACGGGAATGATCGCGCACTATGGCCGCGTCGCCGCCGTCGTGGCCGCCGCGATCGTCGCCGCCGGCGCGCTCGTGTGGTGGCTGCGCAGCCGCGCTCGCGCCAGGACATGAGCGACACCGACGCTCGCGCGCGTCGCTTCCTCCTCGCGCGCTTTACCGACTACGTCTCGCTGGAGGAGGGCCTCTCGCCGCGAACGATCGAGGCGTACGAACGCGACCTCGCGCGGTTCGCCGAATATGCCGACGTGAAGGGAATCGCCGCGCCGCTCGACATCACGGCGCGGATGCTCCGCGAGTACGTGTATCATCTCAAGGACCTCGGGTTGGCGCCCGCGTCGATTCGCCGGAACGTCTCCGCGGTGCGCACGTATTTCCGCTTTCTCACCGGCGACGGAATCGTCGTGCGTGACCCGAGCGAGCGGTTGGAGACGCCGAAGAAATGGCGCACCTTGCCGGACGTGCTGAGCGTCGAGGAGGTGCAGCGGCTGCTCGCCGCGCCGACCCTGGATGACACGCTGGTCTTTCGCGACCGTGCCCTGCTGGAGCTGGCCTACGGTGCCGGCCTGCGCGTCTCGGAGTGGATCTCGCTCGGCGTGCGCGACCTGATGCTCGAAGAAGGGCTCGTGCGCGTCTTCGGCAAGGGAAGCAAGGAGCGTCTCGTCCCGATCGGACGTTCGGCGATTGGCGCGGTCGCGATCTACATTCGCGAGCTTCGTCCGCGCCTGGAAAAGGGAGAGGGGAAGGGCATCCTCTTCCTGAACGCGCGAGGCCGGCCGCTCACCCGCATGGGCGCGTGGAAGATCCTTCGCGGTTATGTCGATCGCGCGGGGATCGAGAAGCACGTCTCGCCGCATACCCTGCGGCACTCCTTCGCGACACACCTCCTCGAAGGCGGCGCCGATCTGCGCGCGGTGCAGGAGATGCTCGGCCATGTCGACATCGCGACGACCCAGATCTACACCCATGTGGACCGGGAGTATCTTCGTCAGGTCCACCGGAGTTATCATCCGCGTGGGTGAGCGGCGTCCGGCCGTCTCCCGCACTCGACCCTCGGCGCCCGCGTCATGCTCCTCGTCATCGACAACTACGACTCGTTCACCTACAACCTCGTGCAGTATCTGGGCGAGCTTGGGGCCGACGTACTCGTCAGGCGCAACGACGAGGTGACCGTCGATGAGGTCGGGGCACTCGCGCCGGAGGGAATCGTGCTCTCGCCCGGTCCCTGCGCGCCCGCGCAGGCCGGCGTCACGGTCGACGTCATCCGGGCGTGGGGCGCGACGACGCCCATCCTCGGCGTCTGCCTCGGTCATCAGGCCATTGGTGCGGCGTACGGTGGGAAAGTGGTGCGGGCAACGCGCGCCGTGCACGGCAAGACGTCTCGCATCGCGCACGACGGCTCCGATCTGTTCGCCGGACTTCCCTCGCCACTGCAGGTCGGTCGCTATCACTCGCTCACGGTGGAGCGAGCGTCGCTTCCCGACGTGCTCATGGTGACGGCCACGGCAGAGGGAGATCCCTCCGAGATTCATGCGCTGCGCCACGTCGAGCATCCCGTGTGGGGCGTGCAGTTCCATCCGGAGTCCGTGCTCACGCCGGATGGGAAGCAGCTGCTGCGCAACTTCCTCGGGTTGGTCGCGCGGTGATGCGGGTCTTGTTCGCCGCGCTGCTGCTTCCCGTCGTGGCCGGCGCGCAGGACGTCGTGCTGAACGACGCCGGGCCCACACGCGTCGCCTCGATCGTCCGCGCCGCCGTCGCGCAGCCGCACGCCTTGCGCGCGGGACGCGACGTGCTCGTGCTGCGACGCGACACGATGTTCACGACGAGCCTGCTCGTGCTCGGCCGGCCGACCTATCTCGCCAGCAAGGTGCAGGGGGATGTCGTCGTGGTCGGCGCGGACCTCTTCCTCCGTCCGGGCTCCGACGTGAGCGGCCGTGCCATCTCGATCGGCGGCACCGTGTCGCGGACCTTTCTCGGTCGAGTCGGTGGATCCGTCGAGAGCTATCGAGACGACAGCTACCAGATCTCTCCGTCGGGCTCGGGCTATCGGCTCGACTACCGCCCACGCGAGCCCGACCCGCCGCCGGTCTTTCAGCTCGCCGGCGTGCAGGGGTTGCTCATGCCGTCGTACGATCGCGTGGATGGCGTCTCGCTTCCTGTCGGAGCACTGCTCACGCTCGGCAAACGAAACGTCGAGCTTCAACCGATGGCAACGTATCGGAGCAGGCTTGGCGTGGTGGACCCGGGCGTCGTCGTGCGGATTCAGCCTGGGCGCGCGCTGCGACTCGAGGCAGATGCAGGTCGGAGCACGCGAACCAACGACGCCTGGATGTACGGGGATCTTCTCAACTCGGCCGCGACCATCGGCCTGGGGAACGATTCTCGGAACTATTTCCGTGCCGAGGGGGGAACCGCCCGGTTGATCGGGCGCGTCGAGACGGACAGCTACGAGCTCGAGCCGTTCGTGGGCGGGCGCTACGAGAAGGTCAGTCCGATCTCCGCGGCTGGAAACGTCTGGTCGTTCTTCGGTCGTAAATCGGTCGAGCACGTGGCCAGACCGAACCCGCTGGTCGAACGAGGCACCATCGGCTCGGCGCTCGCCGGAGCGCGGCTCACGTATCGCGCCGGCAACGTGAAGGCGAACCTCAGCGCCGAAGGTGAGAAGAGCACGCAAGCTCCCGCGGGTACCTCCTCGTTCCTTCAACTCACTCTCGACGGCTCCATCGACTTCCCGACCTTTCGCGCGCAACGGCTTCGGGTGAACGCGCACGCCGTGACGTCGTCCGGCGACAGCGTGCCCATGGCGCGCTTTGCGTACCTGGGTCGCGCTGGCACACTGCCGCTCCTTGAGCTGCTCGAGCAGGGCGGCGACCAGCTCCTGTTCGTCGAGAGCCGCTACCAGATCCCGATCTCCGCCATCGTGGTGCCCAAGCTCGGCTCACCGACGCTCTTTCTCCGGCACTTGATGGGCGCAGCAGGACTGGGATCACTTCCCAAGCTGGAGCAGGAGATCGGCGCGGGCCTGGCGCTGAGCTTCCTTCGCGCCGACTACACCGTGGACGCCGCCGGTAAGCGCGACCCGCAGCTCAGTTTCGGCGTCTCGCTCGGGAACTGACCGGCACGGCGCATCCGGCCGCGCGCGAATTGCGCAAACGCCGCGCCGGCAATACCTTAAATGGCGTGAAAGTTGCGTCGGACGCGCGCCTCGCGCGCGCATCGTGCGGCCTCTGTCTCTGCCGCGGCTCGTGAAGACACTCGCCGTGATCCCAGCACGACTGGGCGCGCAGCGTCTCCCCCGGAAGCCGCTCCGACTTCTCGCCGGCGTCCCCCTCATCGTCCGAGTGCTCGAGCGGGTCGTCGCGCTCCGCGTCGCCGATCGCTGCCTCGTCGCCACCGACAGCATCGAGATCGCCGAACAGGTTCGTCGGGCGGGTGGCGAGGCCGTCATGACCGATGGCGGACACCCGAGCGGCACGGATCGCGTCGCGGAGGTCGCCAGTCGCCCCGACTGCCGCGGCGTGCATGCGATTCTCAACGTGCAGGGCGACGAGCCGTTCGTCGCCGCCGCCGCCGTGCGCGGCGCGTTGAAGCTGGTAACGTCGAGACGATTCGCTCTCGGCACCGCGGCAGTGCGGGCCGAGCGCGATGTGCTCCTCCGTCCCGACATCGTCAAAGTCGTGACTGCCGACGATGGCGCCGCGCTGTATTTTTCGCGCGCACCGATCCCGTACCTTCGGGATGACGCCGATGTCGCCGAGCAGGTTGTTCGCGTGCTGCATCATGTCGGCGTGTACGCGTATACTCCCGATGCGCTCGCGCAGTGGGTCGCGCTGCCCGTCCATCCGCTCGAGCGCATCGAGCGGCTGGAGCAGTTGCGGCCGCTCGCCAATGGCATGCGAATGGGCGTGGCGATCAGCGAGGCGATGCCGCGCGGCGGAATAGACACGGAAGCTGACCTGGACCTGGCCAACCACGAATGGGCGGCCTTCACGACCACCGAGAGCTGATGCAGACGACGACGAGACAGCACACGACGAAGTTCATCTTCGTCACCGGCGGGGTGGTCTCCTCGCTCGGCAAGGGCATCGCCGCCGCGTCACTGGGGCGCCTGCTCGTCGAGCGCGGCCTGCGCGTGACCATGATGAAGTTCGACCCGTACCTGAACGTGGATCCGGGGACGATGTCGCCGTTCCAGCACGGCGAGGTCTACGTCACGGACGACGGTGCCGAAACCGATCTCGACCTCGGTCACTACGAGCGATTCATCGACCGGTCCTTGGCGCAGGCGAACAACGTCACGACCGGCCGCATCTACCTGAACGTCATCACCAAGGAGCGCCGCGGCGAATATCTCGGCTCGACGGTGCAGGTGATCCCGCACATCACCGACGAGATCAAGGCCGCCATCCGCCGCATGGCGCCGGAGAACGACGTCGTGATCGTCGAGATCGGCGGAACGGTCGGCGACATCGAGTCGCAGCCCTTCCTCGAGGCGATTCGTCAGTTCCGGCATGACGTCGGCCGCGAGAACGCGATCTTCGTGCACCTCACGCTCATCCCGTACATCGCCGCGGCCGGCGAGCTCAAGACGAAGCCGACGCAGCACTCGGTGCGCGAGCTGATGGAGATCGGCATCCAGCCCGACATCCTGATCGTGCGCACCGAGCGTCCCGTGTCCGACGAGATCAAGCGCAAGATCGCGCTGTTCTGCAACGTCGAGTTCGGCGCCGTCATCGAGTCCCCCGACGTGAGCTCGATCTATCAGATTCCGCTCGCCTTCCACGACCAGGGATTCGACGAGAAGGTGCTGCAGAAGTTCGGCATCGATCGTCCTGCGCCCGACCTCTCGCAGTGGAAGGAGATGGTGCAGCGGATCGTCGCGCCGCGCGAGCGCGTGAAGATCGCCATCGTCGGCAAGTACACGGACTATGTGGACAGCTACAAGAGCGTGCAGGAAGCGCTCATTCACGGCGGCATCGCCAACGACGTCGGCGTGGACATCACCTGGATCTCCAGCGACGACTTCGTCGACGCGCACGCCGCCGCGGAGATCCTCGGTCGCCACCACGGGCTGCTCGTGCCTGGTGGATTCGGCGTCCGCGGCGTGGAGGGAATGGTCGAGGCCATTCGGCACGCACGCGAGCATGCGGTCCCGTTCTTCGGCATCTGCCTCGGCATGCAGACGGCGATCATCGAGTTCGCTCGCAACGTGTGCGGACTGGACGACAGTCATTCCAGCGAGTTCGCGCCGGAGTGCGACAACCCGGTGATCTCGCTCATGGAGTCGCAACAGCACGTCACCGACATGGGCGGTACGATGCGACTGGGCGCGTATCCATGTCGCCTCGCTCGCGGCTCGCGGGCCGGCGAGGTGTACGGCGTTGCCGAAGTCAGCGAGCGTCACCGCCACCGCTACGAAGTCTCCAATTCGTATCGCGATCTGTTCGTGCAGCGCGGGATGCGCCTGAGCGGTCTCTCGCCGGACGGCCAGCTCGTCGAAGTGGTGGAGCTGCCCGATCATCCATGGTTCGTCGGCTGTCAGTTCCATCCGGAGCTCCAGTCTCGTCCCACTCGTCCGCATCCGCTGTTCGCGGGCTTCGTCGCCGCAGCCGTGTCGGCCAAGCGGCGGAGCGAGCAGGAGCGCCGTCCCGAGCTCGCCACCGCGACGCAGTCGTGACGACGCGCTTCCGTCGCGACGCACTCTTTCTCATCGCGGGTCCGTGTGTGCTCGAGGACGACGCGCTCAATCTTCGCGTCGGTGAGCATCTCGCACGGCTGGCTGAGCGCGTCCCCGGCGGGATCATCTTCAAGGCCAGCTTCGACAAGGCCAATCGCTCCAACGCGGGCGCGTTTCGCGGTCCCGGTCTCGATGAAGGGCTCGCCGCGCTCGATCGCGTTCGCGCGGCGACGGGCCTTCCGGTCCTGACCGACGTGCATCTCCCCGATCAGTGCGCGCCGGCCGCGCAGGTGGCCGACGTGCTCCAGATCCCCGCGTTCCTGTCGCGGCAGACGGATCTTCTCGTCGCGGCCGGTGCGGCGGGCAAGCCGGTCAATGTGAAGAAGGGGCAGTGGATGCAGCCCGAGGCGATGCGCGGCGCAGTCGCCAAGGTGCGTTCGGGCTATGCCGACGCCGGTCACTCCGGCGCCATCGAGGTGGCGGCCACCGAGCGCGGAAGCTTCTTCGGCTACGGTGATCTCGTCGTGGACTTCCGTTCGCTGCCGCGGATGCGCACCGCCTGCGACGCTCCGGTCGTGTTCGACGCGACGCACAGCGTGCAGCAGCCCGGCCGTGGCGAGGGAGGCTCCAGCGGCGGCGCGCGTGAGTTCGTGCCGCCGCTCACGCTCGCGGCGTGCGCGGTCGGCGTGGATGGACTCTTCATCGAGACGCATCCCGATCCCGACCACGCGCCGAGCGACGGACCGAACATGGTCCCGCTCGACCGACTCGATGATCTCATCCTCCGCGCGGTCGACGTGTGGCACCTCGCGCGCAAGTGATCGATCCGACGCTCGCCCGCACGATCCGTCTCGTCGGGCTCGACGTCGACGGCGTCATGACCGACGGCGGGATCTATCTCGGCGCCGCCGATGGCCGGCCCGTTGAGCTCAAGCGCTACGAGATCCAGGACGGCCTCGGCATCCATCTGATGCAGAGGGCGGGGCTTCGCGTCGTGATCATCACCGGTCGCGTTTCGGAGAGCGTGCGGCTGCGAGCCCTCGAGCTCGACGTCGAAGACGTCGCGCAGGATTCGCGCGCGCACAAGCTGCCGGCGTTCCTCGCCATGCTCGACCGACACGGCATCGCGCCGAAGGAGGCCGCGTTCCTCGGGGACGACTTCCCCGATCTCGCCGTGCTGCGCCTCGTCGGACTTCCCGTGGCGGTCGGAAATGCCGTGCCGGAGATCCGTGCCGAGTGCACGCTCCAGCTCACGCGGACGGGAGGCGCGGGCGCGATCCGCGAGTTCGCTGAGCTGCTGCTTCGCGCGCGCGGTGAGTGGGAGTCGGTGACGAAGCGATACGTCTCCGAGCGCTCGCTTCCATCGGGGGAGCCCGCACGATGACGCCCGAGGAGATCCTCGATCGCGGGCGACGCGTCTTTCGGCTGGAGCGAGAGGCGCTCGCGGTGGCGGAGGAGCGACTCGGCGAGGAGTTCGCCCGCGCGGTGACGACGATCGCGCTCGCGACCGGGAGAGTGATCGTCGCCGGCGTCGGGAAGTCGGGGCTCGTGGGCCGCAAGATCGCCGCGACGCTCACGTCGACGGGCACGCCAGCCGTCTTCCTGCACCCGGCCGAGAGCGCGCACGGCGACCTTGGCATCGTCGGCGCGGGAGATGTCGCCATTCTTCTGTCGAAGTCCGGCGAATCGGATGAGCTGCTCACGCTCCTCGAACATCTGCAGGGGCTCGGGGTACGCACCGTCGCAATCACGGGCGATCCGGCCTCTGCCTTGTCCAGGCTGAGCGACGTCTCGCTCGACGCGCGGGTCCGCGAAGAGGCGTGCCCGCATGATCTCGCGCCCACGACGAGCACCACGGTGGCGCTCGCGATGGGTGACGCGTTGGCGGTCGCATTGCTCGAGCACAAGGGCTTTCGTCGCGAGGACTTCGCGCGTCTCCATCCGGGTGGCGCGCTTGGGCGGAGGCTGATCACTCGGGTGGACGACGTCATGCTCACCGATCCGTTGCCGGTGCTTCCGCCGGGATCGACGTTGCGGCAGGCGGTGGTGGTGTTGGCGGAGCAGCGTGGAATCGTCATGGTGGCCGACGCCGAACGCAGGCTGCATGGAGTGCTCACGGCGGGCGACCTGACCAGGCACATGGAGCATGACACGGACGTGCTGGCACAAGTCGTCGAACGAATCATGACGCGAGAGCCACGAAGCGCTCGGGTGGGCGAGCTCGCGAGCGCCGTGGTCTATCGCATGGAGACACACGGCGTGATGGCCATGCCGGTGCTCGACGAGGCGGATCGCGTCGCCGGCGTGGTGCATCTCCACGATCTGATGCGAGCGCGCGTCGCATGAGGCGCGTGTTCATGCTCGCGGTGACGCTGCTGTTCGCGGCCGAGGCGTGCCAGAAGAAGGGCGCGGCTCCGCCGGTGAAGAGCGGCCGCACGATGGCGGACAGTGCGGATCAGGTCATGCTGAAGGTCCGATTGCTGCTCGTCGATGGCGGCGTACAGCGCGGAGAGATGTTCGCCGACACGGCCTACGTGTTCGATGAGAATACCCGGTTCGAGCTGCGCAAGGTCAGCGCCACCTTCAACTCGACGATGGGCGCGAAGGACGGCGTGATGAGCGCGGACCGCGGGCGGTACAGCATGCGCGAGCAGATCCTCGAGGGGTTCGGCAACGTCGTGATCGTGACGAACGAGGGGAAGCGTCTGACGTCGCCGCACCTCAAGTATTCGCAGGGGCTGAACGAGGTGTCGAGCGATACGAACTTCACGCTCGTGGAGCCGGGTCGGAATCTCAGTGGAATTGGATTCAAGGCGGATCCGCAGCTGACCCGCATTCAGGTTCTTCGCGCGGGCCAGGGTCGCGGCAGTCTCACGCTTCCAGCGCAGTGAAGGCCCTCGTCGTTGGGCTCCTCGCGCTGTTGGCGCCCGGGGCATTGTCCGCGCAGCTCGGTCCCGCGCCGTCGGGACGATGCGCCCTTGACTTGACCTTCGACCGACCGGGGACGGCGATCAAGCTTCCCTCCGGACAACGCAACATCTACGTCGGCGGCAATGTGATCGCCCGCTGCCCAAAGCAGCGCATCGTGCTTAAGTCCGACAGCCTCGAGTACTACGGAGACGAAGGTCGGGCGTTTTTCATCGGCAACGTCGACTACGTCGAGCCGCGCCTCAAGCTCAAGTCCGACTACCTCACGTACTTCCAGAAAGAAGAACGACTGCTCGCGTACCTCAACGTCGACGCGACGCTCCCCACCGGCTCGAACCTCAGGGGAAACCAGCTCGAGTTCTGGCGCGCCATTCCGCGCGTGCGCAAGCAGCATGGCAGCTCGACCGCGCGTCCGACCATCACGATCATCGAGAAAGATCCGGCGGGGAAGGCGCAGCCGCCCATCACGGTCACCGGCAACACGATCTGGCTCGAGGGGGACAGCACCGTGGCCTCGTCGGGCGAGGTGGTCGTCATCCGCCCCGAGCTCACGGCGTCCGGTGACTCGCTGTATCTCGACGGCAGCACGGGGCTGCTGCGGCTGATGCGCTCGCCGCGGGTGCTCGGCACCAAAGGCCGCCCGTTCACGCTCGTCGGTGAGACGATCGACGTGCTGTCGAAGAAGCAGAAGCTCGAGCGCGTGCTCGCAAAGGCGAATGCCGAGGCGACGAGTCAGGATCTCAACCTCAAGTCCGACACGATCGATCTCCGCATCACGGACGATGTGCTCCAGCGTGCCATCGCGTGGGGCACCTCGCGCGCACGCGCCGTGTCCCCAGCGAGGAACATCGTCGCGGACTCCATCGACGTGCTGATGCCGAACCAGCGGTTGCGCGAGATGCACGCGCTTCGATCGGCGGTCGCCGAAGGCGCGGCCGATACCACGCGGTTCCGCACGCCGGAGAACGACCGCCTCATGGGCGACACGATCGTCGCGTACTTCGACACCACCGCTGCGCCGGTGGGCGACACGACGAGCAAGCCCCGCATCAAGCGGCTCGTGGCGACGGGGAGCGCCACGTCGCTCCAGCATCTCCCGCCCCGCGACACCACACTGCGCACGCCGGCGGTCGTGTACGTGACCGGCACGACGATCAACGTGACGTTCGACACGGGTGGCGTGCAGCGGGTCCAGGTGCAGAACCGTGAGCTCGCGTCCGGAATTTATCTCGAGCCCGGCCCCGACAGCACTCGCGCTCCGCGCGCCGGCATGGCGGCGGGCTCCGTCGCTCCCGAGAGCAGTGTCAGCCCCGCCCCTGGCTCGACGGCGCCGGGAGGGGGCGCGCCCGTGCCCGCGGGACCGTCGCCGACCTCTCCGGCGGTGCCCGTTCCGGCCGGCGGACCCGCCAAGAGCCCACCCGTCGTTCCGATCAAGCGTCCATGACCAACCTGTCTACTCCGCCGATGCTGCAGGCCCTCGTCGACCGGCTGGCCAAGGGCGACCGTTCGGCGGCGCTCGCCCTGCACGCGCTGATCTGCGCCGCAGACGAGCATGGCGCCGCGACGTTCAACGACGTGGCGGTCCAGTACCGGAACGATCACCTCACGGCGCTCCGCGCCTCGGGTGCGGATGCGGAGCGTGAGGCGGGCCGGCTCAGCATGGACGAGGTGCGCCAGAATCTCGCCGCGTCGGTGCTGCCTCGGCTGGCGTCCGAAGGCGTCGTGGTCCTGCCAGCTGGCGGGCTGCACTCGCCCGACGCCGGACTTCGGGTAGACGAGCGTGTCTGGCGTGAGATCAGCGGCGTGCGGAGCGAGGTCGCGGATGTGCTCAAGCACACCGGCGAGCACGATGCGTTGCGCGCCGGGCGCGGCGCGCTCGGTGTCCCAACGAATGGCAAACGCAGCGTGCTCGAGGCCCGCGGTCTGGTGAAGAAATATCGCCGGCGCCCCGTCGTGAATGAGGTGGCCCTGAGCTTGCAACAGGGCGAGATCGTCGGACTGCTGGGCCCGAATGGGGCGGGGAAGACGACCACGTTCTACA
>JBDTOD010000005.1:0-69127 GCA_039933415.1 bacterium
GATCGCGCCCTCGTGCTCGAGCAGCCATCGCTTCCGCTCGATGCCGCCACCGAACCCGGTGAGCGAGCCGTCCGCGCCGATCACGCGGTGACACGGCAGCACGATCGGCAGCGGGTTCCGGCCGTTGGCGCCGCCGACCGCTCGCACGGCGCGAGGATCGCCAACCGTCCGCGCGAGCTCGAGATAGCTGATCGTCGTGCCGAACGGGATCTCGGCGAGCGCGTCCCACACGCGCCGCTGGAACTCCGTGCCTTCGGGTGAGAGCGGCAGTTCGAACTGCGTGCGATGGCCGGCGAAGTATTCGTCGAGCTGCGTTCGCGCCGTGTCGATCGTACGCGTCGACGTCGAGCCGACGGCATCCTCGGCACGCTGCCAGTGCCCGCGCGGGCGGTGACTCTCGCCGCCCATGTCGAACCAGACGCGCGTGAGGCCGCGCTCGTCGGCCGTGAGGAGCAGTGGACCGACCGAGCTGTCGATCACCGAGTAGAGCGTCGTCATAGGCTTGCCCAGAGATGTTGCGCGGCGTACGCGCGCCACGGACGCCACGGCTCCGATGCCGTGCGCAATCGCGCGACGGTGAGCCCACCCATTGCCTTCCGAAGACCGAGGTCGCCCGCGGGGAATGCATCGGGCCATCGGAGCGCGCGCATCGTCACGTAGTCGGCCGTCCATTGCCCGATACCGGGGAGCGCGACGAACCGACGTACGAACGACGACGGGTCGACGCACGTGCCCTCGCCGGTGAGCTCGGGCAACGCACCGCTCGCCACGGCGCGCGCGAGCGCGACGATGCACTCCGCGCGCGCGCGCGTGAGTCCGATCGTCGTGAGCGCACTGGCGCGCGCATCCGCGAGCCGATCGGCCGTGATGGCGAGATGCGTGAGGCCATCGGGTGCCCCTGACACCGACTCGGCGGCGAACTGCGTCAGTCGGCCGGCGAGCGTCGTCGCACCGCGCACGGTGACCTGCTGTCCAAGCACCGCGCGCAGCGCCAGCTCGAACCCGTCGGTCGCGCCGGCAACGCGAAGTCCGGGACGCCGTGCGACGAGCGCGGATAGCGTGGCGTCCTGTCGCAGATGCGAGGAGACCGCGCGTGGATCCGCGTCGAGATCGAACAGGCGCCGCATGCGCGCGAGCAGCGGCGCGAGCACGGGGAGCAGCGACGGCGACAGCTCGACGCGCAGCGAGTGCGTGTCGCGCGTGCTCGATGCGCGCACCGTGACGTGGCCGCTCTGGCCACCGAGCTGGATCGTGCGACGATACGCACCGTCGGCCGTCACCAGCTCGACGCCGGGCGTGGCGCGCGCCGCGAGATGGGCGAGCATCGCGGTCCAGTCGTACGGCGGGCGGTATGCGAGGGAGAGCACGATCGCATCGGACGCATCCACCGGCGTCAGCGCGCGGCGTCGCACGTCGCCCGGCGTGAGCCGATAGCGATCGCGGAAAAGCGTGTTGAACCGGCGAACGCTGCGAAACCCGCTCGTGAGCGCCACGCGCGCCATGGGAAGCGACGAGTCAGCGAGCAGACGCTTCGCCATGAGCAGGCGACGCGTCTGCGCGAGCTCCACGGGCGTCACACCCAGCTCGCGCGACACGGCGCGGCGAAGATGGCGCGCCGTGACGCCAAGCTCCGCGGCGAGCTCGTCGATCCCGCCGCTGTCGAGCGCGCCGGCGGCGATGCGTGTGGCGGCGCTGCGCGCGAGAGCAGCGACCGCGTCGACGCTCGCCTCACTGCCCGGCTGATGTGCGGCCTCTGTCGGAGGAGCGGGAGCGAGCTCGGGCCGGCAGCGCAGACACGGACGGAATCCACGCCGTTCCGCCGCGGCGGCGGTGGAGAAGAAGCGGCAGTTCTCCGCGCGCGCAGCGGGCGCGCGACAGACCGGTCGGCAGTAGATGCGCGTCGAGGTGATTCCCGCGAAGAAGACGCCGTCGAAGCGTGCGTCGTGCGATCTCAGGGCGCGGTAGAGCTGGGCATCGTCGAGCTGTCGCATGACGAGGAGTCTACCGCGCCGGCTTCGCCTTGGCTCGCCGTTTTCGGACCTCGGCCCGCGAGTGCCAACGCGACCTCCGCCCCGCGTGCGGCTCAGGGCGTACGAGAGGCTCGCCCGTACAGCCGATCTTCGTTGTTGCGCATCGTGGCGCCCGTTGCCTTGCCGTTCGCCTGCGTGAACTCGAACACGAGATCCGGCTTCAGCACTTCATAGATCTCGCCCTTGTCGTAGATGCCGGGCGCGAACATGTCGGGACCGATCCGCACGAGCGCGAACGTCTTCATGTAGTCGTCATTCGGATCCCACCGACCCTTCAACGTGCCGTTCTCGTGCAGGACGATGAACTTGTAGACCTTGCCCTCCTTTCCGTCCTTCTCGATGTCCGTCCACTTGTACGTGCCGAGGTAGGGCGCCGCGTCGGCGACGCTGAGCGTGGTGACGAGCGAGGGCTGCACCTCCAGCTCGATCGGCACGCGCACACGCTCCCACTGCATCGCGAGCGTGCCGCCACTGGAGCGCAGCACCGGCATCGACCAGCTGAGCACGTCAGTGAACGGCGCTTGCTCGGGATGGGCGGCAAAGCGGATCTGCGTGGCCGTCGAGTCGGGATGCTTCATGTGGAAGAGATGCGTGCGCGGATCGAGCACGACCGTCCAGTCCTCACCCTGCTTGTGCACGATCATCCACACGGAGTACTTCCCTTTGGGCACCGCATGCCCATTCAGCTTGACGTCGTTGCTGACGTCGAGCGTCGTGGCCCAGTTGGCTCCAGGCGTCCAGACCTCACCCCAGTGCGCCGCCTCGGTGCCGAACAGTGGATCGCGACCCCGCGCGCGCGGCCGCGAGTATTCGACGGTGATCTTCGTGCCGTCGATCGTCTGCGAGACGGAAGCGAGCTCACTCGCCCGGATCTGGGCCGCGAGGGGCAACGGGAAGACGAGGAGCGCGAGGATCGCGCGTGCAATGCGAGGCATGGTTGTCCGTCTCGGCGGGAGGAAGGCGAAAGCTCGGCGCTCACGACCCGTACGTCCATAGCCGGCTCAGCGGCCGGTGACCTCCGCGATCAGCCGCCGCGTGAGCGCGGGCCAGCCGCGAGCAACGTGTGGGTGGCCGACACGGACTCGCTCCGCGCGAGCAGGGCGCGCGCGGCGTCGGGTGCTCGGCGTTGCGCCAGCCCGGTGAGCCGCGCGAGATAGTCCATCATGTCCGCCGGGAGAATATGGTGCTCGGCGCTCTTCCAGAGCGTGACCGAGCGCCATTGGCCACGCCACGTTCGGTGGGAGAGCACCTTCACCTGCTCGTGCTCGTCGAGCACGAGGAGCCCGCGCACGACATGGATGGCTGGCGTTTCGACTTCCTTCAGGTGGCCGCCCGTGAGCGCCCAGTGCGGGATCCGCCCCTGGCGCATCGGCAGCTTTACCGGATCGATGAGCGGCAGGTCGAGCACCTGCCGCATCACGAGGATGCCGGACGCGAGCGCGGCGATCCGATTCTCCTCCACCGCGGTGAGTTGCATCTCGAACCGGTTGATCTGATCACACCGCGCGACGAGATCGGCGAGCGCTTTCGGGGTCGGGGCTTCGACGGCTTGTTGCATCGACTGCTGGGCTGCGGGGAACGGAGTCTGGGTTCGGCGGAGGAAACAGTCCGGGTAGGGATGGCGCGGTGCGGTGCGTCACGTTGCACTCAGGAACGGCCGCGGCATCCAGTATCATCGTACCCGTACCCGGACGAACATCCAATCCCGCAGAATGCGGACCTCATCGGCGCATGGGGTCACAGTTGCAGACCCCGTGCGACCCGGACCAGCTCTACCCCCCAGGCGCATCGATGTCCCGATTCTCCAGCACCCGAGAACGAGGACGTTCACGCGCCGGACGCGAGCGCCGCGAGCCCGTGCTCGAGATCGGTGATGAGGTCCGCCGGCTTCTCCAGCCCGATGTTGAACCGAATCAGCGTTCCGGCGCGCTTGGGCGCGGCGCTGCGACCTGGATTCACCCGCACCGCCAGACTCGTGACGCCCCCCCAGCTCCAGCCGATCTTGAACAGCTCCAGCGCATCCACGAGTGCGTTGGCTTGCTCGCGTGAGTACGCGGGCTGTAGCTCGATCGAGAACACGCTCGTGGAGCCGGTGAAGTCGCGTGTCCACAGCTCGTGCCCGGGGCACGACTCCAACGCGGGATGCAGCACGCGCACCACCTCCGCTCGACCCGCCAGCCATCGCGCGACCTCGAGCGTCGAGCGCTCGAGCGCCTCGAGCCGCACGGCGAGCGTCTGCAGGCCACGCAGCGCGAGGCTGCACTCGTCGGGCGACACTGCCATGCCGAGGACCTGCATGGTCGCGCCGATCCGCTCGTAGTCCTGCTGGTCGCGCACGGTGACGGAGCCGAGCAGCACGTCGCTGTGCCCGCCGATGTACTTGGTCAGCGCCTGCATGCTCACGTCCACGCCGTGCGCGAACGCGTCGAAGTAGACGCCCGCCGAGTACGTGTTGTCCGCGGCGACCTTCACGCCGCGCTCGTGCGCCGCGGCGGCGATCGCCGGCACGTCCTGCACTTCCATCGTGATCGAGCCCGGGCTCTCACACCAGATCAACTTCGTCTCGTCGCGGATCAACGCGGCGATCCCCGCGCCGATCGTCGGCTCGTAGAAGTCCGACGTCACGCCGAAGCGGCGCATCAGCGTGCGCGCGAGCAGCCGATGCGGGCTGTAGACGCTGTCCGGGATGAGGACGTGATCGCCCGCGCGCGTGAACGCGAGGTTGATCAACGCCAGCGCCGCCTGGCCGCCCGGCGCGATGAACGTCCGATAACCGTTCTCGAGCTCCGCGATGCGCGCCGCCAGCTCGAGCGTCGTGGGGGTGCCGTACAGGCCGTACGTATATCCGACCTCGTGCTGTCGCCACGTGTCGTTGGCCGCGGCGGAGTTCGGGAACACCGTCGTCGAGCCGCGATACACCGGCGTCGTGAGGGATTCATAGCCCTCGGGCACCGAGATCTCGGGATGGATCAACTTCGTCTGCCAGCTTCGCGGCATTCGTGTCAGGCCACTGGAAGGGTGAGCATGAAGACGCTGCCTGCACCCGGCTCACTCTTCACGGTGACGTCGCCGCCCATCGCGCGCGAGAGATCGCGGCTGATCGAGAGCCCGAGCCCGGTACCTTCGTGCGCGCTGGTGAGCGTGCGGCCGGATAGAACACCGAGAAGTGCCGGCCGATGATCTCCTCGGACCGATACCCCTTGAAGTGCTGCGCTCCGGCGTTGCAGCTCAGGATCATTCCGTTCGGGCTGAGCGCGAAGATCGCATAGTCGATCACGCTCTCGACGAGGAGCTGGTACATGCCGCTCGCGTCGTCCGGCGCTCCGCTTGCGCCACGCTCCGTCACATACGCCTCGGTGGTGTGCTTCGCACCCGGAACGTGCTGAGGGTCGGCATTGGGCTCGTCTCCCGTCTTTCGTTCTTTCATTGGAGACGTCTCATGCGCGGGAAGGCGGTTGGGGGGGGCAAGAACGCTGCCTGTCATCGGTTCATCACCCGCGCCAGCCGCCCGACCTCCTGCTTCGCCGCTGATGACACGGCGCGGAGCATCAACAGCTCGGGAGACCCACGGCTGAAGACCCCCGCCACGGCGCGCAGCATGCGCGGGGTGAACCGGCCGCCCTGCGCTATCGCGAATATAGGGTCCCAGGCATCGGGCTGGAAACCTGTCTTGAACGCTTCGAGTCCACGGAAGTTGTAGAATCGTCGTCCATGGGCTCGCACCCACCCGAGGGTGGCACGAAGCCAGAGCGCTTCGGGCGGAGCGGGCACCGCGCCCTGCGTCGACAGCGGTGCCAGGCCGAGCGTGGCGTAGCGCGCGCCCGACTCGGCGAACGCCCGCATCGCGGCGTCCACGAGCAGATGGGTCGTTCCATTCGGCGCGGTGGTCAGACGCGGCCACTCCTCCACCAGCCAACCGTCCCGGGCGGGCACGGGCGTCGCCACGAGGAAGCCCACCGCCACGCCCGGCTCTCCGCGTAGCGCGACGAACACGCGCCGATCGTCACCGCGACGCAGCAGATCGGTGGTGACCATGAAGCCGAGCGGAGGCAGTCCGCGCGAGGCGAGCCAACCACGCAGCACGGCATCGAGCTCCCCCGAATCTCTCGCGCGCGCGATCGGCCATTCCTCGACTCGCACCTGCTTGTTGCGAGCTCGATTGAGCTGCGCGCGAAGCGACGCCTTCCGCCGCACGATGTCCTCCCACTCCCGTGGATTCCACACGGGTTGCGCGCCGAGCTGCACGAGCTGGTGCGCCGGCGAGCCGCGATACAGGCGCTCGAGCCGCACTCCAGCACCGAAGTACAGCACGCGCTGCCCAGTGCGGTTCGTTGCCGACTCGAGCTCGTGCGCAACCTCCGCGAGCCGATCCGGTGCGCACACCGGCGCGCCGACCACCACGCGCACGCCCGCGAAGGTGGCATAGCCGGCGACGGCGTCGCGCGCCGCGGAGAACCAGAGCGACACGCCCGGGTTGAGGATCTGATATGCCACGGCGTTCCATCCGTGGCGCATCACGAGCGCCCGCGCTGCGTGCCAGTCCGCGTCAGTCACTCGTCGCCGAGAGCGTCAGTCGATGCAAGGAGTGTGGTATAGCGCATGGATGTCTAATTGTTCGTCCATTGTTCGCTCCGTCCGCGCCTTGCCAGCGGCCGCACCGGTCTGGAATCTCAGCGGTCGGGAAGGTACTCGAGCACCACTGTCCCACTCTCGAACCGCCTATAGCTCGATCTCCGCCCCGATCTCGCAGACCCGGTCGCGCGGCAGCTTGAAGTACGACGACGCCCGTCGCGCGTTGCGCGCCATGATCGTGAACAAGCGCTCGCGCCAGATCGCCATGCCGGGCCGCTTCGTTGCGTAGAGCGTCTCGCGCCCGAGAAAGAACGAGCTCTCCGCCGGGTCGATCGAGAGTCCCGACGCCTCGAGCCTGGCGAGGAGGCAGGGCACGTCAGGATCCTCCACGAAACCGAATCGGCCGATCACGGTGTGCATGCCCGGCGCGATCTCCTTCGACTCCACCCGCTCCGCCTCCGCCACGCGAGCGGTCGACTCGATCACGAGCGCCAACACGATCACGCGCGCGTGGACGATCCCGTTGTGCCGCAGGTTCTGGAGCATCGCGTGCGGCACCATGTCGGCGTTGCGGGCAAGATAGACCGCCGTTCCCGCGACGCGCACCGGCGGCGTCGTGCGCAGCTCCTCGAGCAGCTGCGCCATCGGAATCGTCCGTTCGGCGATCCGCTCGCCGAGGATCGCGCGGCCCGTGCTCCATGTCGTCATGATCGTGAACACGACCAGGGCGACGACGATCGGGAACCAGCCCCCACTCGGGATCTTGACCAGGCTCGCCGACCAGAACGACACGTCCACCACGAGGAACAGAGCGACGAGCGACGCCGCTGCGGGCAGGCTCCACTTCCATCGCTGGCGCGCGACGACGAAGAAGAGCACGCTGGTGAGCACCATATCCGTCGTCACCGCGACACCGTAGGCCGAGGCCAGCCGGCTCGAGCTGCGGAAGCCCACGACCAGTCCGATGCAGGCGACCATCAAAACCCAGTTCAACCCAGGAATGTAGATCTGCCCGATCGCCGTCTCGGACGTGTGCTCGATGTCCAGGCGGGGCAGATAGCCGAGCTGCACGGCTTGCCTCGTCAGCGAGAACGCGCCGGAGATCACTGCCTGCGACGCGATCACCGTCGCCACCGTCGTGAGCGCGACGAGCGGGAGCAGCGCCCAACTCGGCGCGAGACGAAAGAAGGGGTGCTCCGCAGCAGACGGGTCGGCGAGCACCAGCGCACCCTGTCCATAGTAGTTGAGCAGGAGCGTCGGGAGCACGAGCCCGAACCAGGACAGTCGGATCGGTCGCTTGCCGAAGTGCCCCATGTCGGCGTAGAGCGCCTCCCCGCCGGTGACCACGAGGAACACCGAGCCCAGGACGACAAGTCCATTCGTGCCATTGACGGTGAAGAAACGCGCGGCGTACATCGGGTTCAGCGCGGCGAACACGGAGGGATTTCGCGCCACCTGGACCGCGCCGAGCAGGCCGAGCGTGATGAACCAGAGCAGCATCACCGGTCCGAAGATCGACCCGATTCGCGCCGTGCCGTGGCTCTGCACCGCGAACAGTCCCACGAGGATCACGATGGTGATCGGAATGACGTACGGCAGGAACACCGGCGTCACCACCTCGAGCCCTTCGACCGCGCTGAGCACGGAGATCGCCGGAGTGATCATCCCATCGCCGTAGAGCAGGGACGCGCCGAACAGGCCGAGCAGGACGAGGATCCGGTGCCTTCGTCGCCCGCTCGGCGTGGTCGGGGTGACGAGCGCGGTGAGTGCGATCATGCCGCCTTCCCCACCATTGTCGGCGCGCATGACGAAGCCGAGGTACTTCACCGAGATGACGAAGATCAGCGCCCAGAAGATGAGCGAGAGCAACCCGAGCACGTTCGCCTCCGTGGGCGCCACGCCGTGCACGCCGTGGAGCGACTCGCGCATCGCGTAGATGGGGCTCGTCCCGATGTCGCCGTACACGACGCCGAGCGCGGCGAGCGAGAGCGCGGCGAGGGCGCCGCGACCGTGCGAAGCTTCGTGCGTTGGGAGGTCGCTCACCGTGTCTGATGTCCGCGAAGGTGGTGTGCCGCCGTCCGCGTCTCGGCCGCGGCAGCGCTCCGCAGCTCCGACTGACACGCGGACCGGTTCGGCAGCGCAATTTGGTGGCCGGGCCGCTGGACGAGTACCTCCCGTCCTTCTCGTTCGTCATTCCTCCGGAACCTGACGTGCCCAGGGCACGTGCTCGCGGAGCGTCGCCGCCACTCCGAGCGCGCTTCGGGGTAGCATACCTCGCGGCGCGCGGTCGCAGTCATCCGCCGCGATGCCGGTCTCCTCGCGTTGCAGGAGTTTCAATCCATGTCGCACTCGGCGTCCGGCGCAGGCCGGCGTGATCGATCTCTGTCGGTTCGACCGGCTCCGTCGCGCGCGACGAGAGCCTGGCGCGGGCTGCAGTGGCTCGTCGCGGCGCTGATGCTCTGCGAATGGCGCTTCCCGCCCCCGCGCATCCTGCTCAGCGAGCAGAGGTCGGCGCTCAGCGCCAGGGGCGCGAAGCGATGCCGCGGGGACGTCGGGTGCACGGCCGGAAAGCTCGGCACCGTCGGCGCGAGAGTGGACTCCCTCACCTATCTCGCCAGCATCGGTGAAGGGGCGACGCTGCGCCGCTGGCCGGACGACGACATGCCGATCACCGTGTGGATCGCCGACGCGCCTGGCTCGCCCGCGCGCAGCGCGGCGCGGCGCGCGATCGCCCGCGATGCCTTCCATACATGGACGAACGCTGGTGTCCCCGAGCGGTTCTCCTTCGTGCCCGACTCGGCGAGCGCGATGGTCCACGTTCTCTGGCGGAAGCAGCTTCCCGACCTGCGCGCCGGTCAGGTGACGCGACAGGCGGACAGCGAGGGATGGCTCCACACCGCGACGGTCGAGCTCAGCGTGCGGAACATGTCGGGAGCCATTCAGGACACGTCGACGCTTCGCGCCGTGTCCCTGCACGAGGTGGGACATCTGCTCGGGCTCGAGCACAGCCCGGACGAGCGCGACATCATGGCGCCGTGGGTGGTGGCACGTCAGCTGTCTCCGCGCGACCGTGCCACGGCGCGCGCGCTCTACGGCATCGACCCAACGCTGCCGGCGCGCTGAGCGCCAACGCTACGCCGGCGGCACGCCACCCGCCGGCAGGTCGATCGTGAACACGCTGCCCCCGCCGTCGCGTGCGGCGTATCGCAGCGTACCGCCTTGCGCCTCGGCAAGCTGCCGCGCGATGGAAAGCCCGAGCCCGGTGCCGCGGACCCCGTCCGGCGTCTGTACACCTCTGTAAAACGGCTCGAAGATCCGCGACTCGTCCTCACGCGCGATGCCGGGCCCGCGATCCTCGACGATGAACCGGATGCGCTCCCCATCGCGCCACGCGCGCAACTGCACGGGCGCGCTGGGCGGTGAGTACTTGACCGCGTTCTCGAGCAGGTTGGTGAGCGTCCGCATCGTGTGCGCGAAGTCGAACTTTCCCACGAGGATCTCCCCCTCGTTCGCGATGTGCACGTCGATGCGGCCCGCGCCGTGTGCCGCTTCCACACGTTCCAGCGCGGCACCGACGACGTCATCCGCCGTATTGAGCGCGAGGTTCATGCGCATGCCCCCCGCGTTGAGCTGCGACAGCTCGAGCAGATCCTCGACGAGCTCGTGCAACCGGTCCGCCTCCTCCTCGATGATCTGCGCACGCAGCGGATCGCCGCCCTGCCAGACCTCGTTGGCGATCCCCTTGATCGCCGTGAGCGGCGTGCGCAGATCGTGCGACACGCTCGCCAGCAGCGCATCCTTCAGCCGGTCCGCGCGCCGCAGTGCATCTGCCTCCTCCACGGCCTCGGCCAGTCGCACACGCTCGGCGCCGAGTGCCGCGTAATATGCGAGCGCACCAAGCACGCGGCGCTGATCGCCGGTGAGACTGAACACGGAAGACGAGGAGAGCCGAAGCGCGCCGACGATGCGCCCTCTCACGCGGAGCGGAATCCCGATCGCGCGCAGCCCATCGAGCGTTGCACGATCTCCTTCCGACGCGGTCTCGGCCACGCGCAGCGGATCGCTGATCGGCGCCAGCGTTCCGTCCTCGCGCTCCGCCGCCGACTGCGCGCGATCCACCGCGAAGGCGAGCAGTCCCGGCGCGTCGTCGTGCCGGTCGGCCGTGCCGGCGTGGCCGCTGAGCCGCAGGTGCTCGCCGTCACCGCCGAGAAAGATCTCGCACGCGTCGGCGGTCATCGCGTCACGGATCACGCTCGCGATCGCATCGAGCGCGTCCTCAGCGCGTGGTGCATTGAGCGTCTCCGCGCCAAGCGACGCGAGGCTGTCGATCTCGTCGGCACGCCGGCGCGCGAGATCGGCCTCGCGCCGCCGAAGCTCCATCAGGTGCGCCGCGACCACGCCGGTGATCAGGAACGCGATGAGCACGAGCCAGTCGATCGGATCCGCGACGACGAGCGTGTTGTGCGGCGGCAGAATGAAGAAATTGAAGAGGAAGAATGCCGCGACCGAGATGGCGACGCCGACGAGCTGCCCGCCCGACGAGCTGGCGCCGAGCACCACGAGCAGGAATCCGAGCGCGACGTGCGCGTTGTCGATCCGGCCGCGCACTGGGACCATCAACGCACCGGCGATGGCGAGAACAGCGCTCCAGATCAGGAGTTGGCGGCCGGCGTTGAGGCGAACCGCCTGCCTCACGTCACGCGTCCGACTCGAATCGATAGCCGACGGCGGGCTCGGTGCGGATGAGCCGCGGACGCACGGGGTCGACCTCGAGCTTGCGCCGCAGCTGGCCGACATAGACGCGGAGATATTGCTGTGCGTCGCCCGCCCCGTCTCGCCAGACCGCACGGAATAGTTGCGAGTGCGTCAGCGTCTGCCCGGCATGCGCGATGAACACGCGCAACAGGTTCCACTCCGTCGGCGTGAGGTGGATCTCCATGCCGTCCCGCTTCACGGTGCGCGCCACGAGATCGACCGTCACGCCCTGCACGTGGACGATCGGCTCCTGCGTTCCGCCGCTCGCGCCCGCCGCGGCGCGCCGAAGCTGCGCCTTGATTCGCGCGCGGAGCTCCAGGGTGCTGAACGGCTTGGTCACGTAGTCGTCGGCCCCGGCGTCGAGCAGCGCCTCCTTCTCGCGATCCGAGTGGCGCGCCGAGAGCACGATGATCGGCACGTGCGTGAAGGTGCGGAGGTCGCGGCAGACGTCGAGCCCGTCGCCATCAGGCAGCCCGAGATCGAGGACGACCAGCGCGGGACGCTCGGCGGCGGCCAGGTCCAGGCCGGCGCGGCCGGTCGACGCCTCCACGACGCGATAGTCCAGCTCCGTGAGCGCGTTCCGAACGAGCCGCCGAATCTGCGGCTCGTCGTCGATCACGAGAATCACGTCGGCGGGGGGCGCCTGGGGAGCGCTGGCGGGCATGTCCAATGTTATCCCCCGCGTCGGCAAAGGAAGAGGCGGATGTACTCGGTGAGGAGTGCGGCCGCGGCGACGAGGGCGTATTGTGGGCAGCGTTGAACCCAGGCAACGACGTACTCGCCAAGGATCGCACGAGCGTTGACCTCGCTGACACACGAACTTTCACAAGGACGCGATGCCGCCGACAGCCCGACCTGCGACGAGCCGCTTTCGCTGGGTGGTGTGTGCCCTGCTCTTCGCCGGCACGACGATCAACTACGTGGATCGGCAGGCGCTCGCGCTGCTGAAGCCGATCCTCGACCGAGAGCTCGGATGGACGAACGAGCAGTTCGGCGTGGTGAACTCCGCGTTCTTCGCCGTCTACACGTTCAGCTATCTGTTCTTTGGTTGGCTCGTGACGCGCTTCGGCACGAAGCTCGGCTACGGCGTCGCCGCATTCTTCTGGGGAGTCGCCGCGGTTGGTCACGCCGCGGTCGGTAGTGTGCGCGGCTTCATCGTGGCGCGCGTCGGGCTCGGCTTCGGTGAAGGAGGCAACTTCCCATCGGCGATCGCCGCGGCGGGCATGTGGTTCCCTCGCCGCGAGCGCGCCCTGGCCGCGAGCCTGTTCAACGCGGGGACGAACATCAGCGCGATCATTGGACCGGCGGTCGTGCCATGGGTGGCGTATCGGTACGGATGGCGCGCGGCGTTCGTCGTCACGGGCATCGCCGCGCTGTGCTGGCTCATCGTGTGGCTCCTCTTCTACGACACGCCGGAGGAGAGCCGCTTCGTTTCCGAGTCGGAGCTCGCGCACATCCAGAGCGACCGCGAGGAAGTCGCGTCGCCCACTGCGGTCTCCTGGGGTGCGCTGCTCCGTGCTCGACAGACGTGGGCGATCATCTCGGCCAAGTTCTTCACCGATCCGATCTACTGGTTCTTTCTCATCTGGCTCCCCGACTTCTACAAGAAGACGCGTGGCCTCGACATCAAGGCGAGCTGGGTCTATCTCGTCGCGATCTATGCGGTGGCGACGGTGTGGAGCACGGCGGGCGGCTGGCTGACCGGCCATCTGATGAGCCGAGGCTGGTCGCTCACGCGAGCCCGCAAGACGGGATTGCTGCTCCTCGCACTCTCGGTCGTCCCCGTCGCGTTCGCGCCGCGCGCGCCGCTCTTTGGCGCGATCGTCCTCATCGGCATCGCGTGCGGATCACACCAGGCCTTTTCGGCGAACCTGTACGCGCTCACGGCCGACCTGTTTCCCCGGCGCGCGGTCGCTGGCGTCGCCGGCATGAGCGGCATGGTCGGCTCATTCGGCGGAATCTTCTTCCCCGTCATCGTCGGCGCGCTGCTCGACCGATACAAGGCGAATGGCGCGGGCGAGTCGGCGGCCTACGCGATCCTGTTCGGCGTCTGCAGCTCGGCGTACGTGGTGGCGTTCGTCGTGAGCCACCTGATTGCGCCGAGGTTCGAGCCGGTGGAGATGGTGTGAAGGACTGCTCACTGCTGTACTGGGTACCATCGTACCCGGTACCACGACCCAGTCCGCTGGCCTTGCCGAATTCTCGATGCTTCTCTGCGCCAACAGCTCTGGGGTTTCAAGCGTCTGACCCCTTGGGATTTCGAAGAGCTGCCCCGCATTCTGGGGGCTAGCGGCCTGGGTCCGGGTACCGGGTACGATGGTACCGAGTACAGCAGTGGCAGTTCGGTAGAGATCCAATCTCCCACCGGCCACGTACCCTCCCTCGACAGCAGTGGGACGACTCCCACGCATTCATCCACAGAGGGAGAGACCATGTATTTCCGTGCCTTCGGGCCGCGCCAGCGCGCACTCACCGCGCTCGCCGCCTTTGCCGCCATCGCCGCGGTCGTCGCCACCGGCGTCGGCGTCGCGCGCGCCTCCGACCATCAGGACAATCCGCTCGTCGAGCTGAACCCGGCGATGGACATGAGCGACGTCTACGCGTTTCCGGGCTCGTCGCCCGACCGCATCGCGCTCGTGCTCGACAGCCATCCCGTCCTCACCCCCGCGCAGACGCCGGGCGCCTCGTTCGATCCGAACATCCTCTACCAGTTCAAGATCGACAACACCGGCGACGCCAAGGAAGACCGCGTCATCCAGGTGACCTTCAAGGGCACCGGCGCAAGCCAGACGGTCGAGGTGCGTGGTCCGATGGCGCCCCCGGTGCTCGGCGCGATGATGAATACGGTGAGCACCGCTGCCCCAGTCGTCTCCGGCGCGGTGAACCAGGTGCTCGGCTCCGCCTCCGGCGTGCAGGTCTTCGCCGGCGCGCGTGAGGATCCCTTCTTCCTCGACCTCGAACAGTTCCTCCGCATCCTGCCCGACCGCAAGCCGTCCACCGGCGCGCTCTCGCAGATCCCGGACGCTCCCGCAGCCGGCTCGTTCCGCGCAGCAGGCGCGGCAGTCGACGCGCTCAAGGGCACCAACGTGCTCTCCATCGTCGTCGAGCTCCCCGCGTCGCAGCTCACGCAGGGCGGTTCGCCCAAGATCGGCATCTGGGGCACGACCAGCCGCTAGTCGGCCTCGCGCTCTCCATCACTCACTGATTCGAGGAACCAGCACATGTTGAACGATCATCTCGCGCGCCAGATCCGGCGCGGAGCCGCACTCGCCGCCGCCGTCGCCGCGCTCGCCGCGGCCGCCGCGTGCAGCGACGACGCCACCCTCTCCACGGGCCCGGGCGCCGACGCGGCAAAGACCTACAACCAGGTCCAGCGCCTGGGCAATCCGCTCGTCAGCGAAGTCTTCCTGCTCAAGCGCGATCACGCCTTCCACGGCAGCAGCGATCCCTCTGACGACGTCGCCAACTTCTCCACCAAGGTGAAGGGCTTCGTCGGCGCGTTCCGTCCGAACGCCACGACGCTCCAGACCACGCTCGCCAGCGTGCTCCTGCCCGACATGCTCATCGTGCAGACGGACAAGGCACAGAACACGGCCGGCTGGCTGAGCTGGGCGCTCGCCAACGGCTACGGTGGCCGCAAGCTCACCGACGACGTCGTCGACACCGGCCTCTCCGCGGTGTTCAGTGACCTGCTCGACCCGACGCAGTCGGTGTGCAAGCCGGGCGCGCTGCCGCTCTGCACCGACAACGTCGCTTCGCATGGCGCGTTCACGACCACCTTCCCGTACCTCGCGTCGCCGAAGTGATCATGAACGACATGACTCGGCATTCGCTTCGGCTGCGTGACGTCACGGTGAGGCACGCCATCCCGTCTTCGTCTCGCTCGTGGCGCCGCGTGGTCGCGGCGAGTGCCCTGCTCGTGTCCGCGGCGTGCGGTCGGCAGTCCCCTGCTCCGCACGCCCTCACGCCGGCCGTCGCGCCGCTCCGTAGCGACGAGGAGATCCGCGAGCTCGACATCGCCTTCTTCGCCGACCGCGCGCACCGCGACCCGACCGGCGCGTCCGACCTGGCGCATCTCGGTGCGCTCTACCTCGCCCGCGCCCGCGAGACGGGTGATCCGCGCGATGTCCTCCTCGCCGAGGAGGCGGCGCGCCACTCGCTCGCGAACCGCGCTTCGCGCAACAGCGGCGCCGCGTCCGTGCTGCAATCGAGCCTGCTCGGTCAGCATCGCTTCGACGAGGCGCTCCGCCTCGCCATCGCCGCGCGCGACGCGGAGCCAGACAAGCCCGCATTGCGCGCCGCCGTCGGCGAGATCCAGATGGAGCTCGGCCAGTACGATTCCGCACGCGTCGCCTTCTCCGACCTTCGTGTCGCGCTCGGCGATCTGGCCGTCGCGCCTCGGCTCGCCCGCTGGGCCGAGATCCAAGGCCAGCCGGAGCGCGCACTTCGTCTGTTGCGCGCGGCGTTGGCCACAGCCGAACGCGAGCCCTCGCTCCCGCGCGAGCAGCTCGCCTGGTATCATCTGCGCGTCGGCGACGTCGAGCTCCGCATGGGGCATGCGCTGGCGGCCGATTCCGCGTATCTCGCTGGCCTCGCCGCGCATCCCGGGGACTACCGTCTGCTCTCGGCATTGTCGCACAGCGCGCTCGTGCAACGCCGGTGGCGCGAGTCGATCGTCTACGGCGAGCAGGCGATCGCCCGCACGCTCGACCCGGCGACGCTTGGGACATTGAGCGATGCCTATGCGGCCGCCGGCGACAGCGCGAAGAGCGACGAGTATGCTCACGTGCTCGACGTCGCGGTGCTGAAGCAGCCCGGCGCGTATCATCGGGCATGGAGCCTCTTCCTGCTCGACCACGATCGTCACGTCGCCACCGTGTCGCGGAAGATCCGGGAGGAGCTGCGTACGCGGCACGACATCTACGCCTACGATCTGCTCGCCTGGTCGCTGCACAAGCAAGGTCGCGACCGCGAGGCGGCCGGCGCGATGCGGCGGGCGCTCGCCCAAGGCACCCGCGACCCGCAGCTCCTTGCTCACGCGCACGCCATCGACCACGCGCTCGGCGACACCACGTCGGAGAGAGTCGGCCAATGAACGAACTCATCACCTTCGGGCAGCTCGGGTTCCGCCACATCGTCGACATCGAGGCGCTCGACCACATCCTCTTCCTCGTCGCACTCGCCGCGATCTACCGCGTTCGCGATGCGCGCAACGTGCTCTGGGTGGTCACCGCGTTCACGGTCGGCCACTCGGTGACCCTCGCGCTCGCCGTCACCGGCATCCTGTCGCTGCCGTCGGCGCTGATCGAGTTCCTCATCCCCGTGACCATCGTCATCACGGGCATCGAGAACATCATCGTGAGCGACCGGTCGCGCGCACCGTGGGGTGGACGTTATCGCCCCGTCTTCGCCGGCGTGTTCGGGCTCGTCCACGGCGCAGGGTTCGCCAACTATCTCAAAGCGCTGTTCGTCGACCGCATCGCCGTGCCTCTGCTCGGCTTCAATCTCGGCATCGAGCTGGGTCAGCTCGTCGTCCTCGCCGTCGCGGCGGTCCTGCTCGTCGTCATCGACCAGATCATCGCGCGAGCCGGCGCGTCGACTGCGCGCTGGCCGGTGTTGCGACTGCGAACCGTCTCCGTCTCGCTCGTCGTGGTCGCCGTCGGCTCGCTGTGGGCCATCCAGCGGAGCCCGTGGTGACGCGCCGCCGCATGATCGTCGCCGCGCTCGCGCTCATGACCGCCGGAATGGGGGCGCCACGCGTGCTCGATGCGCATCCACTGCACAGCACCATCACCGAGCTCGTCGAGGATCGTGCGCATGGGGTGGTGCGCGCCACCGTCCGCGTCTTCGCCGACGACTTCGGCACGGCGGTCGCGAAAGCGAACGGTGGCCGCGTGATCCAGGGGTCCGGCGCGGCGTGGGACGCGGCGGTCCAGAAGTACGTCGCAGCCGTCTTCGGTGTCCAGGACTCGCACGGCCGAGCACTGTCGATGCGCAGCTGCGGGATTCGTCGTACGGCGGATCTGCTGTGGATCTGCGTCGAGACCGCGACGACCGAACCGCTCGCAACCCTGCGGGTGCGGAACGCGATGCTGTGCGATCTGTTCGAGGATCAGGTGAACGTCGTCCAGGGCACCGTCGGCGCGGAACGCCGGAGCCTTCTGTTCGTGCGCGGCGACTCCTTCAAGCCCGTGCGCTAGCCCTCTTCGCCGCCGGACAGCGGTCTGGCGTCCGCATGCACTCGGCGGCACGTTCCCGGCATGACACTCAGCCGCGCCCGACGCGTCGCGAGCGCGCTCGCGATCACGTGCCTTCCCGCGCTCACGCACGCGCAGAGCGCCACCGTGTTCAATCGCGCCCCCGCGGCGGTATGGATCGCGCCGCCCGGGCTCGCGCCCGACTCGTTCGCCGTCTTTCACGCGCGCCGGACGCTCGACCTCCCCGCGCGCCCCGAGCATTTCGTCGTCCACGTCTCCGCCGACAACCGCTACCGGCTCTACGTCAACGGCACGCAGGTCTCCTCCGGCCCGCAGCGCTCCGATCTCCTGCATTGGCGTTACGAGACCGTCGACATCGCTCCGCAGCTTCGTGCGGGGGCCAACGTCGTCGCCGCCGTCGTCTGGAACTGGGGTCCCAATCATCCCGTCGCCCAGCTCAGCTTCCGGTCCGGCTTTCTGCTGCAGGGCGACACTCCTCGCGAGGCCGTCGTCAACACCGGCGCGGGATGGAAGCTCGCTCTCGACTCGGCGTACTCCGAGGTGCGCGTCACGGGCCGAGACGTCCAGAACGCGTACTACGCCGCGGCACAGGGAGAATCAGTCGATGCCACGCGGTATCCGTGGGGCTGGGAGACCGTCGGCTTCGCCGACCGCGACTGGTACACCGTGACGGCTGGTCCGAGCGGCGGCGCGAACGTCGGCCAGCTGCACTTTCACGCCATCCCGGGTCGCGGCGGCTACGGCGACGCCGACGGCTGGCAGCTGGAGCCGCGCGACATCCCGCCGATGGAAGAGACGCCGATCCGCTTCGCCGCGGTGCGCAGCGCCACCGGCATCGCATCGAGCGACGAATTCATCAAGGGCACGGGCGACCTCGTCGTTCCGGCCAACACGCATGCATCTCTGATTCTCGACTACGGCCGCACCACGAACGCGTACGCCAAATTGGAAACGAGTGCCGGCGCGGCCAGCACGATCACGCTCACCTACGCCGAAGCCGCCGTCGACTCGCAGGGGCACAAGGGCAATCGCAACGATGTCGCCGGTCGCGACATTCGCGGCATTCACGATCGCTTCCGTCTCGACGGTGGCCAGCACCGCCGCTTCCAGACACTGTATTGGCGCTCGGGCCGCTACGTGAAGCTCGACGTCGAGACGGGCGCGGAGCCGCTTCGCATTCACGACGTGTCCGGCATCTTCACCGCCTACCCGTTCACCGAGCGTGGTCGCTTCTCCAGCGATCTACCCTGGCTCGCCGACGTGTGGAAGATGAACTGGAACGGCGCCCGCATCGGTGCGTTCGAGACGTACATGGACACGCCGTACTACGAGCAGCTGCAATACATCGGCGACACCAGGCTGCAGGCGCTCATCTCGCTCTACGTCGCCGGCGACGACCGGCTGGTGCGGCAGGCCATCACGCATTTCGACGAGTCGCGCATCCCGGAAGGGATCACAGCGAGTCGCTACCCGTCTCAGCTTCGTCAGCTCATCCCGCCCTTCTCGCTCGTGCACGTGGCCATGGTGCACGACTACTACATGCTTCGCGACGACGCGCGCTTCGTGCGGCGGCAGCTCGCCGGCACGCGCGACATCCTGGCGTGGTACGATCGCTTCGTCGACAGCACCGGCATGCTCGGCCCGATGCCGTACTGGAACTTCGTCGACTGGGCCGACAAGTGGCGCGGAGGGGTTCCCGCCGGAGCGGATGACGGGCACTCGGCGACGATCAGCCTCTTCTACGCGTACGCGCTCGACCGCGCGGCGACACTCGAGGAGGATCTCGGCGTGCGCGGCATGGCGACGTCTTATCGCGCGCGCGCGAACGCCCTGCGCGCCGCCACCCGCGCGCGCGCGTGGGACACCCGGCGCAAGCTCTTTCGCGACTCACCCGACTCGGCCATATACAGCCAACAGACGAACGTCCTCGCCATCCTCACGGACGCCATTCCCGTGACAGAGCAGCGGGCGCTCATGGAGCGCGTGCTCTCCGACACGACGCTCGTCCCCGCGTCGTACTACTTCAGCTTCTATCTGCTGGAGGCGCTGCGAAAGGTCGGACTCGGCGACCGCTACATCGAGCAGCTCGCGCCGTGGCGGGCCATGCTCGCGCTCGGCCTCACGAGCGCGCCGGAGAAGCCGGAGCCCACGCGCTCCGACTCGCACGCGTGGTCGGCGCATCCGAACTATGGCCTGCTCGCCACCGTGCTCGGTATCCGACCCGCCTCGCCTGGCTTTCGCACCGTGCTCATCGCACCCGCGCTCGGCCCGCTCAATCATGCGGAGGGATCCGTTCCGCATCCCGCCGGCGCGATCGACATCACGCTCGATCGCGTGGGCGCTCGCGGCGTGCGCGGTGAGATCACGCTCCCCGCCGGCGTGACGGGCCGCTTCGAGTGGAACGGTCACATCGTTCCGCTTCGCTCGGGTCGTCAGCCCGTGCAGTTCTGACGCTCCCGAACCCCGCACTTGCGTCGCCCACCCGCTCGCTCCGCCAGCTGCCCCGCTGCCGGCATGCCATCACCACCCTCAAATAGTCGTTGACGGAATTTGTGACCCGGGACACAATTCCCGTGCACGGGGTGTAATGGTTCGTCAGACCGACCGCCGTGCCGTTTTTGCTCGACCACTCGTCTACCTGGCGAACCGGACGCGGACCCGAAGCAGCACTCGAGCTCGCTCAGACTCAACGAACCACCCTCCCCTCCCCGGCGATCCCCGCGGCCACTCGGAAGGCTCCCCGCCTTCCGCCTCGCGGAATCCGCCATCTCGTCGCGCCAACCGGCGCCTTCGCGACGCCGTACCCAGATGCCGTCTCCCTTCCACCGACTCGTTCGACTCGGCTCAGGCGTCGCCGCGATCCTGCTGGCGCTCGCCCCCCTCTCGTCCGTCGTGCGCTCGACGCCCACCCGGACGAGCGTGGCGAGCGGCGGCGTGGTCGCTCGTGAGCTCACGCCGGCGGCGATCGCTCGCGCCCGCGCATCGGTCCGACAGCAGCTCGAGGAACGGGGTCAGGGCACCTACATCGGTGAGATGCTCGCCGAACGTGACAGCGCGCTCGCCCGGTGGCCGGACATGCACGGCGTTCCCCTCACCATCTGGATCCAACCCACTTCCGACGTCGAGGAATGGCGGCCCGCCTACGCCACCGGCGTGCGCGATGCCTTCATCGGCTGGGATTCCCTGCAGCTGCCGGTGCGCTTCGCCTTCACCGCCGACTCCGCGACCGCCGACGTGCACGTGAGCTTCATCGATCACTTCGAGGAGCCGATCAGCGGCCGTACGAAGTGGGCGCGCGACGACGATTGGTGGATCATCGACGCGGACATCGTGCTCGCCGTGCACCACAAGAGCGGTCACACGCTCGACGATGACGCCATGCGGGCGATGGCACTCCACGAGATCGGTCATCTCCTTGGGCTCGATCACACCGAAGACCCGACGAGCATCATGGCTCCGCGCGTCCGCGTGCGCTCGCTCTCCGCGGCCGACCGCGCCACCGTGCGCCTGCTCTACACGCTCCCGCCGGGAGGCGTCCGCTAGTTCGCCTTCGCGCCGAGCTGGTTCCGCTCGCGCTGGTGCTCCTGCTCGGCGGCTTCGTCGCTGGCAGCGCGGTGCGCCGCACTCGCACGCATCGAGCCCGCGTGGAGCGCGACTCGATCGCCCAGGACACGACGCTGATCCGCGCGGGCATCGTGCAGGGCGCCGTGCGCCGCGCGGTCGTCCCCGAAGGCCGCGAACAGACGACTCCGCCCGAAGAGCTCCGACGCCGCATCGACAATCTGAAACCGGGCAGCTACATCGACGACATCATCGGTGAGCAGGATAGCGCGCTGTATCGCTGGCACGAGAA
Organism: bacterium; assembly: GCA_039933415.1. Taxonomy (GTDB): domain Bacteria; phylum Gemmatimonadota; class Gemmatimonadetes; order Gemmatimonadales; family Gemmatimonadaceae; genus AG11. Next base: position 21,429 of record JBDTOD010000005.1, read on the forward strand.
GCTCGACGACGCCCTGCGTGTCTACATCGAGCCGACGTCCACCATCGCCGGCTTCGATCCGAGCTATCCCGATCTCGCGCGCAACGCCTTCGCCGAGTGGAGCCAGGCCGGATTCCCGATTCGCTTCACGTTCATCTATGACTCCTCGTCCGCCGACATCATGATCCGGTGGAAGGAGCGCTTCCCGCCGAGCGAAGGCCAGCGCATCGGCGTGACGGAGCGCATTCAGACGAGCCGCTTCTGGATCGCGACCGCCCGCATCGACGTCGCCAACCACGACAGCACGGGACGCCAGCTCTCCACCCGCATCGTCGGCGGCATCCTGCGCCATGAGATCGGGCATGCGCTCGGATTGAACCACGCGAGCGACCAGACGAGCGTGATGTACCGCGAGTCGGCGACCACGACGATCGCCGCCTCGGACCGGGCGACGCTCAGACTGCTCTATCTCCTGCCGCCAGGCTCGCTGCGCTGATCCAGCGCGGTCGCGCCGGCCTCGGAACTCTTCTTGCCCTGCTCCGCGCGCGTACCGCGCACCGTCGGGGGAACGAGTGACAGCGAACGAGAGAAATCAGCGCGAAACATCCGGCGCCGAGCAGCGCGATGACATGTACGACGTCGCCATCGTCGGCGGTGGGCCGGCGGGGCTGAGCGCGAGCATCTGGCTCGCTCGCTACCTGCACAGCGTCGTGCTCATCGACTCCGGCGATCCACGCAATTGGGAGACGCGCGGCGTGAACGGCTTCCTCGGCCATCCGGGCATCCGGCCTTCAGCACTGCGCGGCATGGGCCGCGACGAAGCCAGCGAGAACGGAGTGGAGCTCGTGGACGCGGAATGCGACTCCGTCACACGGCACGGCGACGAGCACTTCGAGCTCACGCTGGTCGGTGGCACGACCTTCACGGCGCGTCGACTTCTGCTGGCCATCGGACTCAAGGACGTCTGGCCCGACGTGCCCGGTCTCGAGCCCGTCTACGGCAGCGACGCGCACGTCTGCCCCGACTGCGACGGTCACGAATGCATGGACAAGAAGGTCGTCGTGATCGGATCCGGACGGAAGGCGGTCAGCATGGCGCTCAACCTGACCACCTGGACGAATGACATCATCATCTGTACCAACGGCGAGCCCCCCAACCTCGATCTCCCCGAGTACTGCGAGAAGCTCGACGCGTTGAACATTCCCGTGATCGAGTCTCCGATCAGCTGCGTGGACCACAGCGGATCGCGCGTGCACTCGCTCACGTTCGAGGATGGGATGCCGCTCGACACCGACAAGATCTTCTTTGCCATCGGCCAGTATCCCGCCGACGATCTCGGCGTCAAGCTGGGATGCGAGCGAGACTCGGACGGGCACATCATCGTGGACGCCGCCTATCACACGTCGGTGCCCAACTGCTATGCGGCGGGCGACATTGTGCCCGGTCCGCAGCTCGCCATCGCGGCGGCCTCCGACGGCGCGATCGCCGCGCTGGCGATCCACAAGTCGCTCGTGCCCGACACGCGGAAGCTGGAGCAGCTCGAGAACGCGACGTACTGAGCCGATCTGCCCCCCCTACGCGAGCCCTGCCTCGTGCGCCAGCGTGTCGCCCGGCAGCTGCGGCGCGACGAGAACGGGGCAGCGAGCCTGCCGCACGAGCGCTGACGAAACGCTCCCAACGAACACTCGAGCCATGAGCGAGTGGCCGAGCCGCCCGCAGGCGATGAGTCCTGCGTGGCACGCGGTCGCGTAGTCGAGGATCGTCCGCACCGCGTCTCCGCGCAGGACTTTCGTCTCCACGCTCACGCCTGAGAGTGTCTGCTGGAGCTGACGTTGAAACTGCGCGAACAGCGTGGCGCAGCGTCGCGCGTAGGCGTCGTTCCACTCCTCAGCGTTTTCCTCCCGGAGCGTGACCTCCGTTCTCACGTGCACGAGGATGAGCCGGCCGCCGTGCGACAACATTGGCAGCACGGCGCGCGCGGCGCGCACGCTCGCTGGGCTGAAGTCCACAGCCACCACGGCGACGTCGACCGCATCCGCCCTGGCGTCGTCTGGCACGACGAGCACGGGGCGGTCGGCGATGCTGACGATCTGGAGCGCACGCTCGCCATAGAGATACCGTCCGATCGGGTTGTGCTTTCCCGTGCCGATCACGATCACTCGTGCATCGCAGGCCCGCGCGGCGTCCACCACGTTCCGGGAGCATGGCCCTTCGACCACGACGATCTGCGTCGCGCCCGGCTCCGCACCGAGTGGGGTGAGCTCGCGCCGAATCTGGGCGGCGAGCGCCTCGCGCTCGGACTCTTTCGCCGGAAGTGGCGTCGCGGCGGAGGCGAGCGCGGCAGCGTCGGTGCGCTCGAGCACCGAGATCACGCGCAACGCTCGCTCCTCTCGCGTCGCAAGCCATCGAGCCACGAGGAGTGGTGCTTCGAATCCATTGAATGGCTTCGTCGCCAACAGCACCGGCCCTTCCTGGGACGACAGTCCCCACGCTCGGCGGGGAGTCGCGACCGTCATGTGCAGTACGATGTGCGACATGCTCTCGTCCTCTGGGCTCTCGGTCAGTGGCGACTGGCAGTGGCGTGCACTGGCGTGGCTCGACGCACCACAATCTTGGATGCCGCCATTTCTTCCTCGATCAGCAACTGCCCGGATCTTTCGGCGGAAGTGCCCCACGATCGTGTCGGGAGATTCCGGACACCGGAGTGCCATGCGCGCTCCAGCGCGAGTTGCGCGACCGGTATCCTCGTCGTGGAGGCGTAGACGCACGCGCGCAATGCGTCGTACGTCTCGTCGGGCGACGCGCTATGGGCGCGTGGCGCGCGTCGCGAGCGGGACGAGCTTTCCCGCGTCCTCCTGCAGGGCCATCGTGCTCGCTCGCCTGGCCGCCGCCCGCGCGCCCGTCGGACCGTCGATGGTGCGCCACAGCAGCACCACGAACGTGTACGCGCCGAGCGCCGAGAGCGTCCCTCCCAGTGCGAGGACGATCGTTCCCACGGCAGATCCACGCGCGCGGAGCACGAAGCCGGCCGCCATGGCGACGAGGCCGATGTTCGACATCCACCAGTGCGCCACGGCGACGCGTCGAGCGCGCAACGGTGCACCGGCAAACCGTGGGATCACGTGATAGGCCACACCGAAGATCATCATCGTCACGAAGCCAAGCAGCACCATGTGCACGTGCGCCAGGCGATAGATCGTCCACACCGGATGCGCCGCCATGGCGACACCGAGCGTGACACCGAGCGCGAGCCAGGCGAGACTCGCCTTGAGGAAGGCACGGACGTACCACTCCATCAGACTGCTTCCATGTGAGCGAGCGCCGCGGGACTCGTTCGCTCCCCGGGGCGCGGAGTGATCGTCGCCAGCAGATGCAGCTCGCTGTCCGTCGCACGCATGCCGTGCTGCTCGCCCGGCTCGTACGCGATGAGCTCCCCCACGTGACAGAGGCGCTCTCCCTCCCGACCGGAGAGCATCCCTTCGCCATGCAACACCGTCAACGTCACGGTCGACGCGTTGTGGTGCGGAGCGACCTCTTGGCCGGGAAGGATGCGGAACACCACGAGCCGTAGATCCGGTGAGTCGAACAGGATCGCCGTCGCGGGTCGCTCCGGTGAGGCAGCCACCGCATCCTGAGCAGCCCGGTGGGGATCGAGCGCGATCACGGGACGCGTCTCCGCTCCACGGACGGCACTCGACACGCACACGGTGCGGTGCCGGCGACTGGCGCAGTGGGCGTGATCGTGCGCTCCAACGCGGCGTTGATGCCCGCCATGAGGGCCTCGATCGGAATTGCTGCGGACCGAGCCGCAGTCTCCAGTGACTCCGCGCCGCCGCAGCAGGTATCGACGCCGAACGCGTTGAGCACCTGCAGGGTGGATGGATACAGGCGAATGGTCTCGTTGACGGATTGCTCTACCGAGAGCACTGCGTGTGACGCGGCGCTCGCTGTGAGTTCGTTCATGGACGTGGTCATGGTGAGATCCGTTCCAGTGTGGAGGAAGTGCACGCGTTGTGCGCGGCGCGCGATGTGATCAATTCAGAACGGCTTCAGCGGACCGCCGGACCGGTCCCATTCGAAGCGCGACCGCACCTCGCCGAACAGCGCAACTGGAGGCGTAGGTGCTGCCGGGGCAGAACGAATCGGCGCCACCGAGAGCGCACGCCCGATGCGAACGATGTCGTCGGCGTCCGCGAGTCCTGCCTGGCGATGCACCACCGCGCCCGCCGCGTCGAGCACGGTGAGCACATTCTGATGAGCGAGCTCCGTGGCGGAGAGCCGGCGATAGCGGATGTCGAGCACGGCGGCGAGATCGCGCACATCCGCATCCGAACCGCGCAGCAGCGTCCACCGGTCCGGCGTCAAGCGATGCTCGGCGGCGTACTGGGCGAGCCGGTCAGGTGTGTCGCGGTCCCCATCGAGCGACACGAGCACGAGGCCGAGCGTCGGCGGCGTGAGCGCCTCGATGCGCTTCATCTCCGCGACGGTGATGGGACACGTGGCCGAGCAGTGCGTGTAGATCATCGCGATCACGCGCGGCGATCCAGCAAGCGTCGCGAGCGGTCGGTCGACGCCTGCCTGGTCCTTCCACGTCGAGCCCAGATCGTAGATCGAGTACTCGGATCCGGTTTCGCCCGGCTGCACGCTCGTGCTTGCCGGCGGACGAGAGCAGGAGACGAGTGCTCCGGCGGCTGCGAGAAGGGCCGCGAGCAGCGACCGACGGGGACGTGTGCGAAGCATGGTCAGACGGGATGGTCGGCGGCGCAGCGGAATCCGACACCGCTGATGGTCGAGCGAGCGGTGAGTCCCGCGCGCACCGCGTAGCGCGCAAAAGCTGGAAAGTCCGTCACGTCGCTCGCTCCGATCGCGGCGCTCGCGCAGAAGAGGTGATGATCGCGTGCATCCTGGCCGGACCCGCTCGCCCGGGAATCGTCGGCGACGACGATCGAGTTGAAGTCGAGCGTCCACTCCCACACGAGTCCGTGCATGCCGCGCACCCCGTAGGCGTTCGCTGGCGTGTTCGCGATCGAAGGAGGAGCCCCCGGCTTGCGCGCCGCGTACAGCGCGAGCAACCGCCGCCTGTACGCGCCATCTCCGCTCGCGTCCCGCCGTGATTCGCTCGCCGCTGCCACGAGCTCCCATTCGTCCAGCGTTGGCAGCCGCTTTCCCACGGCGGCGCAGTACGCCTTCGCCGCGAACCACGACACGCCCGTCACCGGTCGCTCGAGGTCGACCGCGCTGCCGGCGCTGCTGGCGGAGGGCCAGTCGGCGAGATAGCGCGACTGCGCGAAGACGCGAAGCACCGTTCCTCGCGCCCACTGCGGATGCGCCTGCACGAACTGGAGGAACGCACCACGCGTCACGGGAATCCGGTCGAGCGCAAACGCCTTGACGTGCACGCGACGCGCGCCGGCCACGCTGTAGAGTGGCCGGTACCATCCCTCCGGAACGCGCGACATCGTCGTCGCGGCCGCGCGCGGTGCGGGGAGTGGCGCCCGCACCGTCGCGAGCGCCGTCGCCGGCGCCAGCGTCGTTCCGATGGTGGTGAGCAGGAGAGCCGCGCAGAAGGAGCGCATCGCGTCGTTCATCCGTGGACGTGAGGGCGGTAGGGCAGCGAGCGGCTCACTCGCCGCCGACGCCGAGTCCCTTGATGCTCGCAAACACCTTCGCGTCGTCCGGACCACTCACGTGCAGTATCCCGAGCGCGCCCTTGTTGAACGCGCGGAAGATCGAGTGGTCGACGAGGATCAGGTCGCCCGCCTTCTCGACGCCGAACTCCACGATCGCCGAGCCTCCGGCGGGAATGAGGGTCGTCTGGACGTTGTGCTGCGTCGCGCTGGTGCCGCCTTCCTGATAGACGTTGTCGAAAATCTCGCCGATCACGTGGAAGGAGCTGGTGAGGTTCGGGCCCGCGTCACCGACGAACAGACGCACGCGCTCGCCGACCTTGGCCTGAAGCGCCTTCTCGCCCGTGAGCGCGCCGACGCTGCCGTTGAACACGACGTAGGTAGGCCGCTCGTCGATCCCCTTCTGCATGTCCAGCGTCTGCAGCCCCTTCGCGCCGAACGCGCCCGTCGTGTAGAACTCGCTCTGCATCACGTAGTACTCGCGATCCACCTTTGGCAGGCCCGCCTTCGGCTCGACGAGGATCATGCCGTACATGCCGTTGGCCATGTGCATCGGCACCGGTGAGGTCGCGCAGTGATACACGTACAGTCCGGGATTCAGCGCGGCGAAGGTGAACACCGACTCTCCACCAGGCAGCGTGAGCGAGCTCTTCGCGCCGCCACCGGGGCCGGTGACCGCATGCAAGTCGATATTGTGCGGCATCGTGCTGTTCGCCGCATTCTTGAGGCGGAGCTCGACCTGATCGCCCTCGCGAACACGGATGAAGCTTCCGGGAACCGATCCACCGAACGTCCACATGTTGTATTCGACGCCGTCGGCGAGACGCATCGTCTGCTCGATCACGTCGAGGTTCACGATGACCTTGGTCGCATGCGTCCGCGTGATCGGCGCGGGAACGGCGGGTGCCGTCGTCAGCACGGCGACTTCCTCACCGATGACCTCGCTGGAAGGCGTGCGGATCGGCACGCCGGATGCCGCATTCGCTTCGGCCGCGTCGACTGGCGCGCCGCAACCGGCGAGGCCCACGATGGCCAGCAGGGCGAGCACGACGAGGGCGAGCTCCAGGAGCATGCGAGCCATCGGCGTGCGCGGCGCGGAGAGGTGGAAGGGCAGCATGAACGATATCTCCAGGAAAGGGAACGGCGATCAGTCTTCGATGAGGTCAGCGACCGTCGTGCGCATGAGCGGCGCACGTCGTGCTTCGGTGATGGCGGTCCAACGTCCATGAGCGGTGCACGGACGATCGAGGTCGCATGGACTCGCAGCGCGCAGGCCGCGGTCGTGTGGGCGGGCTCGAGCAGGCGATCGCCTGGGAGAAAGAGCAGATGCGCATCTGGATATGAGAATCGCGCATTTGCCATCTGGGCATAGTCGGGAGAGCCTCGGACATCGTGTCGGACATTCCCCGTCGTCGATGTCAGGAAGTCTCGCCCACCTGCCCAGGCTCCCCACGGCCAGGTCGCCCGTCGAGGCGTGACGTTTCAGAGCGCCGGCCGGACTCTCCTCGCCGTGCACTCGCCCCGAGCGCCCTCGATACGACACGAGTGCCAGCGTTGCGGCTCCCCGCACGGGGAGCTCGCCGACGAGTGGGCCTTCCAGCGGTGGCGCAGCGCGGTCGTGTTGGCGGGATCGAGCCATGAGGCCGTGCGCACGGTCGCGCGCCTCGGCCCGAGCGGGCGCGACGCCTAGGCGCGCCGGTGCGCCGACCTGTTCGCGCAGTCCCAGCGGCAGCTCCGCGCGATGCCGGGCCCTCGGTGCGCGTACCGCGCTCGCGATGGCTCAGCCCGTGCGATCGTCCAGTTCCGCACGCGGTTCCGGTGCCACGAGCACCGCGCAGGGTGTTCGATGTAGCAGCTCTACCGTGTTGCTCTCGACGAACATCCGCTCGATCAGCGCGTGTTCGTGCCATCCACACGCGAGGAGTTGCATCGAGTGAGCGCGCGCGTACTCTGTCAGAATATCGACAGGATCACCGTGCAGCTTCTCCATGTCGACCGTGACGCCGGCTCTCGACGGAAGTGCGCGGGCAAACTCTGCGAGCGTCTCTCGCGCCGCCCGCTCGATGGAGCGAAGCCACCACTGGGAACGTTTTCCCGTGACTCTCCGAGGCGTCGCCACGTTCACCAGGGTCAGCCGGCCTCCCGCACCGAGCATCTCGTGCGCCGTCACCGCCGCACGTATGCTCGCCATGCTGAAGTCGAACGCCACCATCGCCCGTTCGATGGGCACCGCCGAACTCTCGGGCACCACGAGCACTGGACTTTGGCTTCTTCGGATGATGTCCATCACGTGCTCGCCATGCAACAGATGATTCAACAGCCCATGGGTCCCCTTTCCCACCACCACCATGCGGACGTCGTGCTCGCGTGCCACATCGGCGATCGTCGCCGCCGCCGATCCTTCGACCACATCGATGCGAAGGCGTGAAGCCACGAACCCGATCCGCTCGTACGCCGCACGCAGATTGCGCTTGACGACCCGCCGATCCTCTTCGTCATGGAAAGGCGGAATGACGGGCGCTCCCGCCGCGACCGATGAGATCAGCGGCGCCGTGTCGATCACGCTCACGATGTGCAGTGCGCGGTGCTCGTGCTCGGCGAGCCACTGGGCCGTCGCGAGCACGGCATCGTTCGCGTCGTACGGCTTGATGGCCGCGAGAATGGCGAACGTGTCACTCTCCGCCGCCGCATAGGACGAGAGGACGGCAGCCGAAGCGTGTGTCATCGTCCCACCTCGTTGTCCACGGTCACCGCCGACGCCCGGGATTGCTCATTGCCGCGGTCGGCCATCGAACCGATCACCGGATACGCCGTCATCGCGACGTCAGGAGTTGCCGCCGCTGGTTGTGCCCGATGCGTGTTCGTGGCGCTCGTCATTGCTCCCTCCTCGAGGTTCTCCTGCTCTGTTGAACGGAGAGACTAGGAGCACGTGCGATGAGCGCCAATGAAGCGTTTGTACCACCGGCGCGGATGTTCGTCCCGGTGCAGCGCACGGCGCTGGCGGCAGTACGGATCTCCGACGTTGGTTCGCGCACGATCCCGCGAACTGGGCGGCATTTCAGCGGAAGTACACGCTCGAGCGCAACGCCCAGCGGAATCTCGTCGACCTCCTCGCCCGATCTGCGCTCGAGAGACGCGTCACACTGATATTCAGCGCCCGGGATCAGACTCGCAATGATGCCATTGTGTTGGCTGCCGTGGTTCGAAAGCGCATGGCCCTGATGCTCGCCGCTCGTCAACGTGTCGCCGGTTGACAGTGGCGAAGTTCTGGCTAACTTCAGTGCAGGGAGTCGCGTCCCGATGCAATCCGGCAGTGACCGCTCAACATGTGGTCCTACGGAACGACGAGTGTAATGCACTCGACGCAGCATCGGCGGCGCGATTTTTTGCTACTATCCATCATTCGTCCACGGTCCACATGATCGCATCTCAGCGCAGCGTGCTCGAGCGACCCACCGATAGACGTGTGACTCTGCGTCTGTCCGTTGGTCGCGTGCGCTCGTGGACCGGGCGATCGGCCGTGGCGTTCGCCACCGACAGCCATCTGTCCAGGTTGGCCACAGCGGGGACGCGCGTGACGCGTGTGTCTGCCATGCGAATCCTGCCCGTCCGTGTCGACCGCTTCGCTCGCCAGCGAACGAAGGTCGCCACGGGCCACGCCGCTCCGTTGCGCAGAATGGATCCGGGACCGCTGATCACGAGCGGCTGACCGGAGTCCTGGTTCGAGCCACCACGGCGAAGAAGCACATCGCCGAGTGATCGCCCCACCTGCGCACTGCCGCGGGTGGGGCGTTTCGTATTTCCGGGATGCGGTTCGAGCTCGACGCACATGGTCGCAACAAGAGACAAACGCGACTCTCACGACCGTGTGTGCGACCGACCCAATCCCACGAACACCTACCAGAGCGAGGAGCGCCGCATCACACACCATCGCCATGGCTCTCGCCGGAGACATGCGCGTGTGGACGAGTTGGCTCGTTCCAACGGGACGACGAGTCGCCCACACGCGCACTCCGGAGATCCATGACACGACGAGAACCGATCCAGAAAAAGAGGAGCGACATCATGTTCAGCGTGCTCGCGGATGAGCCGGGTCACTTCCGGCTCGAGGACGGCACCGGCGCGGTCGCCGGTTGGATTCGTGGCAGGTCGATCGGCTTTCGCGGACTGCACAGCGAGGCCGAAGCGATCGTGGTCGCATCGGCAGGGTGGAGAACGCTTCAGTCATTGCTGCATCGCGAGTACGCCGCCTGGCCCCGACAAGAGGTGGACTGGGAGCGTCTCCGATTCGTGAATGACGGCGCGCACGAGTGGGTCAGCGATGGCCGCATACCGCTCGCACGCATGTACCGGACGAATGACGATCCCGCGCACGGTCGCGGTGACGTGACCACCGCACACGGCTCGACACGGCAACTCGCGATCGAGTTCGTGACGCCGTCATGGATGCACGAGGATTCCATGATTCCGCTCGCTCACGCGCTGTGGCACGTGCTCGCCCCACTGCTGGGAGAGAGGTCGCGCACCATCGGCGCTCTGCGTCACGCGTCGCATTCGGACTGGCTGCCTTCGACGCACGTCGCTGCGGTCAAGACACCCAATCAGGTGCTGGTCGGCTGAGCCGCAGTGGTAGGGCAGCAACCGGGCACGTCACCATCGCCACAGGAGGAACGATGCAGTTCAACAAGGTTGTGATCGCGGTCGACTTCAGCGCCGCCTCGCTGGCCGCGGCTCGGTGGGTCGCGATGCAGCTTGCGCCTCGCGCCGAGCTTGCCCTGGTGCACGTCGTGAGCGAGCCTGCGGCTCCATCGTTCGTGCGGTCGCACCTGCCGTCGCTCGAGGAGATCGCCGCGGAGCTGACGCCCGCCTTGTACGGTGCGCTGCGGGGGCTCGCGGGCGTCGTCGGCAGCGAGCGCGCGACCATCAGGCTGCTCACGGGCACGCCCGCGAACGCGTTGGCGACGTTCGGGCGTGAATTCGGCGCGGACCTCATCTGCCTCGGTCGCCGCCGCCGTCGTCGCGGCGCTGCCCGCTTCGGCGACACCACCGCGCAGCGGCTGCTCGCGCTGACGCGCATTCCGGTGCTCGTCGTTCCGACGGCGCGGCCCACGCTTCCCGCGCGTATCCTCGCCGCCGTGGACGATCAGCCAGGTATCGCCGCGGATCTCCGCGCCGCCCGACACGTTGCCCAATCGTACGAGGCTGCGTTGGAGGTACTGCATGTCCTGGCGCCCGAACTGCCACGGCTGGTCTCTCTCGGTCTCGCCCAGAGCGGCGCGGCGTCGAGCGATACCGGACCCTCGGTACCGTATCGGGTGCCTGTAGCGCGCTCGTTCACACACGTCGGTGGTGCGGTCGACTCCGATGGTGGTGATGGCGAGCCGGTCGAGCTGTACATCAGCGGGAAGGCACGCCTCGAGTCGCTCACCCACGACTGGCTCGCATCGCAGGTGCGGCAGGCCAGCGAGCGCGCCCGTCGCGTCACCACACACGTACGCATCGGAGATCCCGGGGAGCAGATCGTCAAGTTCGTGCACGCCTCGGGCGCCGATCTCGTGCTCATCGGTCGCGGCCGCGATGAACAGACCGTCAGCGCCTCACCGGACACGATTGGCATTGGCGGTGCGCTCCACCTGGGGAGCACGTCACGCCTGGTGCTCTGGGCAGCACCCTGTCCCGTGCTCGTTCTACCGCCGGCCCCTCGGCCAGCGCTTGCGGAGCCTGCGCGTCGTTCCGACATGCGACGGTTCCACGTCGTCACGGCGAGCGTGCCTCAACCGACGATGACGTAGTCATCCCGTCTCGGGACGTGACGACTCCCCGCCCACCGCGCGTCTCGCTTGCTCGGTGCGCAGAGGCGTGCCGGGTTCTGGCGCGGAGTGCGTCGCCCTGCATCAAGCCAAGCGGGTGCAGGAGCACCTGCTCACGATCACCGATTTCAACATCATCAGAACACTCAAGGGAGATTCGAACATGACCATCACAGCCGTCGCCACCCGGACGCGGTCACGCATTACCGGCAGGCCGTCGCCGAACGCCACCAGCAGCGTGCCGCCTCCATCCCGCCTGACGACCGCGCAGCAGCGGGAGCTCGAGACCGAGCTGCGTCGTGAGCTCGTCGCGCTCGAGCGTCGGTTGGTCAGCGAACGCCACGACGAATCGGCCGAGCCGCACGTCGTCGCCGCACACGACGTCTCGGTAGCCATGCGTGGCACGAGCGACACCGTCGCGCGGCACGATGTGGTCGCGAATGCCCTCGCTCGTCTCGCCTCGGGTGCGTACGGAGCGTGTTCGCGTTGTGGCGAGCCGATCCCGTATGGGCGTCTCGTCGTGATGCCGGAGGCGATTCATTGCCTCCGCTGCAGCGGTCGCTCGTAGCCCTCGCGCGCCGCGCGCACGGCCGCTTCGGTCAACACACATCCGGGAGATTCACCATGATGACCATCGCGCACGACAGCCGTCCGGAAGGAACCACCGACGACATCAGCACCAGATCGCGCGCGTGGCCGGATCGCGTTTCCGAGGACTCGGCGGACAGCTTCCCGGCCAGCGATCCGCCGTCGTGGTCCCCGCAACGGGTCGGCTCGCCGGGTCACGATTCACGTGGGTACCAGGAGGACACCTGAGCTCCACAACCGCATGTACCTGTCTCGACGCACCTCGCACACGGCACGGCACCGATGAAGCCGTCGTTGGATGCACTGACGCCTCCCACCTGCTGAATGGAGACGATCGACATGATATCGACAACGGACTTGCACGAACTGTCTCAGGAGCTCGCTGACTCGAAGGTTCTGAGCGTGTACCTGGACACGCGGTTGAACGACCATGCGCTCCGGTTCACGGGGCGTGCGGCGCTCGCCGCGGCGTTGCGGGCAGCTCGAACGCAGATCGACGATGATGCGGAGCGCATCCTGTTCGACCGAGCCGCTGCCGCGATCTACCGGGAGCTCCCTTCGCCCGACGACCTCTGGGGCGCACCGGGCTGGGTCGCGTTCGTCACGGCCGACCGAGTGCGTCATGTCGGCTGGCTTCCAGTCCGACCGACGTCCTTCGCGGCGTGGCGTGATGGGCCTGTGATTGCGCCCTATCTGCGCGCGCTCAAGCAGCAACGCGCCGTGGCCGTGGCACTGGTCGATTCGCGCTCGGCGCGCCTCTACCGCTATGTCGGCGGCACGCTCGAAGCGATCGAGACGGTCGCGCACTCCTTCGAGGAACTGCCCGGTGGCGAGCGCGCGGCGCTCTCGTCACGCGCCGGCAGATCGGTACCGGCGCCCCGCGCCGCGCTTGCCACCGAGGCCGCAGAGCGGCGTCGGCGCAGCGCCTTTCAGCGACTGTCTTCCGTCCTGTCGGTTCGGCTCGGACAGCTGTGCGGACCGGATGGATGGGTACTGATTGGTGGTACGCCCGCGTGGTCGCGGATTGCTGGCGAGGCGTTGCCACCACGCCTCCGGGAGCGCACGCTGCTCTCCCCAACGCTCGGTCACGTCGCAACGGATGAGGAGATCGCGCGCGAAGCGAAGCGTGCAGCGTCTCGGCTCCGTGCCGCTCACGGTCGACGCCTTCTCGCCGACGTGCTGGAGACGGCCGGGGCGCACGGCCGCGCGGCGGTCGGCTTGCGATCGGTCGAGCGTGCGCTGGACATGCACGCCGTAGAGCTGCTGCTCCTGAGCCCAGCCTTCATCTCGAGTGCGCCACTCGACGCGGAAGGCGTCGTGCGTGCGGCCCTGGCCGGTGGAACGGCGGTGGAGGTGCTCTCCGGAGACGCCGCCGAACAGCTGGATCAGACCGCTGGAGGAATCGGAGCTCGTCTCCGGTATGCCTTGACCGAGCTGTCGCGGGTCGCGGGCGCGCCATACGATGTGCCGAGAGAGACGGAAGACAAAACTATCGCGCTTGACAATGCCACTTATAAGGATTATCCTACCAGGGAAGAAAGCGACGCGACTCTCCTTTCGAGCATTCATCGTGACGGCACCTTCGCGGGAAGCACCTAGACGGACGTGGCGGTTCGAGACCGTCGAATCGCCGGAGCGCGAGGTCTATCTCATGCTCCAGCACGTCTCCGGCGAGCTCATCCACGAGCTCGCCACGCTGCTCAAGCCATACGGCGTCACCCCGCAGCAGTATCACGTATTGAGAATTCTCCGCGATGCAGGATCAGACGGAGCGCCACTCAGCGCAGTGGCAGAACGATCCCCTGCGGGAGACCCGGACGTCACGGGATTGCTCGATCGCCTCGAGCGGCACGACCTGGCGCGACGAGCGCGTGAAGCACCCGACCGACGCGTCGTCACCGCGAGGATCACGAAGGAAGGACGTCTCTTGCTCGATCGACTCGCGGCCCCGGTTCAGGCGCTGCATACGCGACAACTCGGCCCACTCGGCGACCGGGGTCTAAAAAGCCTGCGAAAGTTCCTGCAGCAGGCCGCTGCGGTGGGACCAGTGATCTGACGGGTGAACGCGAGGCGTGGCCGGTCGACATCTTTTCCGGATACGACGCGATAATGCTCCTTATCAGGATATACCCTACCGGGCCACGCGAATTTTGTTGAAATGTCTTGTCATTGCGCCAATGCCACTCATCCCTCGCGAACCACCGGAGGAACCACGATGACCGCCCCGGCTTCAACGTCCCACGCTGTTCCCCCACAGCTCGAGCTGCGCGATGCGGACCGTCTCGTCGGTTGGATCGATGGTGACATCGTTCGATTCCGTGGCTTCGGCAGTAAACGCGGCGCATCGCACGCAGGCGCCGTCGCACATCAGGCAATGCTCCGCCGGCTCGCGCGCGGAAGTCGAGGACTTGCGTCGGACATGGAGGCCAACCTGGGCTCGGTCCGCCGGAAGACTGACCACGCGAACGCGAGAGCGAATGGTCGTCCCGTCGCCAGCGTGCTGCGGTCCTTTCTCGATGGCATCGGTGGCGGCAACACGGGCGACTTCGCGGTCGAGATTCGCGTGCCGCCGCCGGTCGGGGAGCTTCGGATGCGCGGGATGGCCTACGTGATGTATCGCGCCCTCCGCAGCAGCGGCGTGGCCTGGCCGCTCTTGCGGCCCGCCACCGCCCCAGAGGCGCACACGGCCATGGCGACGCGCGCGGCAGCCGAAACGAACGAATCCACGAAGGGGATCACCTCAGGAGGGTCTCATGTCATCCAGCGTCTTCTTGGCAGCGCATCGCGGGCGTGGGCTCTCCCGTGGGCACGAGCACACCGCGTGGGCTGATCGCGTCGCTGTCTCCTTCGACGGCTTCTCCAGTGCCGCGTCGGCGCATCGTGCGGCCGTTTCCGCCTTCGACGCATTGAGGACCCGGCTCGCTCGGCAGCGTCGCGCGGATCCAGTCCGCGGACGCGGCAGAGTGCTGCGCACGACACATGACGGCGAGCGATGGCATTTCGCCCTCGGCGGCGTGTCGATCGGCGGCATCATCGAGCCCGGCGATCCACGCGCCGACGATGTCCAGAGCTACGGCTTCGAGCTTCTTCTGCCGCCCGGTCTCGGGCCCAATGCCGCCGATCGAGCATCACGGGTCATCGCCGCCGCGATCGAACGGGACATCAGCCCGGAGAAGGTCATCTCCGCGAGCGCCGGGTAGGGCTCACGTCGCTCAGCTACTTCCACCTCATCATCCACGGGTACCAGGAGGATCAGACCATGCGAACGACGACAACACCCCGGTACGAATCGCGCGCGAGATTCTCCGCGAGCGATCGCCCCACGCCACCCGACTTCGACGTTGAAGCGGCGATGAGTGCGCGGCGCGCGCGGCGCACGTCGCACGCGACCGAACGCGACGCGCCAACGGTGTCGTGGGCACAACGGTTCGCGTCGTTCGCCGCGCGCCTCACCGGTGTTCGACGTTCGGCCACCGTGGCGCTCTCGCTGCTGCTGGCGACCGGAGTTGGTGATGCCGCTGACGACGACGCAAGCCAGCGGCCCGGGTCATGAGACCGGCACCCACACTCAGTCGTAGACAGCTGCGAGAGCTCGAGCGGGCGCTTCGGAGCGCCCGCGGTCGGCTGGAGCGAGCAATGGCCAGTGCGCGCTCCCACCGCATTGCACTTCGCATGCGCGGCGCGCTGGCGGCACGGGGTGATTCTGGAAGCGCGCGGAGCATCTCCCTCAGCCCCCGCACACTCGCGCGGCATCAGGGACTCGTCGCAGCGATTCGCCGATTGGAGTCGGGTACGTACGGCGTCTGTCTTGGCTGCGAGGCATCGATCGATTACGAGCGCCTGAAGCAGAGTCCGAAGGCGGCGCACTGCGACGACTGCGCACGTGTGACGCGACAACACGATCCGTCCGTATCCCACTGACCCATCACCCAAATCAGGGAGAACGTATCATGGCCAGGCATCGCAACTCACATCAGATGGCGCTGCCGCCTCCGCGCAGCGCGAGAACGGATCACGATCGACGGGCGCCGCGTGTCCATCGCGTTGCGCCCGTGACCGCACTCCTCGGCACACTCGTTCTGATTGCGCTCGCGATTGTCTCGGCGCTCACCCTGCTCGCGACCACTCCGGCGGGAATCGCCGTTCCGACGACACTCTTGCTGATCGGAGGTCTCGTTGCTGGCAGCCTCGCCATTCGCACTCGCGTGGCGCCGACACGGCTCGTGCACGTGCATGTGCCCCGATCGCGCCGCGCCGATGAGGACGCGGACGCGCGGGCGCCACGTGCTCGCACCGCGCGTGAAGACAGGACGATGCTACTCCAAGCCGGATGGGGGGAATCATGACGTCCGCGACGCTAGAGCCGCGTGACCTCAGGGAGACCGGCGGGTCCCGCCGCGCGCGACACGGCCGAACCATCGACGGCCCGCTGCTCGTCGTCGGCGCGCCCGAAGGAATGGCATACGACCAGGTGTACGCCGAAGGACTCAGCGGTCTCTTTGATCGTCTCGTGCGCGATCTACGCGCCCCGCGAGACACCAAGGTGGAGACCGTACGTCTCCGCGGCGAGCCTGCGAGCGCACTCGCCGATCTCATGGCGGAGCACGACTTCGATCTCGTCGCCGCAGGGATTCGCTCGGTCCCTCGTGCCGCAACGCACCTGACAGGGAGCGTCTCGACGGCGCTCGTTCGTGGATCCGTGCGTTCTGTTCTTCTCGCTTCTCAGTCGGAGGCACACTGATGACACGCCAATCCGATCTCAACATCGAGCGCGTGGTCGTCGGCATCGATTTCAGCGAGCCCTCGCTTCAAGCGGCACGCTGGGTCGCCCGGCACTTTGCGCGGGGCGCCGAGCTGATCCTGGTGCACGTCATCCACGTGCCTCCTGCCCCGCCGTCGTTCAGAGGTCATTCGCCACAGCGAGAGAGACTGATCGAAACAGCCCGCGCGGGCGCACAGATGCAGTTGCGAGAGCTGAGCGAATCCATTGCGACGGGACTCGTCTGGCCCGAGGTCCGCGTTGGAAAGCCCAGCGAGGAGATCGTGCGAGTCGCCACGGAGTACGATGCGGATCTCGTGGTCGTCGGACGACCGGAAGGCCAGCCGGGGGTCTGGGGATGTGCCGGCACGACGGCCCAGCGTGTGCTTCGTCGCTCGCCCGTACCCGTATTGCTCGCACGGGAGTGGCTGCCGGCACAAGCGAATGGCGGAATTCCGCAGGTGCTGGTTGCGGTCGACGACTCCGACATGACGTCGACGGTACTGGGCTGGGGACGGTATCTGGCCGGACGGATCGCGGGCGAAGCCACCGTGTTGCACGCCCTGGACAACACGCACTACACGAGCATCGCGACGCCGGCCGGGAGCCCCACGTGGGCGGAGCTCTACACACCACGGTACGGACCTCCCACGGCAGTGACAGGCATTCGCGATGCAGAACGCTGGCTTTCCGAGCGAGTGCGCGACATCGCCGGAAGTGTGCGCATGACACCGATCGTCGTGGGACGACTGAGCTCGCCCGCGGAGGTGATCATTGCGGAAGCGGAGTTCCGCAATGCAGAGCTCATCGTCGTCGGCAGCCGAGGGGCCGGCGCGGTGCCCCGACTTCTCTTCGGCAGCGTCGCGGAACGTGTGCTCCTGGGTGCGTCGCGCCCCGTGCTCGTCGTCACGGGGCAGCTGGCCGACGCGCAGGAGCGAGCGACGTCGCTGTCGATGGCGATCGGAAGCGAGCCCTTTTCCGACGACTTCTCCCATCGCACATGATGCGAGGGGCGGAGTCGTTCAGTCCGAGCGCTTTCTCGGCGTCGCCGCGCCCCGCCGCGGGCGCGGCGACGCGAGTGCCTCCGCGAGCAGCGCATCGAAGTCCGCGGCGACGGTGCTTCCCATCTCCGGAGGTGCAACCGCGTCGAGCACTTCGGCGAGCGAGGTCGTCCCCGCCAGCACATGCTGGATTCCCGAGTCCCACAGCGACGGAATCCCCTGCATCCTCACCGAGTGCACCAGCTCCGCCGCGACCGCCCGGCGCGCGATCGTGTCGTGCAGTGAAGGAACGATCGGCACGAGCTCGACGATCGCCATCCGCCCGCTGTAGCCCGTGCCGCGACACGCCTCGCAGCCGACCGGCCGTCGCACGTTTCCAATGGGAAGCCCTTCCAGTAGCTCCCGCTCGAGCGCCGGCAGCTCGCTCGGCGCCTGCGGCGACGCGCACGCCGCGCACAGCTTGCGCACGAGACGTTGCACCACGACGCCTCGCAGCGCCGACGCCAGCGGACCGCCGTCGGGGTGCAGCGCGCGCAGGCGCGCAAAGGTCGAGATCAGATCCGGCGCATCCAGCGACGCGATCACGAGCTGGCCGCGGCTCGCGGCGTTCCCGCATTGCTCGAACGTCTTCGCGTCGAGCGTCGCGTCGGCGATCACGGCACTCGACACCACGTCATCGATCACTCCCGAGGCCGCGCGCAGCGCGGCGCCCAGGCCGCGCCGTCCTTCGCCCAACCGGAGCTGCGTGATTCCCGAGAGCGGATACTCGACCGTCTCCTCCACCGTGGAGACGAGTCGGCCCCACTGGCAGAGCTCGCGCGCCGCCGCGTAGAGCGTCGCTGTCTTCCCCGCACCCACCGGGCCGGCGACGACCACGAGCCCTCCCGTCGCGCCGAGCAACCCGCGCAGCCGGTGCAGCTCGGCCTCCGAGTAGCCCAGCTCGGCCAGTCCAACGAGTCCGCGCGAGTAGCACAGCCTCAGGGCGATGCGTTCATGCACCGTGCGCTGCTCGGCCGTGAGCCGCGTGCGCCTCGTTCTCACACGGACGACGAGCAGTCCAGCTGGCGCGCGGAAGGTCGCCGTTCCACGCGCTGGCGTCGTCGAATCCGGATCCAACCCGGCACCCCGCTTCAACGATGCGATCAGCGACGCCGTGCGATTCGCCGCGATCTGAAATCGGTCGTGCACCACTCCATCGATTCGCATGCGCACGAGCAGGCCTTCGTCTGGCACAGGCTCGAGAATGACCTCCGAGGCGAGATCCGTCATCGCCGTGGCGAACAGCTGATCGACGAGAAGCTCGGCCGGATCGCGGACGCTCGGTGGCGCCGCGCGCACTTCGGGCCTCGACGCGCGAGGCGCCGCTGTTTCGTCGGCCGGTATCGCCGGCATCGACAGCGACAGCCGCGGGAGCCGAGACGCGACCGGACGTGAAGCGGCGATGACCTCGGAGCGCGGCGGGAGCATGAGCCCACTCGACGGCGTACCGAATCCCGCGCCATAGACGATGGACTGCGCTCGGATGATGTCCGACGGACTGCCCGCCTCGAGCTCGACGCGCCGCTTCGCTTCGAAGGTGAGCTCCCGTTCGAGCACGGCGCTCCGCGGGTTCGAGCTGGCCACGACGAGGACGCCCTTGCGCACACCCAACGGAACGACGCGATGCTCCAGCGCGACTCGCTGGGGCAACAATGTCCCCATCGCAGCGGTGAGGCTCGAGAAATCGGCCGCTTCCGTCGCCGAAGCCACGCAGGCCAGGCGAAGTACTTCGTCTTCGGGAATGCCGGCGTTGAGTAGCGCGCGCCACGCGGTGGTTCCCCGGTTGCGCTCGCGCCTCGACAACGAATGCCCTGCATTTCGCGCCGCCTCCATCAACCACTCATCCGCTTCGTCGCCGCCGCTCGTCGCCGAACGCGTGCGCGGAAGTCCATCGATCATCAGAACTCGGGAAGACGTGTCGCCGCCGCGCGCAGCGCGGCGGCGAAAAGGCATCGCGCGTCGCGCGAGTGGGCTCGTCGCTAACGACTCACTTTTGTCCCGAGTGGTAACAGCTACCAGCGCAGCGTCGTCTTTCGGGTGCGCTTCTCCCGAACGTACTCCACGGACACCGCCCGCTCCCCGTTCTCGCTGGCGCGGGCGATCAGGTCGCGCACCTCGTTCACGTTGCGCACGGTTTGTCCGTCGACTTTCACGAGCACGTCGCCGTCGACGAGCCCGGACTCCGCTGCCGGCGAGCTCGCCGGCGCGCTCGCGATCAACACCCCGGACTGGAGTCCCAGTGTCCGCGCGAGTCCATCGGTGACGGCGACCATCATCGCGCCCGCTACGCCGTTCGTGACGAAGGTGAACGAGGCCGACATCGGAGGGAGGGGGGCGAGCGGGGCCATCGGCTGTCTCGGGAGACGAGGCGGGCCCATACCCACCTGCACAGGAGCTGGCATGCGCGGAAACACTGGCGCCTCGGGCACGCCGGCGATGGCCCACGGCGTCTGCACGTCGCGCAGCTCCTCGAGCCGGCGCTGTCGGATTCGCGCGGGCACGTCGGCCACGATCACCGGTAGCTCGCGCACGCGGCCGTCGCGACGCACTCGGACCATCACCTTCGTGTTGGGGCGGAGCAGAGCGGTGGTGGAGATCTCGCCGCTCCGCACGTCGCGGCCGTTGTACGCGAGCAGCGTGTCGTTCGGAATGATGCCGGCGCGTTCCGCCGGGGAGCTCGGGTCCACCGACGTGATCCGCGGGTACGTCAGGTAGCGCAGGAACATCTCGCCACGCTCGATGCGAATCTCCGTGGCCGCGTTGTAGACGACGATTCCGATCCAGCCACGCGGGCCAGTCTGCATGATCGAGCGTGACAGCGAGTTGGCGTTGTCCGCTCCATCGCGGGACATCGGACCCACGGCGATGCGCACAATTGTCCGTCCGTCCGGCGACTCGGTCCACCGCGCCGCCTCGGCGCGCAAGTCCTCGAACCGTGCCATCGCCCGGTCGAGCGCCGTCCCGACGCGCCGTCGCTCCGCGCCGCTCAGGTCGTCGTCATCGAACTGTTGGGTGAGCGAGTCGATCGTTTGCTCGAGCCGACGCAGCTGAGACACGATGGAGTCGGACGCCACTTTTGGTAGCGTGCCGCGCACGGTCTCCGTGCGCTGCGCAGCGAGCGGCGCCGCACCGGCGACGACCGCGAGCGTGATCGCAACGAACGGCGTGTGAGAGATCGAGCGGGACATCGTGTGACTCACCCTGCGATACGAGAGATGCACGGTCAGAAGCTGTTGGCGCGGAGGCTGGCTGGCATCACCGTGTTGAGCTGCCGGAGCGTCGCCTCGCGCTGGCCGAGCGTCGTGAGATAGTAGCCGTTGATGACTGGATCGTGCGGCGCCTGACGCATCGCCTCACGTGTGGTCGAGATGACCTGGTCGAGCGCGGCGAGCCGCGACTGCACGACGACCGGGCTGCCGTCTCGTCCGCCGCTGCTGCTGTCGTGTTGCGCGAGATACGACGCCGCCTGCTGATAGATCGCCTCGGCGCGGAGCTGCGCGTCGCGCGCCTCGTCGACGGAGGAGAACGCCCCGGAGTCCGACGACAGTGATGCGTTACTGACGGGAATCGATGGAGTCTGCGCCGTGCGGGACGGTGAGGGCACGGTGGGCACCGCCGCACTCATGCGACCTGCGACGACACCGCCGGCGACCAGCAGCACCGCGGCGGCGGCCTGCATGGGCAGGCGAATCGGGAGTCCAATCCGCGCGCGCGACACCGTCGGCCGAATGAACGGCAGGGCATGTCGCTCCTGCGTGGGTGATTCGTCCGCGAGCGCGGTGGTGATGGAGTCCCAGCGCGTGAGCGGCAGGCCGATCGAATCGCGCTCCGCATGCGCCATCGCGACGAGCGTGCGGTACGCCGCTCGTTCGCGCGCGCACTCGGCGCATGCGCTCAAGTGCACGGATTCGGCCGACGTCGGCTCGTCGTCGCCGAGCGCGGCGAGGCGGTCAGTATGCAGGTGCGACATGTTCACTCGTGGCTCGCTTCGTGTTGTTCGATGGTGCGTCGATCATGTGGGCCAGCAGGATGCGCAGCTTCGCGCGCGCCTTGAACAGCTGCGACTTGGATCCGCCGGCGGTGATCCCGAGCTCCGTGGCGATTTCCTCGTGGGTGTAGCCCTCGACGTCGTGGAGCAGGAACACCGTTCGCGCGCCCGGCGAGAGCTTCGCGGCTGCCTCCTCGATCGATGCGGCGAGCAGTGCGCGCTCCGCTTCCGGCTCCACCGACGATGTGTCTTCTTCCACTTCGACCTCCACCGCCGCCATGCGCTTCGTGCGGCGCAGCGCGTTCAGTGTGCGGTTCACCGCGATTCGATGGGCCCAGGTGCCGAACTGCGCGTCGCCACGAAAGCTCGGCAACGCCCGGAAGATCTGGATCCACACCTCCTGCGCCACGTCCGCCGCCAGGTCCGGGTCGTTGCCGACAAGCCGACGCACGACGACGTCCACGTGCGGCGCGTGGCGGGTCCAAAGGGCCCGCATCGCCGCTTGGTCGCCGCTGAGGGCGCGCTGCACGGTGAGCTGTTCATTGTCCATGACGTCCACGGGATTGGTCACGGTCAGGTCCGGAAGGGTTGCCGGAATGTGAGAGGTGCGGATCCCGCGACTCGCTGTGCTCGCTCGGGATGACCGTATTGGTTGTCATCCCGAGCGAAGTCGAGGATCTGAACATCCAGGCCCGCCAGCAAAGATGGTTGCGTGGCTGACGCAGCACCGTTGCGCTCATGCACTACGTAGCGGTTCCTCCTCGGGCTTCATGACCGATCTGTCCGGTTCCTCCTCCGTAGAGATCTGGGATCTGCCTCAGCTTCTTCGACCCGGCCGGCCGGGCACACGAGCGGCCTCGAGTGGAGCAAACATATGGGTGCCATGGGCTTCTGGCGGACGCGGCGTATCCCGTGACGCCACAACCTCTTGCTCGTCGTCCTTCCAGCACACATACTGTCGTAGGTCGGCGCGCCGAAGGAACTGTGCGCCGGATCACATGGTATTGAATCACGCACAGGCAGGGTCGTTCTTCCGCTGCCTGGTCCAAACACAACATTCCCGAGCACACAACCTGCGCCTGCCAGAGGCCAGACAGTCGCGTGTTTGGGATCAAATAGCCTCCAGGACCCCGCGTTGCTCAGCCTGCTGTTCGCCGCCGCGAGCCTCTTTCACCCGCTGACACCAGCGGTCCATCCCGTCGTTCCAGGGGATGGCCTGCCGGCCAAGGCACCGAGCGCCGTTGGCATGTCCGCCGCCCGCTTGGCGAACATCGATCGGGTGGTGGAGCGCGGCATCAAGGCTGGTGGGTATCCGGGCGCCGCCGTCGTCGTCGGGCGCAAGGGCGCCGCCGTGTGGGAGAAGGGGTTCGGCAAGCTTGGATGGACCTCCGATGCCGGCTCCGTCGTGGCCGAGCGGACGATCTACGACCTCGCGTCACTGACCAAGGTCGTTGGAACGACCACCGCGGTCATGCTCCTGTTCGACGAGGGGAAGCTTCGCCTCGACGACGAGGTCGTGAAGTTCATCCCCGAGTTCACCGGCGGCGGAAAGGAAACGATCACCATCCGCCAACTGCTCGAGCACCGTTCCGGTCTCCCGGCCGGCCGCGACATCTGGCGCGTCGCGCACACGCCGGAAGAGGCGCGCACCGCCGTCATCGCGACGAACCTCTTCGCGACGCCTGGCCAGTACTACGAGTACTCCGATCTCGGCGCCGACATGCTCGGCTTCGTCGTCGAAGCCGTGTCGGGCGAGACGCTCGACAGGTTCCTCGACGAGCGCGTGTTCACGCCCCTGGGCATGTCGGACACGCATTTCCGTCCGGACGTCTCACTGCGCGGCCGCATTGCACCGACAGAGATCACTCCTCCACGGGGCTATCCGCTGCGCGGTGAGGTACACGACGAGAACGCCTACGCCCTCGGCGGCGTCGCCGGTCACGCGGGGCTGTTCAGCACCGCGAGCGACCTGTCGATCTTCGCGCAGATGCTCCTCAACCGGGGCAGCTACAACGGTACGCGCATCGTCGCCGATTCCACCGTGGCCCTGTTCACCAAGCGAGCGGCCGGTACGCGCGCGCTGGGGTGGGACACCTGCAGCGGACATGGCAGCTGCGGCACGTATCTGAGCTCGAGCGCCTACGGCCACACGGGCTTCACGGGCACCTCGCTCTGGATCGATCCCGAGCGCGAGATGTTCGTCGTCCTGCTCACCAACCGCGTGCACGCGGCAAGGGCGCGCCGGCCGGCGAAAGTGATCGCTGACGTACGCGCCGACCTCGCCGACGCCGCGGCGCTGGCCGTGACGGATTCGCGCGACGGCCTGCTCAGCATGCCGCGCTCGTTCCGCGCCGATCGCGCGGTCGGCTGGAACCGCCCGGAGCGCTCGGCACGATCGCGCAGCGCGAAGAGCCGTCGCGGGAAGAGCTCGGCGGTCAGGTCGCGCTCCGCTCGCGCGTCCAGCTCGCCGAGCAAGTCCAAGGTGAGCGCAAAGAAGTCCGCGGCGAGCAAGCGGAGCGTGTCGGCCAAGCGGACGACCAGCTCGAAGTCGAAAAGCTCGGCCGCGAAGAAGAGCACCAGCCCAAAGTCGAAGAAGAGGGCGCGCTAGCTCAGCACGCCCGCCGCACCCGCACCACCAAACGACGCCCGCCTCGAGCGGGCGTCAGTCGTTGCGGGGGCAGAGTGCGCTGGTGATACTCCAGATGTCCCACACGGAGTGCTCCGATGTCCAGCGACACGAACGATCCAGCCGATACCATCGCTCCCGTCATTCCCGGCAGCGCCGACGCATTCTCGGAGTTCAGCCTCGAGCAGGCCAAGCTCGCGCTCCGGAAGGTGAAGGACCCGGATCTCAACCTGAACATCGTCGACCTCGGCCTGGTCTACGACGTTCGCGTGGTAGGTAACGACGTCGAGGTGGACATGTCGCTCACCTCACCCGGCTGCCCGAGCGGGCCCGAGATCATGGGCGACGCCGAGCGCGTCCTGAAGGCGATCCCGGGCGTCGGGGCGGTGACGATCAATCTGGTCTGGTCGCCGTTCTGGTCGCCGGAGCGGATCGAGCCGCGGGTCCGAGCATACATGGGTTTGTGAACCGGAACTACCACTGCGGAGGCGCGGCCATCGCGCAGAAGGGGTCAAAGTCGGGACTCTGACTCCGGACTCTGACTTCCGGGCTCTGACCCCGGGCTCTGACCCCGGGCTCTGACCCCGATCCTGCTACGGGGTGGTGAGTCTCACTCGAGGTATGGCGACGTCTCGGCCACGACGCGCCGATCTTTTCGATGCGGCGCCAGCGCTGCGACGAATGCCTCTCCGAGCTCGCGCGCCTGCCAGCGGCGTAGCTCCGTCACCTCCGCCAGCTCTTCTACGGAAGCCGGGTTGCGGCGCGCCACGGCCTCCATGCGGTCGCGCGAGCACAGGACACCTGGGTCGAGCTCGAACCGCTTCGCCGCGGCATCGCGCGCCGTCTTGACCGCGCTCACGCGTAAGTCGAACTCGGGATCGCGGTCCCATCGCGCGGAGCGGGGGAACTTCGGCAGCTCTGCGTCCGGCACCGCGAGCGCTCGGCGGACCGCATCGAGCAGCTCGCCGCCGCGCTGCTCGAGGATGGCGCGGGGCATTCCCTTGATCTTTCCGAGCGCTTCCTTCGACTGCGGCTGCGTGCGCGAGATGTCGAGTAGCTGCTCGTTGCCGAGCACCCGGAACGTCGCCCGGTCGAGCGAGCCGGCGACGATGTCGCGCCAGGGCACGAGCTCGCGCAGCACGGCGAGCTCGCGCCGGCTCAGGTCACGCGCGCCCTTCAGCCGCAGGAACGACATGCCCGGCTCCTCGTCCGTCCAGCGCGTTCCCTCGAGAAGGGTGAACTCCTCCTTCGCCCACTCCATGCGGCCCATTCGCTCCAGCTCGGCCGACATCGTGTCCTTGAGCTGCAGCAGAAAGCGCGTGTCCTGTGCGGCGTAGTCGAGCATGTCCTCGGTGAGCGGACGCATCGACCAGTCGGCGCGCTGGTGCTTCTTGTCGAGCTTCACGTCAAAGAATCGCTCGAGCAGCGCGGCGAGACCGAACGCCGTGTAGCCCAACAGCTGCGCGGCGATCCGCGTGTCGAAGATGTTCCTGATCTTCCAGCCGTAGTCCTGCTGGAGAAGACGGAGATCGTAGTCTGCGTCGTGGAAGACTACCTGCACCGACGGATCCTCCATCAGCGCGCCGAGTCCGCCAGGCGTCCCGAGCGGCAGCGGATCGATCACGGCATGGCGATCGCGAGTGGAGAGCTGGAGCAGATAGATGCGGTCGACGAAGCGATGAAAGCTCGCCCCTTCAGTGTCCAGGGCGAGCTCACGCTCCCGGGCGATCTCACTGGTGAACTTTTCGACCGCATCGGCGGTGTCGAGATAGATGAACGATGCGGCGTTCGCGCGCTCTGCCACGCTGGCTCCTCACTCTGTTGGCGGATCGGATCTCGCGGTAATGTAGCGCCTCGCGCGGGCGTCACGCCGCCTCTGCCGTGGGCGGAGAGCCTTCGCCCGACCATCCACGAGCTCATCGAATGCCCGACTCCACGCGCGACGCGACTCTCGATCCGCACCCCTCGTCTTCCGAGCCGGGCTCGGCCGACGCCGAGCGTCTGAATCGCGGTCCGACGCGCGGGCGCGGCGAGATCCGGCATCGTCGCACCATCGGATGGCGGAGCCGCGACGTCGTGCGCGCGTCGGGCCTGGTGCTCGCGATGTACCTCGCGTTGCGGCTCCTCTGGTTCGCGAACGCGCTCTTCCTCGTCACCTTCCTCGGCATCCTGTTCGGCATCGCCGTCTCGGCTGGCGTCGACCGGCTCGAGCGGCTGCGCATCCCGCGCGGTGCCGGTGCGGCGATCATCGTCCTTGCCTTCTTCGGGCTCATGACCGGTTTCGGCGCGTGGATCGCGCCGACGCTACGCTCGCAGGGCACCGAGCTTCGGCAGAAGCTTCCCGTGGCCGTCGACCGCGTGCAGGAGTGGGTCAACAAGCGCCAGAGCGGCATGTTCGGAATCCTGCTCGGTAGCAGCGATGTCGCTCCCAAGACAGGAGGACAGGGTGCGACGCCGACGACCGCGCCTGTCGCGGCATCGGACTCGGCGACGAAGGCAAGCACCGGTGCGCCGGCGAGCGACAGCGCCGGCGCCGCCGTATCCCGGGCGACGCAGAGCGCCGGAACGCCGGGGCTTCACGACCAGATTCAGGAAAAGCTGAGTGGCGCGACACGCTACCTGTTTCCGTTCCTCACGCACACGGTCGAAGCGCTCGGCGGCTTCCTCATCATCGTCTTCCTCAGCATCTACCTCGCGGCTGATCCGGAGCTCTACCGGGGGGGTGTGCTCGCGCTGCTGCCCGCGCGGCGACGCGCGCAAGGTGCGGAGGTGATGCGTCGCGTCGCGATGGTGCTGCGCAAATGGCTCGTGACGCAGCTCATCGCCATGGTCGTCATCGGCGCCGTCACGACGACCGTCTTGCTGGTCCTCAAGGTGAAGGCCGCATTCGCGCTCGGCGTGCTGGCGGGATTGTTCGAGTTCATCCCGACGGTAGGTCCGTTGCTCAGCGCGGTGCCAAGCGTGGCGATGGGCTTCCTCGATTCACCGGAGAAGGCGGCGACGGTGGTCGTGGCGTACTGGGGAATCCAGTTCCTCGAGAACCACATCCTCATCCCGCTCCTCATGAAGGGCGGCATGGATCTGCCGCCCGCTCTGACCGTGATCACGCAGGCGCTGCTCGCGTTGGTGTTCGGATTCCTGGGACTCATGGTCGCCGTGCCGCTGCTCGCCACGGTGATGGTGATGGTGCAGGTGTTGTACGTGGAGCAGAACCACGCTGGCCCACCAGCTGCTCCGGCCGGCGAGCGCGCGGCGCGCATGCGCTTCGATCCGGACCTCGACGAAGCACTCGGGGACGCACCGGCGCGCTGAACGTGCAGTACCTCGAGCGAATGCTGTTCCGCCGCTGGCCTCGCCTCGCGCACACGCTGCCGCACGTGGACCTCGGTGTGTCGGGGAGCGCGATCGAGGGCTGGTTGCACGATGACGTCATGCTGAACGTGAAGCGCGACGATCGCTCCACGCCCACGCTCGGGGGCAACAAGGCGCGCGCGCTCGAGCTGCTCCTCGCTGGCGTTCGACCGGGAGACAGGCTGCTCACCGTCGGCTCGACCGGCTCGACGCACGCGCTCTCGGTCGCGCACTTCGGAGCGCAGCTGGGTGCGACGACGCAGGTCGTGACCTGGCCGCAGGAGGAGCACGACGTCTCGCGCGCGACGGCCGAGCGACTGCGCACGCTCGCGAGCGTGACGGTGGCGGCGTCGCCAGTGACGGCGATGATGCGCGCGGGTTTTATCCGCGCGACGTCGCGCCAGCGCTGGATTCCGTCGGGCGGAAGCACTCCACTGGGCGCGTTGGGCCACGCCGCGGCCGCTCTGGAGCTCGCCGATCGGCCAGCTGACAGCTACGGGTTCGACACGCTCGTCGTTCCCCTCGGCACAGGCGGCACCGCGGCCGGGCTGCTCGTCGGGCTCGCGCTCGCTGGACTTCCCACGCGAGTCCTGGGCGTGCGCGTGGTGCCTCGCATCATCGCGAATCGGAGCCGCGTCCTGCGGCTCGCACGTCGCACCGCACAGCTCTTTGGCCGACTTGCGGGCGTCGCGCCCCCGACCATCGACGAGTCACGGTTCGCCATCGACGAAGATCAATACGGCGGCGCGTACGCTCGTGAGACACTGGCCGCGCGTGAGCTGGCGTCGTTCGTGCGCGAGCGCGGCGGACCGGAGCTCGACGGCACCTACAGCGCAAAGACGCTGGCAGCAGCGCTGGCTCAGGCGCGGCGCGCACCTCACGAGCGCGTTCTCTTCTGGCTAACCTTTGACGGACGATGGCTCGCCGCGTCGGACGACGCGCGTGACAACACGAGCAGCCAAGAGAGCCGATGACCGACGCACTGCCCGAGGTCGTGTTCCACATCTACCCCACCGATTGCGACATGCTGGGGCACGTGAATCACGCGACGATGCTCGGCTTCCTCGAGCGCGCGCGCTGGGCGCTGCTCGAGCGGCAGGGTGTGAAGGACTTCGCCAACCTTTCCGTATTCTCCGTGGTGCGCCACGTCGACATCGGCTACTTCGCGCAGTCGTTGCCGGGCGAGGACCTCGCCGTGCGCTCGGGGCTGCTCGCGGTGAAGCACACGAGCTTCATCGTCAAGCAGGACGTGCGAAAGGTCGGCGACGGGACGCTCGTAGCCGAAGCGTCGATCGTGTACGTCACGATCGACCGGAGCGGCAAGGCGGTACGCGTGCCCGACGAGTGGCGCACGTTGTTCTCGCACTGGCCCGAGGACGGCGGGAGCGGCGACGGCGCGTGATCGCGCTGCTGCCGGGCGGTCTCGAGCTCGCGTACGACGAGGCGGGCGCGGGGCTCCCGCTGCTCCTGCTGCACGGATGGCCGCACGACCGATCGTTGTGGGCGGGCCAGCTCCGCGGTCTCGTCGCGCATGCGCGCTGCATCGTGCCCGACCTTCGTGGATTCGGCGCCTCGTCGGTCGTGCCGCCATTCACGATCGAGCAGTACGCCGACGACGCCGCTGCGCTGATGGATTCGCTGGGCATCGAGCGCGCCGTGATCGGCGGTCTCTCGATGGGCGGCTATGTGGCGTTGGCGATGCTGCGGCGTCATCGTCATCGCGTTCGCGCGCTCGTGCTCGCCGACACACGCGCCAGCGCCGACACCGACGACGTACGGGCGACCCGACTCCGTCTCATTGCACTCATCGAGGAGCACGGCGTCGAAGTGCTCGCGGCGCGACAGCTCCGACCCACGGTCGGCCGTACGACGTTCGAGCAGCAGCCTCATCTCGTCGAGCTCGTGCGGCGGATGATGGCCTCCGCGCCGGCGGAGGGAGCGATCGGCGCACTGCGTGCCATGTCGGCGCGTTCCGACTCGACGCCGCTGCTGTCGACGATCGACGTTCCGGTGCTGGTCGTCGGGGGAACGGAGGACACGTTCACACCGCCCGAGGAGCTCGAAGCGCTCGCGAAGGCAATTCCCGGATGTCGGCTCGAGCTGCTCGAGAGCTGCGGACACGTGTGCCCGGTCGAGCGGCCCGCGGCATTCAATCACGTGATCAGCGAGTTCCTGGCCTCGCTCGTCTATCACTGATTCGCGGCGAAGTGGCGCTTGAGCATTGGCGCCTCGGGGGCGAGCTTTCGGCTCCGTTCCACCCGTGTCGCGTGCAGATCATGTCGTCGCCAGACCAGCCATCGTTACCCAGCCCCGCTCCCGCCGAGCTCTCGGAGGCCGAGCGCAGCGCCAGCGCGCGAACGGGCGCCGTGCTCTTTCGTCATCGGGGTTGGCTTCCGGTTCCTTTCCTGCTCGTGCCGCTCATCGCGCACGGCACGATGGAGGCGACGAACTGGGTGTTCGGCTTCGTGCTCATCCTCCTCGGCGAAGCGATCCGGCTCGCCGGCGTCTCCGCCGCCGGCACGGTGACGCGCCGTCGCTCGCGCACGGTGCAGCGTCTGGTCACGTACGGCATCTTCGCCTGGATGCGGAACCCGCTCTACGTGGGGAACTTCCTGATCTGGATCGGCTTCACGGTCATCTCGGGCGTGCTGTGGTTCCTCCCGATCGCCGTCGTGCTCTTCGCGGTGGAGTACACGCTGATCGTGCGCTACGAGGAGGGCGTGCTCGAGTCGATCTTCGGCGACGAATACCTCGCGTACAAGCATCGCACGCCACGCTGGATTCCGCGCCCGCCTGGCTCGGACGAGGAAGGAGAGCATCATTGGTCGGAAGCGTGGCGGAGCGAGATCTCGACGTTTTTGCAGTACGCGGTGATCACGGGACTCTTCGTGGCGAAGCAGAAATACGGGTGGTGAAGTGGTGGGGAGTGGGGGATGAAAGCAGAACAGCCCCGGGATGCGATTACCTCCCGAGGCCGTTGCAGTCACCCCCCACTCCCCACTCCCCACCATGCGCTACGACTGATCTCGTGCGTATCGTGCGCCTTCCAGTAGCAAGTACTCAGTCAGCTCCCCATAGCTCCGCGCCACGAACTCTCCCTCGCTCGGGCCACCTGCTCTCACCACGTCCAGACGGACCGCTCTGAAGCCGGCGGCCAGCGCCCCTTTGACATCCGTGCGCTCGTTGTCGCCGATGTGGAGGATCTCGTGTGGTGGGATGCCGAGGGTGTCGACCGCGGTGGCGAAGATCTCCGGGCGCGGCTTCGCGTGGCCGACGTCCATCGAGTAGATCGTCGACGAGAAGTAGCCGCGCGCGCCGTCCTTCTCGAGCAAGCGGTCCTGCGCGCGGCCCGATGCGAAGCCGGTGTCGCTGATCACGGCGAGCGTGAAGTGCCGCTGGAGCGTCCGCAGCATCTGCCACGCGCCGACGAGCATCGCAGGCGGAAGCATGAGGAGCGCGTTGTCCACGGCGTCGGCCGCCGCCGCAACGTGCTCACAGCCATCGCGCGGCGCGATCGACGCGCGATCGAGGATCCAGCGCAATCGGTCGGTCGTCGTGTAGCCGCGCTGCTCCTCGCTCCACCACCGTTCGGCTTCCCGTCCGGATGCGTCGTACAACAGCCGAAGCTGCTCTTCCGGCAACGCACGGCCGTAGGCGCCGAGCAGCGCTCCGACCGCAGTGCGTCGAAGGGCGACACGCTCGGGTAGCGCGCCGCCCTCGTAGAGCGTGTCCCAGTAATCAAAGGTCAGGGCGCGAAGCATGGCGCGCTCCTGCGGTCCGCGTCAGCGAGTCGGGCGGCCGGGCGGGTTGTCGCTGGTGAAGACGTCCCGATTGAGCTGGACGTACTGTTTGAGCTGGACCGGAACATCCTCCTCCGGAAAGATCGCCGTCACTGGGCACTCCGGCTCACACGCCCCGCAGTCGATGCATTCGTCGGGGTGGATGAAGAGCTGGTTCTCGCCTTCGTAGATGCAATCGACCGGACAGACGTCCACGCACGCCTTGTCCTTGGTATTGATGCACGCTTCGGTAATGACGTAGGGCATGTTCGCCTCAGATGATCCGCGCAGTGAAGTCCGTCAGAGCAAGATAACGCGATTCGCCGAGGCGACAACGGGAGCGCTCAGCGCCACGGCGGCGGCGCTCCCTTCTTCCGTTCGAGGTCAGGGTTTTCCCTATAAAGCGTGCAGGTGCGGCCGATCGTCTGCACGACGTCCGCCCCGAGCTGTTCCGCGAGCTGGTGAGCGGCGTCCTTCGCCGACACGTCGGTAGTCTTTGCCAGCGCGACCTTCACCAGCTCGCGCGTGCGCAGTGCGTCGTCGAGCGTCTGACGCAACGCGTCGGTGAGCCCGTTGTGTCCCACGTGCACCACGGGAGCGAGGTGATGCGCCTCGGCGCGCAGCGTGGCGCGCTGCTTGGACGAGAGTGTCATGGCCGTGCGGCGTGCATGAGGAGAAAGAGCGGGTACGGGTTGATCGGCTCGCCGTCCCAGTACCGGCCGTCGGGCGGCATCCGCATCACCTGGAAATGCAGGTGGGGCGTGTCCTTCGGGGCGTTGCCCGTCGTGCCGACGATGCCGAGCGTGTCGCCCCGCGCGATCGTCGCGCCCTCGAGGAGACGGGGCTGGTACGCGTCGAGATGCGCATAGTAATACACCACCCGCCCCTGCGGGTCGGTCGCGTAGATCGCGTTGCCACCGAGCGCATTGGGTCGCATGCGGACGATTCGTCCGTCGTCGGCGGCCAGTACCGCCGTGCCGCGCGGGGCGAGGATGTCGAGCGCGCGATGCACGCGTCCGTCATCGCGCCCCTCGTCGAAGGTATCCTGAAGCTGCGCCACGGCGACGCCGGCAACGGGCACGACGAGTCCGCGGGAGAGGATGTAGTTGACCGTCTCCGAGCTGGACAGCGCGCCGATCCCGGTGGGAGCGTTGCGGACCGCGCCGGCCGGTGCGGGACGCGGAGCGGGCATCGTCCTCGCGCCGATCACTCGGCGTGCGCATCCCGTGCAGAGCAGCGCGAGCACGAGTGGGATCGCCTGACGGCGCATCGCTAGCGCGAAGACACGTCGCGCCGCTCGTGACCGCACGTCATGGAACGAGCAGGACCTTTCCCGTCGTGCGCCGTCCCTCGAGCGCACGGTGTGCTTCCGACGCGTGCACCAGCGGCACCTCTCGATCGATGCGCAGCGACAGCGACTTGTCGGCAACCCAGCCGAGCACTTCGCCTGCGCGCCACACCAGCTCGTCGCGCGAGGCAACGTAGTGCCACAGCGTAGGACGCGTGAGGAAGAGCGAGCCCTTCGGATTGAGCATGTTGGGATCGAACGGCGCGACCGGACCGCTCGACTGGCCGAACAGCGCGAGCAGCCCCCGCGGCGCGATGCAGTCGAGGCTCTTGAGAAACGTCGTCGCACCGACGGAATCATACACGACGCGGACCTTCGCTCCCTTCGTGATGCGCGCGACCTCGGCCACGAAGTCCTGTTCAGTGTAGAGGATCACTTCGTCGGCGCCCGCCTCGCGCGCCAGTGCCGCCTTCTCGGGCGTGGAGACGGTACCGATGACGATCGCGTTCCGACGCTTCGCCATCTGGCAGAGCAGTAGACCGACGCCTCCCGCCGCCGCGTGCACGAGGCACGTCTCGCCAGGCTGGAGGGCGTGCACGGACGTGGCCAGATAGTGTGCGGTCATTCCCTGCAGCATCGCCGCCGCGCCGTCGCGCGCGCTCACGCCGTCGGGCAGCGCGACGACACGATCGGCGCGGACCAGCGCGAGCTCGGCGTACGCGGCACGGAAGTCGTGCGAGGCAACGCGGTCACCGACGCGCACGCCGCTGACATCCGGACCCACGGCCGTCACCGTGCCCGCGCCTTCGGTGCCTGGTGTGAGCGGCATCGGCATCTTGTACAGGCCGCGGCGATGATAGATCTCGATGAAGTTCACCCCGATCGCCTCGAGGCGAACGAGCACGTCACCCGGACCCGGGATCGGATCGTCGACGGTCTCGAGCTGAAGGACCTCGGGACCTCCGGTCTCATGGATGCGAACCGCCCTCATTCTTCCTCCCGTGTCGATGTGACATTTTGGCGAGCCGTACGCGCCTCGTCGACGAACTCCACGATCGTGTTCACGACCTCGGGCGCGAACAGAATGCGCCGGTGGCCGAGCCCCGTGGTGGTGAGAAGCTGCGCGCCGAGCATCTCCGCGAGTCGCGGACCGTGTTCATAGGACACTTCCTTGTCCTCCGTGTCGTGCGCCACGAGCACGGGAATCTTCACCGTGTGCGCGAACGACGCGACTTCGAAGCTCTCCATCGCGGCGTGCACCCGCTCCTCGAGCGCCCGGACGAGATGAGGAAGCGCGCGCCGCGGCAGGTGAATCAGCTCGACGAAGTCGGCGAGCACCTCCGGAACGGAGGACGGCGCGGCGATGATGGCGAGGCGGTCCGTCGCCACCCCGCGCGAGATCGCCAGCAGGGAGGAGAAGCCGCCGAACGAGTGCGCGACGATGGCCGCGAGCGGGCCGACGCTCTGTCGCACCGTGGCGAGCGCCGCGGCGAACTCCACTCCCGTCGTCGTCCGACCGGGCGAATCGCCGTGTGCCGGCCCGTCGAGGGCGATGACGCGGTGGCCCGACGCGACGAGCGGATCGACGAACGCGCCGAGCTGCGCGCCTCGTCCCTCCCAGCCATGGACGAGGAGCACCGTCGGCCCCACGCCCCACGATGTGGCCCGCAGCCCCGCGGGCAGCGCTACCGGTTCGCCGCGCGCGATCAACGCACGCTCACGCTCGGGTCGCGCGTGGCGTCGCGGGCGGGCGAACAGCCACGCGGCGATCCGCCCCGCAAGCGCGGGGCTCAGGCGGCCGGTGACGGCGAAGAAGGATCGAATCGACGCGAGCATCGCGTCGAAATCAGATCAGCTATGCGCGGCAGGGCAAGCCGCGCGTGGCTATCGGTGCGAGCGCTTCGACCGACTACTCCTCGCGCCAGGCGCCGCCGCGCGGTGGGATCACGCCGGACGGCGCATGCGGCGTGCGTTGCCGCCACCCGATTGGGCGAAGCGTTTCCTGGGGCTGCTCCATGTTCGGCCACAGCGCGATCCACCAGAGTGCGCTCGGCACGGGAACCGCGAGCATCGTGAAGAGCGGCAACATCATCGACGCCGACGCGATGTGCAGCCACTCGACGAGAACGCTCAGCAATGCGATCGGGATCGGCAGGAAGAACGTACCGAGCACGGCGCCGGTCCAGACGCCGCGCCCTCCGGGCATCCCTTGGCCGAGATCGGTGCGGCGACGGCGCGTGAGCCAGTGGCTGCGCCCGACATGCGCGATGGCGAGCCACACCGTGCCCCACACGATCGACACGGCGAGCGCCAAGGTCCCTCCGATGCCCATGATTTCCAGACACGCATACAGCGCCCAGCAGGCGAATGGTGCGCCGAGGATCGCGAGAGTTGCTGTGCGCATGGGGCCGACCGGTGAGAAGTCGTGGAGCGCGAAGGGCGAGACGCAGATGGGCGACACCTCTCAGTGTCGCCCATCTGGTCGAACTCGCCGTGACAGTGGGACCTTTCGCCCCGGGAACTGCCGGGAGGTCGTCCGGGATCCTAGTCGCCGGCTCCCGCCAGCTCCCGGGCGTACTCCGTCTCACGCGGCGCGCGCGTGGAGGGCACGAGCCCCTGCTCCTGGGCGAGCAGCTCGATCTGATCGTCGATCGTGCGGGTGTGATGCATCGAGCAGAACTTCGGCCCACACATCGCGCAGAACTCGGCGCTCTTGAAGTACTCGGCCGGCAACGCCTCGTCGTGATACTCGCGCGCACGGTCGGGATCGAGCGAGAGCTCGAACTGCTCATTCCAGTCGAAGCGGTAGCGCGCACGCGAGAGCGCATCGTCGCGATCGGTTGCGCCCGGGCGTCCGCGCGCGATGTCGGCGGCGTGTGCGGCAATCTTGTACGCGATCACGCCGTTGCGGACGTCTTCCGCGTTCGGCAGGCCGAGGTGCTCCTTCGGCGTGACGTAGCAGAGCATGTCGGCACCGTACCAACCGATCATCGCCGCGCCGATCGCGCTCGTGATGTGATCGTAGCCCGGCGCGATGTCGGTGACGAGCGGTCCGAGCGTGTAGAACGGCGCCTCGTGACAGATCTCCTTCTGCTTGCGGACGTTCATCTCGATCTGGTGCATCGGGATGTGGCCCGGTCCTTCGACCATGACCTGCACGTCCTTCTCCCACGCGCGCTTCGTCAGCTCGCCGAGCGTCTCGAGCTCGGCGAACTGCGCGCGGTCGCTCGCGTCGTGAATCGAGCCCGGGCGCAGCGAGTCGCCGAGCGAGATCGTGACGTCGTACTTGCGCAGGATGTCGAGCACGTCGTCGTAGCGCTCGTAGAGCGGGTTCTGCTTGCGGTGGTGCATCATCCACACGGCGTGCAGCGAGCCGCCTCGGCTCACGATACCGGTGACGCGCCCGTACACGAGCGGCAGGTGCTCGAACAGGATGCCGGCGTGGATGGTCATGTAGTCCACCCCCTGCTTCGCCTGGTGCTCGATCACCTCGAGCAGCAGCTCGGCGGTGAGGTCGGTGGCCTCGTTCACCTGCTGGATCGCCTGATAGATGGGCACCGTGCCGATCGGCACTGGCGACGCGGCAATAATCGCCTCCCGCGTCTCGTCCAGCGCGTGGCCGGTCGAGAGGTCCATCACGGTGTCGGCGCCGTACTTCACGGCGAGATGCAGCTTCTCCAGCTCCCCGTCGATGTCGCTCGTGACGGCGCTGCTTCCGATGTTCGCGTTGATCTTGACCTTCGCCACCTTGCCCACCGCCATCGGCACGAGC
Source organism: bacterium (assembly GCA_039933415.1). GTDB lineage: Bacteria > Gemmatimonadota > Gemmatimonadetes > Gemmatimonadales > Gemmatimonadaceae > AG11. Next base: position 58,036 of record JBDTOD010000005.1, read on the forward strand.
GAGCCGGCGAGGTGATGGACGTTGGCGGGAATGACGAGTCGGCCGCGAGCGACTTCGCTGCGAACCAGCTCGGGCGCGAGCGCTTCGCGCTCGGCCACCACGCGCATCGCGTCGGTGATGATGCCGTCGCGCGCGAAGCGCATCTGCGTGTTGCTCTTGTTGCTCATGATCATCTTCGGACTCCCTACGCCGGTGCGAACCGGATCAGGTTCAACGGGTCTCTCTCAGCCGGCGACGGACGTGTCGCCGGCACCCCGGTCAGTGAGAGGAAGCTAGATCGCGCGTGAGTCGTTCGCCACGCTCGTGCGGGTGCGCGGGTGCGCGAGTGCGGGGGTGCGGGGTGCGGGGTTCGGCGGCAGCGACTCAGCCACCCAGCTCAGCCTGGAGTGGAAAGCCTCGCTGCGCGCGGCCGACGTCCGCTTCGTGCTTGGCCGTCGTCTTATAGAGTTCGAATCGACCGTCCATCGCCTGGTCCGCCTGGCGCGTGCGCAGGCGCCGCATCTGGAGCTCCGTCATCGGGCGGAATCCTCGCGCGACGCCAAGATTCTGCCGGAGGATGCGCGCCGAGTCGATGCCGGTGACGGTGACCGCAACCGGAAGGCTCATCGCGTAGCGCAGCGCATCGGCCGGCGCCACGACCCGCTTCTTCACGGCGTCTCCCTCGCCGCCGAACGTCTTCATCCCGATCGCCGCGATCCCCTGGCGCGTGCACTCCGGAAGCACCTGCTGCTCGAAGCTGCGGAAGGTGGCGTCGAAGCAGTTGAGCGGCATCTGGCAGCTGTCGAACGGATAGCCGTAGGAGAGCATCTGGAGATGGAGCCCGGGATCCTTGTGTCCCGTGAACCCGACGAAGCGGACGAGCCCCTTGGCTTTGGCGCGGTCGAGCGCCTCGATCACGCCGCCCTTGGCGAAGTGGCGTTCCGGATCGCCCCAGTATGCGACCTCATGGACCTGCCAGAGGTCGAGATGATCGGTCTTGAGCCGCCGAAGCGAGTCCTCGAGCATGCGCATCGCGGTCTTCGCATCGCGACCGTGGGTGCAGACCTTCGTCATGAGGAAGACCTTCTCCCGCCAGCCGTTGGCGAGCGCTTTCCCCATCCGCGTCTCGCTCACGCCGTCGTGATACTCCCACGCATTGTCCATGAAGGTGACGCCGGCGTCGATCGCGCGGTGGACGAGCGACGTTGCCTCTCGCTCGGTGCCGATCTCGCCGAGGTGGAAGCCGCCGAGTCCGAGCGCGGAGACGGTGTCGCCAGTGCGGCCGAACGCGCGCTGGGGAATCGGAGCGGTGGAAGGACGGGCGGGAGCGGGCATGGGCGCGGATCGAGTGGTTGACGCGAGGTCATGATGCGATATCCGAGTTCGGCGCAACAATGCTGCCGCGCGCGTAGGAAGAGGATCGATTCGGCGAAGTCGCGTCGCGCCGCACGCGCGAATACCTTCCGTCACCACGGATTTCCTTCGGAGACATCATGGATCAGAGTCCCGCGCCGCATGCCGATCGCCACATCCCATTCAAGCAGGAAGGCTGGGGCGTTGCGCTCTTCATTGTATTTCTCGCCGTCGCTTCCGCCAGTTTTGCGACGTACATGCACAAGACCACGTACAAGCCCCCCACAGATGTGCATTTTCAGGCGGCTGGGTCCGCAACCGCTCACGAGTGACGTGAGGTAAATCACAAACATGTTGTGATCGGGACTTCTTGACTCGACTCCGCAAGTGGTTATGCTCCTTGGAGTTAGGAAATCGACATACGCGTGCTGATCGAGCGATCAGGAACACTTTTCGCTATACGCGTCCGACGAGATTCCATCCCAAACACGGAGTGAACGATGAATGTCCCGATGAGAACGCTGACGCTGTGCACCGTAGGGCTCTTCTCGCTGAGTGCCTGCGCCACCAAGGGCGCCCTGAGACAGGGACTCGACGCGCAGACCGCTGCGCTCGAGTCGGAGCGCGCTGCACGCACCACCGCCGACGACGCCCAGCGCGCTGAGCTGGCCTCGCTCCGCACCGACCTGCAGGGCCTCCGCACCGAGTTCGGCGCCAAGATCACGGAAGTGTCGCAGGGCCTCCAGTTCGCCTTCCCGGTTCACTTCGCGTACAACGACGCGAACGTCCGGACCGAGGACGCGGTGGCGCTCGATCGCTTCGCGAACGTCGTGCAGAAGCACTACACGGGCGCCAAGGTCACGGTCGAGGGTTTCGCTGATCCCGCCGGCAGCCAGCGCTACAACCTCGCGCTGTCGCAGCGTCGTGCGGATGCGGTCAAGGCGTACGTGTCCGGCAAGGGTCTCGATGGCTCGCTCATCGAGGCGGTCGGTTACGGCAAGACGCGCCTGGTGAACCGCGCGGCCTCGAAGGACCAGCCGGGCGCCGAGCTGAACCGTCGTGTGGTGTTCGTGATCGAGACGCCGGCCAACGCCGACGCCAACCGCGTCACGGCCTCGCTCGAGCAGTAAGCACGGACACTCCGGCAGGGACTGCGCGCCGCGCACTAGCGCGCGCGACGAGAGGGGGCAGCGCCGATCCGGCGCTGCCCCCTCTTGTTTCAGGCCTTCACGACGATGCCTGCACTCCGCTCCATCATCGACACGACCTCGTCGAGGGTGGTGCGACCACGATCCCGCGCGTACCACGTACGCGTCGCACGGTAGCGCTCCTTTCCGTCCATCGTCTGACCCTCGCCAAGCACCCAGCCCTGAAGCTCGGTGGGACGAGGTCCCCACCAACCGCGCTCGCGAAAGTCCGCGTCGAACGCGATGACCGTCGGGATCGATCGAGACTGCCCCGTGAGGTGCGCGTCCATGAGATCGAGGTTCTGGTCGCGAGCCAGCAGGCGGAGGTCCAGGTTCGGCGCGAGCGCCGCGAGCTTCGCCACGACGGGCACGGTGTTCACCGCGTCGCCGCACCAGTCCTCGCTCAGCACCAGTAGATGCCACTCACCCGCCAGCGTGGCGACCCGGCGAACATATTCCTCGCCGACCTCCGCTCGGCGCCAGACCGCGGCCCAGAGCTCGGCGTACTTCTGGACCGAGCCGAGCATTGCCTCAAAGTCGGGCGCGGCGAGATAGCGCTCGCGCAGGGAAGCGGACGCCTGGATGGGTTCTGCGGGCGATGCGGTCATGGTCCTTCAATACTGCGCGATTCGTGCTCTTCCCCTCGGAGCGCCTAGCGAGACTCCCAGGCGAATCCAGATGCGAAACGCGAGAAGCGCCGGCTGGCGGGATCGAGCTTGAGCACGCTCTGCGCGCCCATGTTCGTCGCGAGTCCGCGCGCGGCCAGCTCATCGGCTCCGTCCCCGTCTGCATCGAACGCCATGAGCGACTCGTGCGCGCGCAAGCGAAGATCGCGCAGCCGAGCGACGGCGACGGTGCCATTGGCCGCGACGAGGAGCGCGCGCTCTTCGTTCCACTCCAGCGACGGCGTGCGCGACGTGACGATCACGACCGCCCGCCAGGCGCCGAAGCACCCGGTCGTTGCATCGCCACGCACGGCCGTGGCTTTGACGAGCCGAGGGAACGGTGACTTGAGCGAATCGGTCACCCAGCGAACGAGCGAGTCGCGGACGACGGCGACGCGTGCCCGGAGCGCGGGCGGGATGCTGTCGCGCGTGCATGTAACCGAGGGGACCGCCGGCAGCGACGCAGTCGCGCGGTCCGCGGCGGCCCGCATCGCGACGCCGACGAGTGGCGCGTTGCGACGGAGGAGCGAGTCGGTGCGCGGAGACACGCCGAGCACGGCAACGGCTCGGCCGTTCCAGGTATCGTAGCCGATGATGGAGTCGGTTTCCTCGCCCCACGTCCCGTACACTCGCACGTGCGTCGAGCGTGCGAGCGGTCCGGTGCGCGACGACACGCGTCGCACGAGCGCGAGGAGCTCGGGGCTCTGCTTCACCTCGAGATCGACGCGCCCGATGTCGAGCAGCAGCCGCTTGTTCCTCGCCGCGACAAGGAACCGCTCGGCCGTCTTCGGCGCGAACACGATGCCGTCCGCCACGCGCTGCTCGTCCGCGGTGAAGAGCGGGACGCGGGTGACGGGACGACGGGCGCGCGAGGTGTCGCTCGGCTGGTCGACGAGCGCAGGGGCCGACGGGCTCGACACCATCACGGCGGGGGTCGTGTCGCGTACGCGTGCGGCGGATGTGTCGGCGCGTGCTGGGGGACGCTCGGTCGAGCAGGCGTTCGCCGAGAGCAGGAAGACCAGCGCGACCGACGTGCGAAGCGGGAGAGGGGGCATGGCTAGTGGGAGGACGAACGGGGAGGGGCGCTGGCAAATAGTGCCTCTCGAGTACGGTACTGCCGCGCCCGGGGTCAGAGCCCGGGGTCAGAGCCCGGGGTCAGAGCCCGGGGTCAGAGCCCGGGGTCAGAGTCCACGACTCTGACTCATTGCCCCCTCACCGCTATGGTTCAGCGCATGCCCGCCCTCCTCGTCCTCGCCCCCACCGCGACCAAATCGGATTCCGACTCGATCGCGCGGATGGCGCGCTCGGGAGCCGAGTTGCTGCTCGCGCCGATCGTCGCCGCGATCCCCGCCGAGGTGGACGCGCCACCGGGCATCAGAGCCGTTCGCGTCAAACGCGACGGGGCCCCCATCACCGCAGTCAGGCTCGGGATGGCGCAGCTCACCAACACGACCGCCACGTCGGTGCTGCTCTGGCCATTCGCCGCCGCCGACGTGCCGATCACGACGCTGCGCGCGCTGATGGACGTCGCCGCACTCGAGCCCGGAGCACTCTTCGCGCTCGCCAGCCTGCCGCTCGATCTCGCGCCGGTGATCGTGCCGCGCGATGCGTGGCTGGAGCTGGTGACGCTCGGAGAGGGCGGGCTCGACGCACTGTCGGCTCGTCGGCGCATCACCCGCGTGTAGCGCGATGCCCCGTCGGCGGCGCGCTACCTGAACGAGTGCTCGACGCTGAGATACAGAAACAGATCGCGTTCGCCGCGGCTCGGCCCCAGCCCGATCGGCACGCCGATGCCGGGCACGATCTGCATGCCCGAAGGCAGGTCGATTGCCGCGCGCACACCCGGCAGCAGGACGAAGTTGTTCGCCGCGACACGAACGCCGTCGTCATCGAGCGACTCGGTGCGATCCCACGCTCCTTCGAGCATCAGGTTGAGCGTGGGCGCGAGCAGCCAGATCGCGCTCGCCGCTGCGTTCACGGAACGCGCCGTCTTTCGCACATCGCCGTCGGAGTGCGCGCGGATCACGGTAGCGCCGGCGTTCCAATGGGTCACCAGCTTTTCGGTGAGTTGAACGCTCAGCGGAAGATTCACCTGAAGCCCTGGCCCTCCCGCTCCGGTGCCCTTTCCCACACTCCCCGTCGGGAGGATCGCGCTCAGTCTCGGCGAGAACCAGATCGGATCTTCGTTCGCGCCCAGCACCTGGCGACGATAGTTGATGATCACGTCGCCGAGTCCCGAGCCGCCGCCCGCCGCGGTCTGTAGCGGCACGGTGTAGCTGAGCTGATCGCGCTGTCCAGGCGCAGGCCACTCCTGCGTGAACGTCGCCAACCAGTTGCCCCCACGATCGCGACGGTAGGTGCCGATGTGCTGAACGACACCTGACTCCTGATTGTACGCCTCCTCGACGAGGAAGCTGTTGTCGGAGATCGGTGCAGCGGGTGCCGTCGCCGGAGCCTGCGACGCCACGGGGCGTGCGAACAGCAGAGCGAGCGTCAGGATCGCGAGCGCGCGCGGATGGGTTGGGTTCGGCATCGGCCGGATGATAGCGGAGCGAGCGAAGTGCGGCGAGCCGTCGATCAGGCGCCGAGGTCGAGTGCGAAGAAGAGCGGGTGGCCGATCTCCGCTTCGCGATATGCCTCGATCGGCACGAAGCCCAGCGATCCATACAGTCGTTGTGCCGGGAGCATGTCGGGCAGCGTGCCCAACCTGAGCTCTCTGTGACCGCGTTGGCGCGCAACCTCGATCAGCCGCTCGAGCAGGGCGCGACCGACGCCGCGCCCACGCCACGCGGGATCGACGAACATCCTCTTCACCTCACCGAGGCCGGCGGGCAGCGGCTGGAGCGCGACGCATCCCACGACACTCGCGTCGGCGACGGCGATCCATATCCCGCCGCGTGGCGGGACATAGGGACCGGGAAGGCGAACCGCGTCGGCGCGGATCTGCTCGACGCCAGGCGTCGCACCGCGTGCATCGGCATGTGCGAACACGAGCCGTCGCGCGGCGTCGATGTCGGCGTCGCCGGCTGCCTCACGTACCGTGAATGCGTCCGCGTGTTCGGCGCTCACGACTCGGGCGAGGACGGCGCGGGGTCCGCGGGGGGCGCCTGATCAGCGCTGATGCTCGCCGTGAGCCCGTCGAGCGCCTGCACGATCTCGCGCAATCGCGCGATCATCTCCGTCGCTTCGGGTGGCAGCGCGTCCCCCTCCGCGTCACTGCGCTCGACGAATGCCTCGAGCGCACGGAGCTGCGTGACGAGTCCGTCTCGGCCGGCCGCCGCACTCGTCATCCCTTCGTCGTCGGGCATCGTCGCCTCGGTGTGCAGGATTCGCGTGCGCTCAGTGCGCGACGAGCGTCTGGGTGCCTGACCATCGCCGGAATGGTAGAAGCTCGACCGGCGACTGGATCGCGCCCGCCTCGATGCAGAGGAACCGCCGCTCGCCGCCGGGCTCGATGTCCGGCACCGCCGCGGCACGCTCGGCACCAGGGTTCCAGAGGACGGCGTCGGGAAATCCCTCGGAGATGATCGAGAGTGAGCGCTCACCGTCGTGCAGATCGATCCGCGGCGGAGCGCCAACGTACACGCGCTCCAGATAGTCGCCGACGATGACGGACTCGCTCTCGTCGCGCACGAGGGCGCGGCTGCCCGGCCCGCGATAGCGTGTGCCGTGCAGCCCGACGACGCGCACGTTGCTCACGTCGCTCACGCGCAGATATGTGTGCAGCGCGGCGGTGAAGGCGAATGGCGTCTCCCCGACGTTCTCCACGGCGAGCGTCACGGCGAGCCGAGCGCCGACGACGCGGACGGAGATGACGGCGGCGAATGACGCGTTCAAGATGATCCGGGTTTCCGTGCTGTCGCGAAGCACGAAGTCCGCTTCGGCCATGCCGTTGCTCGAGCGGCCCACGCCGCCGACGGCCCAGTCTGTCGTGCGGGCGAAGCCGTGGCGCGGCAGCGGGCCTTCGGTGGAGAATTGTGGGAAGATGACCGGGATGCCGCCGCGAATGGCCGAGCCAGGTCCGTACTCGCTTGCACCGCTGAGATAGAGTCGCTCTTCCCCGTCGGGCGCGGGGCGCCACGAGGTGACGTGCGCGCCGTGATGATGCACCTCGGCCGTGGCGCCGTCATCGGCGCGGAGCGTGACGAGAGCCTGCGCGTCGGAGGCGCGCGCATCCCTCGCGGGGACGGCCGTCCCGCGACGCTCGATCATCGTCAGAACTCGCGCTTCTTCATCACGGCGAACAGGTCCGCAGCGTCCGCGTTGGCGGCTTCGGTCGCTTCGTCGGTCGGCGGGCGCGTCGCGTCGAGCGTGGCGTCGTACGTGCGGTTCTTCTTCGGCTTCGCGGCCGCGGCCGCCGCCTGCGTCTTTCTGAGAAGCGCCTTGAGCTGTGCCTCGTTCATCGGACGAACTCCAGCGAGAGAGAAGGACGTGCCGCGATCAGTCGGAAGCTAGCATCGGGCGCCGGGCCAGTCACGTCGAGCTCGCACCAACGTACGACTCGAAGAGGTCGTCGAGCGCGCGTTGTGGATCATCGCAGATCCCCTCGTGCACGGGCGAGCTCTGCAAAACGTCGGAGCGCGGCGCGGTCATCCAATGGAACCGCTCCGACGTCGGCGCCAGCGCCATCGGGCCCGCCGAGGCGTCACCCGCGCAGATGGCGATGCAGGAGCGCAGGTAGCGGGCGAGCAACTCGGCGTCGACGTCCGGCACGCGCGCGGCGAGCGTGCGCTCATCGGAGATCGCGCGCAGCGCGAGGAATTCGGCCGTGCGCGCGTGAACGACGACGCCGACGTTCACGAACGCGCCGAGATGCACGCGGGGCACGGCGCGCAGCACGGCGAAATCGTAGTCCACGCGGACGGCCTTCATCGGCGCGCCGAGAGGTGGAGCGGCGGCTCGAGACGCACCTGACCCTGCGCCGCGATCGCTTCTGTGGAGAACGCGCGCGGCGCCTGGAGCCGCCGGGCGAGATACGCAGCGTAGCGCTCTCGCCCTTCGGACGCTGAGACGAACTCCGGTTGGCCGGCGGAGGCGTCGAGCAACAGATCGTCCGGCAGGTCGGCGAGCACCGATTCGATCACGTCTTTCGTGAGCGTTGCCGCGCACTGGTCGTCGGCGGCGGCGAGGTCGCCGCTCGCGGCGAGCAGGATGTGTGAGCGAATGAGCGGGAAGCTCGTGATCGTGCGGGCGTCGTCGACCGACGCCCAGTCGTGATGTGCGTAGAGGGCGGCGCCGTGATCGATGATCCATGGCCGACGCTGCCAGATGAGCAGGTTCGGGTTGTGCGCAGTGCGATCGGGATTCGTCGTGAACGCGTCGAGCCAGACGATGCGCGCGGCGAGCTCGGGAGCGATGAGGTCACCCGCGGCGCTCTTGTCGAAGTTGAACGCGCCCTCGAGGTAGCGCATGCCGACGTTGGTGCCATGGCTGCGCCGGAGGAGTTCCTGGATCTCCGGATCCGGCTCGCTGCGCCCGAATCGCTCGCCCACGTCGACGAGGGCGAGATCCGGCACCGGCAGGTCCAGCGCGCGTGCGAGCAGTCCGACCACCAGCTCGGCGACGAGCACCTTGGCGCCCTGGCCTGCGCCGCGAAACTTCACGACGAACAGTCCGCCGTGCTCGGTGTCGACGACGGCGGGCAGCGAGCCACCCTCGCGGAGCGGTTGCACGTAGCGCGAAGCGCTGTGGCGAGGGATGGTCACGAACTACGGTGGGGGGTGGGGGGTGGGGGGTGACTGCTCACGGCGTCAGATGGCGTGCCGTACACCCGACCGGGTGGTACGCAGCACATGCACAAAGTACCTCGTATTCGGCGAGCACCATGAAGCCGTACGGTCGGTGCTTCTAATGCGCACTGCGTACCACCCCGTGCAACGTACCGCTGGGAATTCGCGGGTTTCCGAACGAGAGCTCATCGTGCCTTGACGTCGTTACCTCCCCCGCACCCCGCATCACTCACACCGCCGCTTCATGCCTGTCCCCGTGACTCGGCGGAAGCGAGATGACGAGAAATTCCACGTCGCCGCCTGAAGCGTTCGTCGCCTGATGCGCGAGGCCCGGTGCGAGCTCGATCCCCGTCCGCTCGACGAGCTCGTGGCGCTCGCCCTCGACTTCCATGCTCAGCGTGCCGCTCAGGACGTAGAAGAACTGTCGCGAGCGCGCGTGCCAGTGGCGTGCTTCGCTGGTCCCGGCGGGCATGCGCTCCTCGATGATGCTAAGGCCGGCGGTGCGGACGAGGTGCCAGCCGTCGCATGCGTCGCCCCACACGTAGTGCTCGGCGGTCGTTCGAGAGATCGGCGTCGCGCTGGTCACGATGTTCGGCCCGGTTGAATGCGTGCAGAGCAAGATGCGTGTGGCGGGTCGGAGAGGCCAGGCCGGCGCACCCCCGGGAACCAACTCGTTCGAAGATGGGTTAACACTATGGCTTTCAAAGCGTTAGACCGATTCTCGCCACGTTGACTTTCAGTGAATACCGACTACTTTACTCTTCTATCGCCGATCGCTCGCGGGCGCGTGTCGTTCCCGCCCTACGCAGCGGCTGAGACGCGGTGCGCGCGCGGCGAAGACAGCCTTACACGGCCGGGAGATTTGCTGTCATGAGTTCGTCGATCGAGACCCTCGTCAACCGCGAGTACCAGTACGGCTTCGTCACCGACGTCGAGACGGATACCCTTCCGCCCGGCCTGAGCGAAGCGGTGATCCGCCTCATCTCGGCGAAGAAGGAAGAGCCGCAGTGGCTGCTCGACTGGCGCCTGAAAGCCTATCGGCGCTGGCAGACGATGAAGGAGCCGCACTGGCCGAACGTGTCGTATGGACCGCTCGACTACCAGTCGCAGTCGTACTACTCGGCGCCGCGGAGCGTGAAGCCGCTCCAGTCGCTCGACGACGTCGACCCCGAGTTGCTGCGCACCTACGAGAAGCTGGGCATCCCCCTCTCCGAGCAGAAGTTCCTCTCGGGCGTGGCGGTGGACGCGATCTTCGACTCCGTCAGCGTCGGCACCACGATGAAGGCGGAGCTGCGAGCGCACGGCATCATCTTCTGCTCGCTCGGGGAGGCGGTGAAGGAGCATCCCGAGCTCGTGCAGAAGTACCTCGGCTCAGTCGTGCCGCACTCGGACAACTTCTTCGCCGCGCTCAACGCGGCGGTGTTCAGCGACGGCTCGTTCGTGTACGTGCCGAAGGGTGTGCGCTGCCCGATGGAACTGTCCACGTACTTCCGGATCAACGCGGAAGGGACGGGCCAGTTCGAGCGGACGTTGATCATCGCCGACGAGGGCTCGTACGTGAGCTACCTCGAGGGATGCACGGCACCCAAGCGCTCGACGAGCCAGCTGCACGCGGCGGTCGTGGAGCTCGTCGCGCTCAAGGACGCGACGATCAAGTACTCGACCGTGCAGAACTGGTACGCGGGTGACAAGGAGGGCCGCGGCGGGATCTACAACTTCGTGACGAAGCGCGGAAAGTGCGCCGGAGCGAACTCGAAGATCTCGTGGACGCAGGTCGAGACGGGCTCGGCGATCACGTGGAAGTATCCGAGCGTGATCCTGCTGGGCGACAACTCGACTGGCGAGTTCTACAGTGTCGCGGTGGTGAACAACCGTCAGCAGGCCGACACGGGCACGAAGATGATCCACATCGGCCGCAACACGAAGTCGAACATCGTGAGCAAGGGGATCTCGGCGGGCCACGGACAGAACAGCTATCGCGGCCAGGTGAAGGTGATGCCGAAGGCGACTGGGGCGCGCAACTACACGCAGTGCGACTCGATGCTCGTCGGCAACCAGTGTGGCGCACACACCTTCCCGTACATCGAGGTCGGCAACAACACGGCGCAGGTGGAGCACGAGGCCTCGACGAGCAAGATCGGCGAGGATCAGATCTTCTACCTGAAGCAGCGCGGGCTCA
>JBDTOD010000006.1:0-63808 GCA_039933415.1 bacterium
CCACGGTTGAAGGCCGAGTCGGCGGCGGCGAGACGACCGCTGCGGAGCTCGAGCTCGCCCAGCCGATAGTGGAACCACGCCACCTGTTCGCTCGGGAGATCGTCGCGGAGCTCGACGCGCTTGACCGCGCCCTGGAGCAGCCGGCGCGCCGCGTCGGTACGGCCGGTGAGCTCCCGCCAACGCGCGAGTCTCGCGGCGAGCGTGAACTGTTCGCCATCGTAGTGAATAGCGGCAAAGTGCACGTTCGCCGAATCGTAGTCGCCGAGCTCGAGCTCGATCTCGCCGCGCAGCGCGAGATGCGCGGGCGTGCCCGGATCGATCGAATCGGCCTGTCGTGCGACCACCAGCGCCTCGGCGAAGGCGTGGCGCGCCATGAGCGCGGAGGCGAGCATGGCGAACGTCTGCCCATTGTGCGCCGTACGGAGCGCGAGCGAGCGTCTCGCGAGAGTCTCGGCGCGATCATAGTAGGACACGTCGCCGGTGGAGCGCGCGCGCTGGAGATAGAGTCCAGCGAGCAGGGAGCGATCGGTCGCGCTCTCGGCGTCTTCCGTCACGCGCTTCTCGTAGAAGGCGATGTCGCGCTCGAGACGTTCGGCCTCGGGGAGCGCGGGTCCGAGCGTGGCGCCAGGCAGCGAGGTCACGACGACCGTCGAACGACGCGCCGCCTCGGCGTGGCGTGCGTAGGCCGTACCGGCCCACGAGGCAGCGATCACGGTCGCCGTCGTGAAGAGAGCGAGATACCTGCGGCGTGCGATCATGGAATTCTCCCGAGGCGACACGCGGCTGCCCCACCGTGCGTGGAGCAGCCGCGTACGTTGGTCAATGCGCTGAGACGAGGTACGGGAATGAAGGAGAGAACGCCGAGTCGTTCATGCCGACGTTGTCCGTGCAGAGCGGCAGGGTGAACGGCGCGCAGTACGCGTTCGTCGGGTTGAGCAGGCTGCTGAAGATCGCCGACAGTCCGACGTCGACCACATCGTCGGTGAGCTTGCGGCCGCCCCATCCGTTCGAGAGCGCCCACGACAGCCAGCCGGCCGTGCTGCGCGGCTTGCTCGCGTCGACGATGAGGATGTCGGGATAGAGCACGCTGCCAAGCAGCGTCGCCAGCGCCTGCGGGCGGTTGAACGACGTGACGAACTGCTCCGTCTCCGGCCGGAAGGTGGCCGTGTTGTACGGCTGGGTCTTGTTGTAGAGCTCGTGATGCGCCTTGAGGATCGTGACTTCGCTGACGAGCGGGTTGCCGAGGAAGTCGATCTGGTCGTAGATGCGCGCGGCGTCGGCTCGTTCGTCACCGGTTGCGGTGCCGCTTCGCTCGGCGCTGGCGAGATCGGGCGAGGCGATCTGCTGCTGGGACGTCTTGTCACTGCAGGCGGTCGCCACGATGGCGAGCGCGAAGCAGGCGAGCGCCGCTCGGGTATAGTGTTTCCACGTCATTCGAATGTGCTCCGTGATCTAGGAAGTAGTGTGCTGGATCGAAGGGACGTCGGGGGATCAGTTGGCGCGCGGACGGCTGGTCGTGCCCCACACACCGAACTTGCCCAGCGTCTTGCCGTCGCTCGAGAGCATGGTGGTCGGGAGCTCGACGACGATCGCGAGGTCGTTGATGCCGCGCAGGAAGTCCCGCGCCTCGCCCGGCCCGCGGAACGACGACGCCGGCTTCGGCAGCTTGGACAGCGGGCCTGTGGAGGGACGGCGGTCCGGGATGATGCGGAAGAACTGCTCGAGGTCGATGAAGAACGGATCGTCACGCGCGCCGGCGAAGAGCTTCACGCCGCGGCCGTCGGTGAGGATCTGGTTCACGGGACCGGACAGCACGGGCTTGCCGGTGATCAGGGTGTTGCCGGTGGTGCCGACGACGTTCGGCGTGTACGGACCACGCAGGGTGACGACCTGGTGTCCGGCCGTGCCGGTGAAGGTGACCTGGAAAACCAGGTCCTCACGCGCGTCGCCGTTGTTGTCGACCTTGATCTGATACAGCTCCTGATCCTTCGTGCCGAATACCGCACTCGGCGTCGCCGACGGCGTGAGCGGGCTCGATGTGCCGAGCACGATCGCCATCCGTCCCTCGCCCTGGGCGGGGAAGGCGTAGACGTCGTTCACGTCGTAGCGCGGGTTGAGCTCCACCTGCGGCGTGTCCTGATGGTCCGACGCCAGCACGATGCCGGCGGTGGTGAGTCCCGCGACGAGTCCGATCGCGGCGAGGAGTGGCGCGATTCGCTCGCGCCGGGCAATCCACGTTTTCATAGCATCTCCACGGAGAATGATGAGTGGAGGGCACGCGCGTACGTGCCTTCCGAAGGGTGGCTACGCCGCGTTGGTGGAATCGGATTGGTGATCTCCTCCCCGAGGGAGCGAGCGCGAGCGGAGGCGCCTCGCGCCGCGCCGTCACTTGCCGGATATTCACCGCAGCGGGAAGCGGACGCCCGCGCCCTCCTTTTCACTCTCTGCATCGGATGGTCGACGCATGTCCACTGGACACGACTCAGGCGCGATGGACCGTCGCTCGTTTCTCACACAGCTGGCTGTCGGAGGAGCCGCGCTTGCCGCGGTGGGATGCAGCAAGGGAATGCTCGGCGCGGGCGGAGCGAGCGTTGCCGACACGCCGCTCGCGTGGCGTGAGCTCATCGGGCTTCAGCTCTTTACGGTGCGCGATCTCACGGCGAAGGACTATCCCGGCACGCTGATGCGGGTGTCGGAGCTCGGCTATCGAATGGTGCAGACGACGGGGAGCTACGGCGACTACACGCCACAGCAGATCCACGAGTTCCTCGATCGCGCGAAGCTCCTCTCGCCCGCGACGCACGTGAGCCCGCGCGTCGGACCGGATTTCGAGCGGACACTCGAGGGCTATCAGCTCATCGGGCACAAGTACACCACGGTGAACTTTGGACCGCAGCCGCCGCGCACCGCCCCCGCCGACGTCACGGTCGCGCAGCCACGTCCCGCGCCGGCTGCTCCTCGGCGCGAGTCGCTCGAGTCGGTGAAGCGCACCGCCGCGCAGCTCAACGCGGCGGGCGCGATCACGGCGAAACACGGCATCAAGGTGATCGTGCACAATCACACCGAGGAGTTCGAGCCGCTCGCCGACAGCACGCAGCGTCCGTACGACGTGCTGCTCGCCGAGACCGATCCGGCGCTCGTCGCGATGGAGCTCGACATCGGCTGGGCCGCGGTGGCGGGCGAGAGCGCGATCGATCTGTTCCGTCGCGCACCCGGACGGTTCGAGGTCTGGCACGTGAAGGACATCGCGGGTCTCGCGTCGCTCGACAAGAACGCGAGTCAGGCGATGCGGCATCGCGCGGCGAAGGTCGTTCCGGTGGGCGAGGGCGACATCGACTATCGCCCGATCTTCGCGCAGGCGACGCTGGCGGGGATGCGGTATTACTTCGTGGAGCAGGACTCAGCTCCGGCGAGTGGAGATTCGATCAAGGACGCGGGCAAGAGCTATGCGGCGCTCATGAAGGTTCTCGGCTGATTTGACACTGCAACTCCTCGTAGGTGGTGGCGAGTAGCGGTAGCGGGAACTCGGAGCGGGTAGTGAGAGCGGGTCCACGACTCTGACTCCCGTTCGCTCTACTGTGGCAAGGGGTCAGAGTCTGTGACTCTGACCCTGGTTCATCACTGGCAAGGGGTCAGAGTCTGTGACTCTGACCCCGGTTCACGTCTCGCTACTCGCCACCAGTCCCGCTACCGCTACCACCACCCATCTACAGGGAGTGGTATTCAGAAGTCGGATATCACCCCAAGAGCAACATCACCCACGACCTGCAGCGATCTCGCCGAGATCTTGTCCATCGTATCCTGAAGCGTGTGGTGATAGTTCGGGTTGGCGACGCCGTTCGCGCCCATCGGGCCATAGTCGAGATCGATCACGTCGATCACGCGCAGTCCCTTGTTGAGCAGCGGGACGTGATCGTCGGTGACGTCGTAGCCGGCGCGGGGGATGAAGTAGCGGTCGTACCCGAGATCGGCGGCCTTTTGCCAGACGCGCGTCACCACTTCGGGCGCCTGGCGCATCGAGTTCCCTTCCTGGAGGATGTTGAGCTCCTTGTCGCCGATCATGTCCCACAGGATGCCGATCACGGGACGATAGCCGGGGCTCGGGAGATTGTTCGCGAAGTACTGTGAACCGAGCAGCACGTCGGCGTAGGGCGCGTCGAAGCTCTTGCCGTAGTCCTCGCCGTCGACGAACAGCAGATCCACGCCGACGTTCGGCCGCGCCTTCTTGAGCGCGTCGCCCAGCGCGACGAACAGACCGACTCCCGCCGCGCCATCGTTCGCACCGGGGATCGGCGTGCCGCGATTGCCGAGCACCGGATCGGCGTCGGCCATCGGGCGCGTGTCCCAGTGGGTGACGTACAGTATCCGCGACGGCGCCGACGCGTTGAAGCGCGCGAGCACGTTGCGCAACGGAAGCTCCTTGCCGTCGGCGGTGCGATGCGTCCAACGTTGCTCGATCACCGTGTCGGCGCGCGCCTTCATCATCGATACGATCCAGTCGCCGGCGCGCTGGGCCTGCGGCGTCCCCGGAACGCGCGGACCGAAGGCCATCTGCTGCTGCGCGTACGACATGGCCGAGTCGCCGACGAAGTCGGTCTTGGCACGCGCGGGCAAACGGTCGCACGCGGCGAGAGTGGAGAGCGTGACGAGAATGAATGTCTTGAGCGAACGCACTTGAGCGGAACCTGTTGAATGAAACTGAACAGCTGGTGGGGAGTGGGGAGCGTCACTGCCTCGGCAGGCGGCGGCGTCCCGAGGCAGTTGCAGTCACCCCCACTCCCCACTCCCCACTCCCCACCCTTCACTTCTACTTCGCATCCCCGAAGAATTGAACCTGAAGCACCGTAGAAATCACCAGCTGCGTGTTGCGGCGGTTGAAGTTGTTGTCGTACGTCACCACGCGCGACCCTTGCAGCGTGAACACGAGTGTCTCGCTGAGGTCGGCGTCGGCGTTGAGACTCACCGCCGAACGACCGTTGTCGGCGAGTCGGCTGCTGCCGATGCGTGCGTAGTCGGAGATGAAGGTGCTCGTGCGCGTCTGCTGATATCCGAGCCGAGTGCGGATGTCGCCGTTGTCCTTGTAGCCCCAGCTCCGCGGGATCCTGAACGCGCGCCCGACGTCAACGCTCATCTCTTCCGCCTTGCCATCGGCAATGCTGCCCGGCAGCGAGTCGGTGCGCGTGGTCCGCGTCCAGCCGGCCGAGGTCGTGAGCCCGCGGCCGAACCCCCACGCGATGGACGCATTGAGCGGTACGGTACGGACGTGCGAGCTGCGCGACTCCGACAGCGCGAAGCCGGCGTCGCCCGGAATGAAGGTGGACGACAGCGAATTGGCGTAGCCGGCGTTCGCGCCGACGGAGCTCACGAGCCACGTGAGCGCCACGGGCGGCCGCCAGCTCCAGCGCAGGCTGACGTCCGGAAACACCGTCTGCGCGCCGTCGGCGAGTCCCTGGGTGTCGTCGATACGGCGCGTCCAGCTCCGCGTCGTCGTGCGCCGATAGCGATTGACGAACGCCGCGCCGCCCGGCAGCAGGAACGACTGGCTCGCGGCGAGCGCCTGCGTGAGCCCGGTCGCGGTGGCGAGCTCGCCATTCACGCGGCGGAAGGCGTCCACCCCTCCAAAGCCGAACTGCAGCGGCAGCGGCGACGCACCGTGCGCGCCGTCGAACGCCGACAACAAGCTCCGGTTGAACGTGATGTCGAAGGGGGCGAACACTTTCGCCAGTCGACGGACGAGGCTCGAGTCGCCGCTGTACATCGTGAGCGCCTTGCCGAGATCGAGCGTCATGCCGGCACCGGCGTTCTGTGAGACGGTGATGCGCCGCGGCAGCGTCACGCTGTCGACGACCGTGTTGCCGAATGACGTGGAGCTCTGGCCGAACGAGTCCAGCGCGAGCGACCGAAGATTGGGATCGCGCAGCATGCCGTACTGCGTGCCGAAGTCGGCGCGGGGGCGGAACCATTGCGAGAGCTGCGGCGCGAACGCGAACGACGTGAGCAGCGACCGCTCGCGCTCCGCGCCGACGTTCGCGCCAAACACGTTGGCCCGCGCTTCCGTCGCCGCGCGCGACGCGGCGGTCGTGTCGCCGTAGTCGCGCAGATCGCGCAGGGAGACGAAGTCCCACCGCGCAGTCAACGCGCTGGTCGGACGGAGCTCGAGGGTGCTCGCGTTGCGCCAGAGGTTGGACTCGGCGGCAGACTCGCGCGCGGAATCGTCGGGCGCGAAGGCGGGCTTGAAGAAGGAGAAGCGGTGATCCGTGCCCCGCACCACGCCGCTCGTGATGCGCAGCACGGTGGGATTCCATCGGAAGACGGTCCCGGGGCCGACGAGGGTGTCGCGTCGCATCCCGCCCAGTGCGGTGGGCAACATCGAGAATGGATGGCCGAGCAGGCCAGGCAATCGAGCCGTCCGCGGCTCGGCGTTCACGTTGTAGTCGACGGCGACGGAGAAGTTGCGCGAGTCGCCCTGCTGGTATTCGTTGCGGCTGTCGCCCGTGGTGTAGGTGGAGGTGAGCCCGAGGTTGTCGACGAGCGCGCCGAGCAGCGGGTTGCTCAACGTGGCGGTGCGCCGCACGCTGAGCGAATAGGTCGTGATGCCGGTGCGCGGCGCGCGCAGGTTGACCACGCCGTCGCCGCGCACGTCGGTGCCGGTGAGGTAGAGCGGACTGCTCGCCGACGAGACGTGCGTGATCGTCAGTGGGATCGCGAGCCCGAGCTGCACGGGAAGCAGCTTCTCGAGATGCAGCGTGGAGACGATGTCGAGCAGCCGGTCGTCGACGAAGCTCGGCTGATCGGTGAGCTGACGGAAGTTCGGATCCTTGCGCGTGAACCCGACGCGGATGTCGGCGATGTCGGCGGCCGAGAGCGCGATGCTCACCTGCCCCGCGTAGCCGGGACGGTTGACGACTTTGCCGAGCCGGATGTCGTCCACCCACAGCTCCAGCGAATCAGCGGGACCGATGCTCGAGGGCGCCCCGTTCTGCGGCGGCAAACGCACCATGCCGACGGACATCTCCTGGACCGCCGCGAGGTTTGGCGGCGCGGCGCCTGGCTCCACGGTGTACACCATGTAACCGCCGTCGCAGGCGACGTAGCGCTGCCGTCCCGCGATCGCCGGCACCGCCGACGCGGCGACGAGCGCGGAGTCCACGCCGGTGCACGAGAGCGAGTCGCCGCGATTCTGGAGATACGCGTTCTGCAGCTTCTGCCGCAGCGCGAAGAATCGATTGAAGTCGACCTTCACCTCGGGCAGCCACGCCTCGGCGCCAGGACCCGAGTTCACCGGCGTGCGATAGAGGTAGAAGTTGTTCGCGTCACGCCCAACCTTCACGTACATCTGTAGCTCGCCGTGGTCGCCCCATCCGTTGCGGCGTCCGCGCGCCCACAGGCGTAGCTCCTGATAGCCCATGAAGCTCTGCTGGCCGTTGGGAAACCGGTAGTACGCCTCGGCGCGACCGAACACGGGAAGATTCCCCGCCTGCACGCGCAGCGATCGCTCGTTGATCTGCACCGAGCCGACCGCGTACTGGCCGCCCTTGGTATCGAGCTCGTTGCCGACGCCCGGCGGTGGCTCGTAGTCCTGCCCGCTCAGCGTCCCCTTCTCCGCCGTGCCGATGAGCGACGTGAGCGTGTAGCCGCCAGCCGGCTGGTCGCCGCCGATTCCGCTGATGGTTCCCTCACTTCGCTTGAGCCAGGGCGCGCCGGAGAGCCGCAAACGCGCGAGAGGAAGACGCGTGAACTCGTCGTCCGCCGCGCCCGCGCCGCTCACGACGGTCACGCGCATCGCGCGCACCCGGCGCAGAAGGACGTCATTGATCGTGTCGTCCGCCGCGCGGAACGGAACGCGCACGAGCACCCACTGGAGCGTGCGCGACGCGCTCGTGGAGTCGAGCTGCTGGGTGAACGGCTTGCCGAAGCGCGTCCATCGACGCTGGTCGCTCAGATCGATCACGAAGCGGATCAGCCGCTCGGAGTTGCGCGTGCCGCTCGGCAGGTTGAGCACGCCGTCGAGATCAATGTCCTCTTCGTCGAGACGGTTGTTGCGCACCGTGCAATCGGTGCGCGTGTCGCCGAGCCGAGGGATGGAGCGGTCGAAGCCGGAGCAGATCGGCACGTTGAACACGCGCTGTGCGCCGGCGCCGTCGACGACGGCGAGTGTGTCGACCCGGTCGCCAGGCAGACCGAGATCGTTGACGTCGGCGTTGAAGGCACGCGACAACGCGTCGCGCTCGGAGTCCAGCACGTCGTAGCCCTGAAGCTTCTTGCCGCTGTACAGCGAGTCGGCGACCGCGCCGCTGCGCTGCACGGTGAGCGTCTCCGGCGCGAACGCGATCCGGTTCTCGCTGATCTCGCCCATGTCGAACACGAGCGTCGGGTTTCGTGCGCGACGCGCCGCGCTCGTATCGACCAGCGTCCAGAACTCGAGGTTCTCGACGCGCGTGAGGTCCACTCCCGACGGACTCAACACCGTGCGGATCGAACGATAGCGGCGTCCGGTCGGCGTGTTGGCGACGCGCCAGTCGAACGACTTGGTGCGTGGATCGTACTGGCCACCGACGCTGAGCGGATAGAGCGTGAGCCAGAGCAGCTGTTCGGTAGCGTTGCTGCCGAGTCCCGCGAGCAGCGTGTTCTGATCGATGTCCTCCGAGCGCACGAGCACGGGCGAACCGGCGGGCGTGAGACCGTTGCTCTGGTACGCCAGCGTCGTGGCGCGGCGCAGGTCGAACGGATTGGCGCCGTAGCTGCGCGGAAGCAGCCGTCCGTCGGCGGGCTGGCTCGAGAGCGCCCAGACTGGATCGGTGAGCCCGACCGTGATCCCCGCCTCGCCTTCGAAGCTCTCGACGTACGCCTGGCCGTCGCTGTTCAGCGTCGGGCGGCTTGTCGCGAATTCGCCCTGCACGCTGAGCCGCGACGCCGCCGTCGTCTTTACGAAGGGGAGGCGATTCATCAGTCGCGTGAGCGGCGCGATCTCCCAACCGACGCGACCATTCACGCCGGCGAGCAGCGACGACACCGGCTCGAAGCCGAGCTGCGGACGGGTAAAGTTCGTCTTCTGCGACTGCTGCACCGCCATGAAGTTGAGCTCACCATTGCGGAAAGGCAGCGTGGAGGTGAGCCCGAACAGCGTGGTCGGCGTGACGGCGAACAGCGGGTTCTCCTCGAAGCGCACGGTCACGGCGCGCTGGCGGGTGAACAGCGTGTCCGGACGAGCGAAGCTGAGTCGGCCGAGATCGTAGTCGACCCGGTAGTCCACGTCGCGCACGAGCGGCACGCCGTCCACGACGACGCGCTCGGAGCCGCGCCGCACCTGAATGCTGCCGAGCATCAGCGCGCCGGCGTCGCCGCTGCCTTCCGTCTGATAGCGCACCTTGAGGCGATACACCGACGCCGGATGCTGCGGCGAGTACAGGTACTCGCTCGGTGTCGTGTAGACGGCCTCGTTGCTCGGGTTGCCGGGGACGACGAGCCCCGAGTCGCGTCGCGCAAATGGCTGGAGCGACGGGAAGATGACGAAGTAGTCGCGGATGATCTTCCCGCCACTCGCCGCCGCGGCGCTCGATGCGATGCCGAGCGACGCGGTGCTCGCGAGCCCGCCACTCCCGCCGGCGGCGGCGCTGTAGTTCGGATCGGTGGGGCGTGGCCAGAGCCGGTTCTCGATGTCGAAGTCGGCGGAGTTCACCGGCTGCGCGAGTCCGAACATCTGAAGAAAGGTGTCGAACGCGCCGGTCGCGGGCTTCTCCTGGTCGCCGCTCCCCGACACGAGACGGAGACGTGTGGTCGCCCGCACCAGCTCATCGCCGGCGATGCGATAGACGGAACGAATCTCATGGCGGAACGCGGCGGTGTTCGGCAACACATTCGGATCGGAGATCAGATTCGCGATCTGATCGTGCGACGTCTCGTTCTGGAGGTCCGGTGTACCGCCCGTCGTCGCGAGGACGGTGTCGCGTCCGTTGATGCGCACCGTGTATGCGGCGACGAGCCGCTCGCTCTGAAGATTCAGCGGGCGGACGAGCGCGAACCAGAGCTGCGACGGGTCCAGATAGTAGTCGACTCCCTCACGCAGCACGTCGTACGTCTGTCGACCACCGCCCACATCGCCATTCAACCGAAAGCGGGGGCCGTTCGGATTCTGCGGCTGCGTGCCGAACTGCACGCGATACAGAAAGACGCGCCGCGGCCGGATCGAATCGGGGAGCGCGGTGGCGAGCCGCGCGAGCTGATTGCGATCGAGCAGGTCGACGTTCGGGTACGCGCCGATGAACAGCGCGGGATCGACGGTGAAGAAGAATCGCCGAGGCTCGATCTGATAGTCCTCGATCTCCCGCTCGGCGTCCTGCCGGGTGTGCTCGCCGACGTAGAAGGTGCGATCCTTCACGATGTTGCCCTTCTGCTGCGCGGCGATCGCCTGCACGCGAAAGGGCCCGATCCGTCCCAGCGCCTGCAATCCGTAGTTGCCGCTCGGCACTCCGCTCGAGAGAAAGCGGGTGGACGGCAGCGTGAAGGCGACGTTGCCGACCTCGAGACGCTGGAGCCGGTCCGCCGCCTTGCCCTCGTAGTAGACGTTGACCGCGTTGGACGCGTCGAACTCGCGCTGGGTGTCGTAGTCCACGTTCACGTGGACGCGGTCGCCCACCGTGCCGCTCGATCGCAGCGAGAGCTGGAAGTTGAAGTCGGGCTGGAACGCGTTTCGGCAGCTCACGAGCAGGCTGTATTGCTGGCTCCCCTCACAGCGCTCGTTGCGGTTCTGCTCCGTCTTCGCTTCGATGCGCGCGTGGACGTCGACACCGAGGTCGGCGTTCGGTCCGAACAGGCCAGGCGGCTTGGTGGTGTCGACGGCGGGATGCGGCAGCGTCACGCGCCGGCTGGAATCCACACCGGGGAGATGCAGCGTATCCACGCGCACCGAGTCGACGCGCGGCACCGGCGCCGTGGGCGCCTTGTCCTGGGCGCGCGCGGCCGAAGCGGCCATGATCGAGCCTGCGGCGATCACGGCGATGAGCCGGAGAACGCGCACCAATCCCGGGGGGGTGGGGTACGAATCGGCCGCGCGGCCCCGCTCGCTCCGAGCTACCGGAGAAAGTACGGTGTGGATGGGATCCGTGCGCGGAGGGGATAGACTTGAATTCCGACGTCGGGCGGGTGGAACTTACTGGCCGCGACGCACGCTACAACCCTGTGCTAATCTTGAAGTTCCGCGTGCAAGGTCCTCGGACGTCGACGTGAAGATAATCAGCAAGTACATCCTCAGGGAGCACGTCGGGCCGTTCTGGTTCGCGCTGACGGCGCTGACGTCCCTGATGTTGCTCAACTTTATCTCGCGGCAGTTCGGCGAGCTCGTCGGAAAGGGACTCCCCGCGTCGGTGATCGGGGAGTTCTTCCTGCTGTCGATCCCGTTCACGGTCGCGCTGACGCTGCCGATGTCGGTGCTGGTCGCCGTGCTCTATGCCTTCAGCCGGCTGGCGGCGGAGAACGAGGTCACGGCGCTCAAGGCGACCGGCGTCAGCCCCTGGCGCCTCGTCACGCCAGCCATCGTGTGGGGCGTCTTCATGTCGCTCTTCCTGCTGGCGTTCAACGATCAGGTGCTGCCGCGCGCCAACCACCGGCTCAAGACGCTACAGGACGACATCGCGCAGACCAAGCCGACCTTCCTGCTCAAGGCGCAGGTGATCAACGCGATCGCCGAGGGGAAGCTCTACCTCAAGGCGGGCCAGATCGATCAGAACACCGGGAAGATGCGCGAGGTGGTGATCTACGATCTCTCCGACCCCACGCGCCGCAAGACGATCTATGCATCGACCGGCTCGATCGCCTTCGACAGCTCCAGCACGAAGGACATTCTGCTCGACCTGTACAAGGGTCAGATGCAGGAAGTGGCGACGGAGAAGCCGAGTCAGCTCGACCGGATGTTCTACGACCACGACGTGATCCGCGTGCGCGACGTCGCGGGGAGCTTCAAGGAGTCGAAGATCGACTCCACGTCTCGCGGCGACCGCGAGCTCGGCGTCTGCCAGATGCAGAAGCGGCTGCGCGTCGCGCTGGGGAGATACAACGAGGCCAAGCTGGATTACGACGACGCGCTGCGCCTCTCGAAGGCGAGTGCCGCCGAGCGAACGGCCGCCGAGCGCAAGGTCGCCGAACAGGGCGCCACCTCGAGAAAGATGACCGTACCGCCCGAGCCTCACGGCATCGGCTGGGTGTACTGCACCGTGGTCACGAGGGTGTTCGGGGTGCAGGCCGCCGAAGCGGCCGTGCTCCCCTCAGTCGCGACGCAGGCGCAGGACACCACGAAGAAGCTCGCGCAGGATACGGCGAAGAAGCCTACCACCGACACGACGAAGCGCGCCGCCCCATCCTCTGCTCCGCCGCCGCAGCGTCAGACGCCGGTCGCGGCGCCCGCTCCAAGCGTCGTCGGAGCGCCCGTCGCGCCGGGAGCGCCACCCCAGGCGGAGCCGCGCGTGCTGATCAACGGCGTGCTCATCGATCCTCGCACCGGGTTGCCGGCGCCTCCGGTCGCCACGCCGCAGCCCGGGGTCATTCTCGGCACCTCCACGCCGGGCACGTCGGTGGCTGATCCGACGCTGCGCGCCGATCTCCCCGACTCGCTCAAGGACGCGCGGCAGATCGCCGCCGAGGCGATGGGCAAGGTGCGAGAGAAGGAGGCGGCCAAGGCGCTGTACACGTCGAAGACGGCGGAGACCAAGCTCCAGCTCGACCTGGCGACGAAGACGCGCAACCGGTTCGAGATCGAGATCAACAAGAAGTTCTCGCTCGCCGCGGCCTGCCTGATCTTCGTGCTGCTCGGCGCTCCGATCGCGCTGCGCTTTCCGCGCGGCGGCGTCGGACTGGTGATCGGTGTGAGCCTGGTGGTGTTCGCGCTCTACTACGTCGGCCTCATCGGCGGCGAGGCGCTGGCGAACAAGGCGCTCATCCCTCCGTTCTGGGCCATGTGGGGCACGAACGTGATCCTGACCATCGTGGGGATCGTGCTACTCTTCCGCATGGGTCACGAGGAGAACTCCGGGCGGGGCGGCGATTGGGGCGACCGGATCGATCGCCTCCGTGAGACGCTGCGACGTCGCCGCCGTGGGCCGCGCGCCGAGGAGACCGCATGAGGCTCGTTCGTCCGCTGGACCGCTACGTCTTCGTCGAGTGGACGAAGATCTTCCTCGCCACGGCGGTCGGCTTTCCGCTGCTGATCGTCGTGATCGACCTGACCGATCACCTCCAGACGTACCTCGACCGGAACCTGCCGCGCGCCGACATCGCGCTGAGCTACGTCTATTACATGCCGCAGTCGCTCTTTCTGACGCTGCCGGCAGCGGTGTTGTTCGCGACCGTGTTCTCGATCGGGACGTTCACGCGGCATTCCGAGATCACCGCGGCCAAGGCGTCGGGCATCAGCTTCTACCGCATCGTGATGCCCATTTTGGTGGGCGCGCTGCTGGCGTCGATGCTCGACCTGGTGGTGGCCGAGGTGGTTCCGATCACGGACAAGCGGCGGAGCGACCTGCTGCAGGAGTCGAAGATCGGCTCCGGCTCGCAGCGCTACAACTTCGTCTACGCGGGGGAGTTCGGCCGCGTGTACGAGGCGCAGGCGCTCGACGCCGAGCGCGGGACGCTCGAGAAGCTGCAGATCGAACGGAAGGGGAACGGCCCGGATTACCCGACCGTGATCGTCTCGGCGGCCGGCGCCACGTATCAGCCCGCCGCCAGGCTCTGGGGCATCCGGAAGGGAGAGATGCACGTCATCCGCGATTCGACCTCCAACATCACCATGAGCTTCGGGGCGATGGTCGACTCGAAGATGACCGAGCAGCCGCTCGACATGATGGCGAAGCCGAGGAACCCCGAGGAGATGCGGTACCGAGAGCTGACCCGGTTCATCCACGCGCTCGAGCGCTCGGGCGGCAACGCCGACAAATTGCGGGTGGATCGCGCGCTCAAGATCGCCATTCCCATCACCTGTCTGGTCATCGCGCTCTTCGGCGCGCCCCTTGCGACGAGCACCCAGCGCGGTGGCACGGCGTACGGGATCGGCGTGAGCCTCGCGACCACCGTCACCTTTCTCATGATGATCCAGCTCACCAAGGCGATCGGGAAGGAGGCGCTCATCTCCCCCGACGTGGCGGCATGGCTGCCGAACATGCTGTTCGGCGTCGTCGCACTCGTGCTCATGCTACGCGTGCGTACGTGAGCGAGTACGATCGTCCGCTCGGGAGCAAGCTGCAGCCGACGGAGACCTTTCCCGTCGTGCAGCGCACCGGGATCAAGTTCTTCCGTCGGATCACGCGATCGTTCATCGCGTTCTTCCGGCAGATCGGGGCGCGCGGCTATTTCCTGCGCGACATCGGTCGCGCGTTCGGCGATCCGGCCACCTTTGTGCCGGAGACCATCAAGCAGATGCGCCGGATCGGCGTGGACTCGATCCCGCTCACCGTGATCGTCGCGGCGTTCATCGGCGGCGTCATCGCGATCCAGGTGCGGTACCAGCTCTTTCCCGGTGTTCAGCTCTCGATCATCGGACTCTCCGTGCGCCTCATGCAGGTGCTGGAGCTCGGACCGCTGCTCACGGGGCTCGTGCTCACGGGCCGCGTCGGAGCGCGGATGACCGCCGAGATCGGAACGATGCGCGTCACGGAGCAGATCGACGCGCTCGAGACGCTGTCGTACGATCCGCTCGCCTTCCTGATCGTGCCGCGACTGCTGGCGTGCCTCATCATGCTTCCCTGCCTCGTCATCCTCGCGGACGCGACGGGGTTGTTCAGCGGCTACGTCGTCTCGGTGTTCGTCACCGGCGTGACGAAGCAGGATTTCATCGCCGGTGTCCGGTTGGGCTTCGGGACGTTCCAGGTGGTGTACTCGCTGCTCAAGGCGACGCTGTTTGGCGGCGCGATCGCCTTCGTCTGCTCGTACGAAGGGTTCGTGACGGAAGCGGGCGCCGAGGGAGTCGGTCGCAGCACGGCGAAGGCGGTCGTCATCACGTCGGTCTCGATCCTCATTCTCGATACGTTGACGGCGGCACTCCTGGCCCCTTACCTACAGACATGAAACGTCGCGACGAAGTCCTCGTTGGAGTCTTCCTCAGCGTCGCGGTCGCGATCGCGCTGCTCGGCACCCTCTGGCTGGTGCGCGGCGGGCTCTCGTCCGGGTATCCGCTCTACGCGAAGTTCGTGTGGGGGCAGAACCTCAAGCCGGGCCAGCAAGTGCTGCTCGCCGGCGTGGCCGTCGGTGCGGTGGCCGACGTGAAGCTTCGCGACGACGGCTTTCTCGACGTCGTGCTCCGCGTGAACGACGACGTGAAGGTGCCGAGTAACTCCCTCGCGAGCGTGAAGCCGGTCGGCATCTTTGGCGACGCGGCCATCGGGCTCACACCGAAGGGACCGAGCAAGATCTCCTTCTCGCCGGGCGACACGGTGCCCGTGGGACCGGCGGACACGGACATCCAGGCGATCATGAATCGCGTCGACTCGATCGGGTTGACCGTGCAGACGATGACGAACGCGATCAACGCCGATCTCATCGCGAGCGGCGGCATCCGCGACATGCGGAAGTCCCTTGGCAATGCGGCGGCGCTCACCGAGTCGGCGGCGCGGCTGTCCGTGCAGCTCAACGTGATCGCGGCGGAGCAGAACCGGAACCTCACGGCGACGATGGCCTCGTTCCGTCGCGCGGCGAGCGCGGTGGACTCGGCCAAGATCGACTCGACGATGAAGAACTTCCAGGCGTCGAGCGCGAGCCTCACGCGCATCGCGGCCAATCTCGACTCGACGAGCAGAAAGGCGAACACCCTGATGGCCGGCCTGGAGCGCGGCGAAGGGACGGCGGGCAAGCTGTTGCGCGACTCGTTGCTCTACAACGACCTGCGCGGCCTGGTCGGTCAGGTGGACTCGGTGCTGGTAGACCTGAAGGCGAACCCGAAGAAGTACATCAACCTGAAGATCTTTTAGGGGTGGGGAGTGGGTGGTGGGGCGTGACCGCACGGCCTCGAGAGGCATCCGTTCGCCTTGATCGCAACCAACGTGAGCCTTCTGCGTACGGCTCGATGTTCGTGGAACTCCACCCATTTTCGAGGTGACGCGATGTACTGGGCGATTCACATGCGGGAGCTGGTTGTGCTGGCGCTCGGCGGCCTGTTCACCTCCTCCATCACCTTCGCCGCGCTCTGGGTGCGGGCGCGCGAGCGCGCGGTGCGCGCGGAGTCGGTGCTCGACGGCGTTCGCCTGGGTGCGTCTCGCTCCGACTCGGCCGGTCCCGCGCTCGACGCGATCGCCGAAGAGGTGGAGCGGATCGGTGAGGGTCAGCGCTTCCTCACGCGCGTGATGTCGGAGCAGGCGAATCGCGGTGTGCTGCCGAGCCGGCAAGTGGGGAACGTCACGCCGCACTGAAAGCGTCGATCGAGCCGATCAAGGGGTCAGCATCGTTGCGATCAAGGGGTCAGCATCGTTGAAAAACGCCCACGTCGCGGCGCATTTTTCAACGATGCTGACCCCTTGAAAACACTTGAACCGCCAGCTTACGTCGCGTGCGCGGGCTCCAGCTTTGCGCGCGCACGCAGCTGCCACACGAGATAGCCGACGACGAGCACGTTGATAGCGAGCGTGGCGACACGGACCAGCGTGAGCCGCTGGTACACCGCCACGACCTCGAACGGCAGCAGCGATGTCGTCACGGCGATCGTCAGATACTCCGCCCACCGCTTGCCGCGCCACAGCCCGATTCCTTCCGTGAGGAAGACGAGCGCGTAGAGGAACGCGCCCAGGCCGAGCGCGCCGAAATGGCGCGGCGTCGCGGCGACCAGGAAGGGCAGCGTGCGCGACGCGGCCGCGACGGCGATGCGATGACCGTTGCCCAGCGCGAGACGCTCGAGCCACTCTTGCGCCGCGTCGGAGACGCCCTCGTTCATCAGGCCGAACGCGCCGAGGCCCGCGATGATGAGCGTCGCCGCCTGGAGGAACTTGAAGCCCGCGATGATCTCGAGGCCGGTGAGGCCCGGGGTTGCAGCTCGATCGTCTCGCATGGTCAGGCGCGAGGGGAATCGGCTCGCGCCGCTCGCCCGACGGTCAGGTGGTAGACCGGGATTCCCAACAGCACGATCCCGAGCACGATCAGCGTGCTCACGCGGCTCGACGGATCGAGGATCGCGTTGCCGAGCAGAAACAGCGCCGCGAGGATGAACAGGGCCGGAACCACTGGATAGAGCGGCGTGCGAAACGGCGGGTCGTACGCCGCGCCGCGTCGGCGCACGACGAACACCGCCGCCACGGCGAGCGCGTAGAACGGCACGATCGCCGTGACGAAGGTGTCGGCGAGCTGCTCGAAGGTGCGCAGCAGCACGAAGACCACACCCAGACCGGTGGCGAGCAGGATGGAGACGTATGGCGTGTTGAACCTCGGGTGCACCGATGCGACGCGGCGGAAGAAGAGCCCGTCGTCGGCCATCGCGAAGAAGACGCGCGGCGCGGTGAGCAGCGTTGCGTTCAGCGTGCCGAAGGTGGAGAGCATCACGGTCGTCGCGACGAACGCCACGCCAGGCGCGCCGATGAGCCGCTGCGCGACGTCGGCCGCGACGAGCCGCGAGTGGCGGATCTCCTCCACCGGCATGACGGACAGGTACGCGAGATTGGCGAGGATGTAGATCGCGACCACGGCAAGGGTGCCGATGATGATCGCGCGCGGCAGCACGCGTCTCGGATCCTTGACCTCGCCCGACACGAACGAGAGGTCGCCCCATCCGTCGAACGCCCACAGGACGGACACGAGCGCAAGGCCGAACGCGGCGATGTGGAACGAGCCCGGAGGCACGGCCGGTGTGAAGTGTCCACCCGTGCGTGGCAGCCCGACGACGAAGGCGAGCAGGATGATGAAGAGCAGTCCGCCGTACTTGGCGAGCGTCGTGATGTTGAGCACGAGCGAGCTCCACGCCACGCCGACGTAGTTGAATCCAGCGGTGAGCACGATCGCGAGCGCGGCGATGTAGTGCACGTAGTCGCTGTACGGAGCGACGCTGGGGTCGAAGCCGAGCAGACGAAGCAGATATTCGGAGAACGTCGTGCTGATGGCGCCGAGCGACGCGGCGCGGATGAGCACGAGCTCGGCCCATCCGAAGAGGAACGCCGGCATCCGGCCCCATCCCTCGCGGATGAAGACGTACATCCCCCCGGTCTGCGGAAACGCACCGGAGAGCTCGGCGAGCGTGAGCGCGCCGCAGAGCGCGAACAGCCCTCCCGCGACCCAGACCGCCATGAGGGGCAGCGGACCCGGAAGCTTGTCGGTGATTCCAGCCGGCGACCTGAAGATCCCGGAGCCGATCGTGGAACCGACCAGCACCGCGACCGCGCTCCAGAGTCCGAGCTGGCGGGTGAGGGTGCTCTTTCCGGGCGGAGAGGTCGCGATGGCCATGCGGGCAATGGTATGCGGCGACGTGGGGAGTGGGGAGTGGGGGTGACTGCAATCACGCTCGAGACGCAGCGGCTCCCACTCCCCACCCCCCACTCCCCACTCGTTCTCCGACTAGATTCCCGTGTCTGCACGAACGACTCGTTTCCACTTGTAGGTCTCATGCGCCTCTCCTTCGCCTCCGGACTCTTCTGGCTGTCCGTGGCGTGCTGCCTTGCCGCTCAGCTCCTGATCGTGCGATCGGTGCTCGGCGCGCGTCATCTCCCCGAGCCGTCGGCCGACGTGCCGCGCTCGCGCGGCGGCGTCGAGCTGTTCTGGGCCGTCGTGCCAGCCATCGCGCTCGCCGTGCTGCTCGTCTTCACCTGGCGCGCGGTCCGTGAGCACGAGACGATGCGAGCCGTCGCGGAGCTCGCTCCATGAGGAGCGTGCGGCGATTCGCCACCGCGGCCTTCGTCATCGCCTGCCTGCACCTCGTCTTCGGAGCGATCGTCCGCATCTCCGGCTCGGGGATGGGCTGCGGTGACCACTGGCCCAAGTGCTATGGCCAGTGGATCCCGCCGATGAACCGGCCCGATCTCATCGTCGAGGTGTCGCATCGCTATCTCGCGTCCATCCTGCTGCTCTCGCTGATCGCCACCGTCGTCGCCGCGTGGCGGCGCCGGTCGGAGCCGCTCATCGGCGGTCGCGGCGGCGTGATGCGCATGGCGGGACTCGCCGTCGTGCTCGGATTCTCGGCTGCACTGCTCGGCGCGGTGACGGTGAAGCTCGGCAACGCGCCGTTCGCCACGCTCGCGCACTGGACCGTCGCGATGAGCCTCGTCGCCGCGACGGTCGCGACGCTGGTCCGGGCGGGCGGTCTGGGCGGAACGGTCGCACGAATCGGGGGCGTGTCGGCCAGGACGAAGCGCGGGGCGTTCGTCGGCGCGGCGATGGCGCTGCTCACCGTCGTGATGGGTGGCTTGACGGCGAAGTTTCCCGGCGCGGCCGTCGCGTGCCGCGACTTTCCGCTGTGCGGACGGAATCCGGACGTCGTCGCCGGTGCGGTGCACGTGCAGCTCACCCATCGCGTGCTCGCCGTGCTCGTCGTGCTGCACCTGATCGGGTTGGCGATCGGGATCTACAAGCGCAACGAAGCGTCGCTCGTGCGTCGCGCCGTCGCCATCGCCGCGGCGCTCGGCCTCGTGCAGCTCGGCGTCGCCGCGGCGATGGTGCTCGGATCGCT
Source organism: bacterium (assembly GCA_039933415.1). GTDB lineage: Bacteria > Gemmatimonadota > Gemmatimonadetes > Gemmatimonadales > Gemmatimonadaceae > AG11. Next base: position 19,622 of record JBDTOD010000006.1, read on the forward strand.
GCCTCCCGTGCTCCGCTCCCTGCACGAAGCGACTGGTGTGAGCATCTGGATCGCGACGTTCGCGCTCGCGTATCTCGCACGCATCGCCAGCGGAGGCTCTTCCGTCGCGCTCACCGGCGACATCGAGCCGCTGGTCGGCGGTACGCGCTCGGCGTCTCGCGCGCAGGCGCATGCCAGCGGCGCCGTTGGATCACCACGTGGAGCCGAAGGATGAGCGACGTCGCTGCCGCCAAGCCGGTGCGACAGAGCTTCGCGCGCGATCTCGTCTCGCTCACGAAGCCGCGCATCATCTCGCTCCTGCTTGTCACGACCATCGCGCCGATGTACGTCGCGGGGAGCCCGGGCTGGAAGCTCGTGCTCGCCGTTTTCGTCGGCGGCTATCTCATGGCGGGTGGTGCGAACGCCGTGAACATGTACATGGATCGCGACATCGACGACCGGATGTCGCGCACTCGGCTGCGTCCGATCCCGAGCGGCCGCATGCGCGCCGAGGCGGTGCTCGCGTTCGGCGTGCTGTGCGCGACGACGGCGACGTTCCTGCTCGCGCACGTCGCGAACGTGCTCACGGCCGCGCTCGCACTCGGCGGCTTCTACACCTACGTCTTCGTGTACACGCGCTGGCTCAAGCGCAGCTCGCCGCAGAACATCGTCATCGGCGGCGCGGCGGGCGCCTTTCCGCCGCTCGTCGGCGTCGCCGCGGTGACCGGGCGCATCGACCTGCTCGGCGTCTATCTCTTCCTGATCATCTTCTACTGGACGCCACCGCACTTCTGGGCGCTCGCCCTGCTCAAGCAGCGCGACTACGGACGGGCGGGCGTGCCGATGGCGCCGCTCGTCTGGGGCGAGCGCGAGACGATGCGCAACATGCTCTGGTACACGCTCATCCTCATCCCGATCACGCTGCTGCCGGTGGCGTTCGGCGCGCTGGGGATGCCGTACTTCGTGATGGCGGCGGCGCTCGGCGCGTGGCTGCTCGTTGGCGTGATCAAGGTCATGCGCGCCGCCGACTTCGTGAAGCCGGCGTGGTCGGTCTACAAGTTCTCGCTCCTCTACCTCGCCCTGCTGTTCGCGGCGATGGTGGTGGATCGCGTGGCCGCATGACGCACTCGGGCGAGCGTCATGCGTGACGCCGTGGGCACGACCTCCGCGCCGCGCGAGATGCCGTTGCTGATGGGGCCGGGCGCCGGCGCGCCGGAGATGCTGCTTCTCATCGGCGTGCCCGGCGACGACGAGGTGCTGCACGTGCGCGTCTGGAACGCCAACGATTGGAGCGCGCCGCCGAAGGTCCGCGCCGAGCGCGCCGCCGCGTTTCTCGAGTGGCTGGAATCGCAGAGCGCGGCGGGGCGCTCCATGAATCAATCGCTCTACGCGCTGCGCCTCTGGCTGCGCCGCGAAGGATCCGCAGCGCGCTGACGTGACCACGCCACAACGCGATACCCCGCTCGCGGAACACGTCGTTCCGCGCACGCGTAAGCCCGTGTCGCCCAAGCCGCTGGCCGACATCGTGCCGCGGATCCGGCCGTATACCGGCCGTCTCATGATCTGCGCGCTGTGCCTCGTCATTGCCGCCGCCGTCGGGCTCGCGTTCCCGCTCGTCGTGCGCTACCTGCTCGACGCCGCATTCCAGCAGCGCGACCGCGCGCTCCTCGACCGGATCGCCGCTGGCCTGATCATGGCCTTCGCGCTCCAGGGCGCGATGAACTTCATCCAGGTCTACCTGCTCACCGGTACGTCGGAGCGGGTGATCGCCAAGCTCCGCGAGGACGTCTTCGCGCACCTCGTGCACCTGTCGCCGAGCTTCTTCACCGAGCGCCGCACCGGCGAGCTGACGAGCCGGTTGTCGGCCGACCTCGCGGTGCTCCAGACGCTTCTCGCGACATGGATCTCCGAGGGGTCGCGGCAGACGCTCTTCCTCGTCGGCGGCATCGCGCTGCTCACGTTCACGAATCCGCGCCTGACCACGACGACGCTCGCGGTGGTGCCCGTCGTGATCGGCTCGGCGTTCTTCTTCGGCAAGCGGCTGCGCCGCGCGAGCACCGGGCTACAGGACAAGGTGGCCGAGAGCATGGGGATGGCGGACGAGGCGTTCTCGCAGATCCGCACGGTGCAGAGCTTCGTGCGCGAGGCCGAGGAGACGCGCCGATATCGACAACTGCTCTCAGGCGTCGTCACCGCCGCGGTGGCGCGAGCGAAGATGCGGGCGACCCTGTTCGGCGTGGTGGGCTTCGCGGCGTTCACCGGCGTCGTCGCGGTGCTCTGGCAGGGCGGGCGTCTCGTCCTCGAAGGAACGCTCACGCCGGGCGCGCTCGTGTCGTTCCTGCTGCTCGCGATCACGGTGGCCGCCGCGGTGGGATCGCTCGCGTCGCTGTTCGGCAGCTACCAGGAAGCGGTCGGCGCCGCGCAGCGCGTGTTCGAGATCTTGAAGATGTCGCCGACGGTGGCCGAGCCGGCGCATCCCGTCGCGTTGCGACTTCCGGTGCGCGGCGCGCTCGAGCTCGACGGCGTGCAGTTCCGCTACGATCCGGAGCTGCCGATCGTGCTGAGCGACGTGACGTTCACGATCGCCCCGGGCGAGGTCGTCGCCCTGGTTGGGCCTTCGGGTGCCGGCAAGACGACGATCGCCTCGCTCATCCCGCGCTTCTGGGACGTGACCGGCGGCCGCATCACGCTCGACGGCGTGGACGTGCGTGAGCTCTCGTTCGCCGATCTGCGCGGATCGATCGGACTCGTTCCGCAGGAGCCCGCCCTCTTCAGCGGCACGATCCGCGAGAACATCGCCTATGCGCGTCCCTCGGCGAGCGACGCCGAGGTGTACGCGGCGGCGCGCGCCGCGCACACGATCGAGTTCATCGACCGCCTGCCGAGTGGGATGGAGACGCGTGTCGGCGAACGCGGGATCAAGCTTTCTGGTGGACAGCGGCAGCGCATTGCGCTGGCACGGGTGTTCCTGAAGAACCCGGCCGTCGTCGTGCTGGACGAAGCCACGTCGAGCCTGGACAACGAGTCCGAGCGGCTGGTGGAGGAGGCGATGGAGGAGCTGTTGCGGGGACGGAGCACGCTGATCATCGCGCATCGCCTGCGCACCGTGCGACGCGCGGATCGCGTGCTGGTGCTCGAGCACGGGCACGTCGTGGAGCAAGGGACGCACGAGCAGCTCGTGGGGCAGGACGGACTGTACGGGCGGTTGTATCAGGCGGAGTTGCGCTGAACTGCTTTGGTGAAGTGCCACCGCAGTACGCGGGTAGCACCAGTAGCGAGTATCCGGATTGGCAGACGACCCCCAGAATGTCTGGAGGGGCCGTCCGTGAATTCGAGCTCTGACCGTCGCCGCGCCTGACAAGCTCCCGGAACTGTTCTGCCAATACACGTTTATCGCCAGCGTGTACCACGTGCCTCCCTCGCCAAACTTCTTTGGAATGGTGGAGGGCGCCTCGTATCAATTTCCTGTGCGTGCATTTGGTCGGGACGGGAGCCTCGTGGCAACCGTGCCTCTCCTGACGTGGAGTTCCGCAGATACGACGGTTGCCACTGTTGATGCGAACGGATGGGTCATCGCTCGACACTACGGACACACCAGCATCGCAGCTGCGATATCGAGCAATCATTCGGTTCTTGCCACTTTGTCATTCGATGTAGTCGCGCGACTCTGACTGGGGAGAGCTGCGTCGTCAATCGGCATGAGCAGATGACGAGAACCCGGTTGGCACGCCCACGCACATCGAAGGCGGCGAGTACGCTCGGCGGAATCGGAGGCGCCGCCAAAAGTCAGGCAAGAGTGAAGCGGCGCGGTCTGCCGACGTCGAATACGCGACGCTGGATTCGGGCGCGTAGAGCTGCTCCCCCCTCATGGCGTGTGTGCGTGCGCCGTGTCGCGCCGCTGAGGCGAGCAGCCGGCGTCGGCCCATCTCGTGAACGCCCCGTGACGATCAACTTCGAGGCGCTCCGCCGTCAGGGGTGCTATCAGCACCCAACGAGATGGAACCTCGTGGGTTGAGCACTCCAAGAGGGCTTTCAAGGGGTGAGACCCCTTGATCCTGGCGGGGGTCCAGCCCGTCTCACGCTCGGGAGATCTGACTGCGGGTCGCTTAGGCCGCGTATTCTGGGGGCCGGCGCCCTGGGTCCGGGTACCGCGTACGATGATACTCGCTATGGCGCCGGCAGTTATTTGGCTCCCATCACCAGCTCAACCCTCGCCGTCACCCCCGCCCCGACCTCGACCAGCTGCTCCGCGCGCTTCGTGCGCTCGTGCCACGCCATCACCTTGTACTTCCCCGGCGGCACGCCGTCGATCGTGAACGTGCCGTTGGGCGCCGTCACGGCGAAGTACGGATGGTCGAACACGGCGATGTACGCGGTCGGCCACGAATGGTCCACGTCGCGCACGACGACAAGCCCGGGCGACGCGAAGGGCCGCTCCGTCGGGATCACCTGGTCGTCCTTGCCGAGCAGGATCGAGGCGCGCGGCTCGCGTTCCCCGCCGGCGAGAAAGCTCAGGTGCTGACGGAAGTCGTCGTGGCCCAGGACGTTCACGGCACTCCTCGTCACCGCCGCCTGCACCCGCGGTGAGAGCTTGCAGTCGACGCTCTCCAGCTCCAGGCGGCGCTCCAGCGGGAACGGCTTGCCGCGACGCACCCCGTCGAGCCACACGACGGCCCCACCGAGCGCGTTGCCCTGCTGGCTCACCGATTGGTCGGGGATCGACGCGCCGCACAGCGCGCTGTCCCGCCCAGTCGGCTGCGGCGCGCCCAACGCGATCGGTGCGTTCGTCGTGACCGTGCCCGTCACCGTGCCCGGCGAAGCGCTCGGCTCCACCACATACGGCTGCGACGGACGCGCGATCACGACCTCACCCGACGCGTCGAGAGTCGAGGATTGCGCGCCGGCGGTAGAGGTGGCTGCCGGTTTGGCGCCCTCTCGACAGCCGAGGGCGACGAGGAGTGTGGCGACGAAACGGAGCGCGACGGTTGGCGAATGACGTGCGACGATCACGAGAGCGAAGGGGGGTGGACGGGTGGCGCCGCAGAACGGGCAAGGGGCGAGCCAACGCCAGCGACACGGCTGGCCCTCACTCTGCATTGAACCCGTGTCTGGCTTCCTCGAACGTGACGTGCGCATGCTGTCCTCTCGTCTCATCGTCGCTCTCGCGGCGTCGATCTCGCTCGGCTGTGGCTCCCTTCCCCCGGGCCGCGTGCAGCCGGTGGAGCGATGGGTGTTCACCGCGCCCTGGGACGCACGGAGCGCCGCGAGTGTGGCCACGCACGGCAGCCGGTTCGATGCGATCGTCACGGGATGGATCCCGCTCGACACGATCATCGGCGCGCCGTTCACGCTCTATCGCGATACCGTCGGCCGCTCGTCAGCGTCTGGCCGACGACGAATGGCCATCGTCACCACGTTCGTCGGAAGTGCCTTTCATCCCGACGTCATCCGCCGCCTGGCGCTCGACAGCACGGCCCTTCGCCGATCATCGCTCGCGGTGGCCGCGTGGGCGCGACGCGACGGATATCGCGGGCTCGTGCTCGACTTCGAGGGGATGACGGGCGGCGATAGCAGCGCGACGCGGCTCGTCGTGGCCGCGATCTCGCGCGCGGCACGCGCCGCCGGAGTCGGACCGATCGTCGTCGCTGTCCCGGCGTCGGACACGGCCGGCTATCCAGCCCGGCTGTTCGACGGAAGCGCGGACCTGCTGCTCGTCATGCTCTACGACCAACACTGGGCCACCTCCCCACCGGGCGCGATCGCCGCGCCAGATTGGGCGCGACGCACGCTAGGCATGCGCGTCGCCGAGCGGGGCGCGAGCCGGCTGGTCGCTGCGCTGCCGCTGTATGGCTACCTCTGGCGCCCGAACGCCATCACCGAGACGATCGGCTATGACGATGCGCGCCGACTGGCGACCGAGGCGGGCACGTCGCTTGCCAGAGATCCCGCGAGCGCAACGCTGCACGCGTCGCGTCCAGGCGCCGACGGATGGGAGCTCTGGGTCAGCGATGCGGAGCTCGTCGCGAGGCTCGAGCGAGAGGCGACTGATCTCGGTGTGAGACGGGTCGCCTATTGGCGGCTCGGGTTGGAGGACGGCGACATGTGGAGCGACAGTTCGTCGTTCGTTCACTAGGTCGTTTCGACTCGGCCTGAGTCGCGAGCGATTTGGCGAGGTCGGCCGTGGCGTGGCAGAATCGTTACCGTGCGGCGCCGGAGTTTTGTGATGTAAGTCCTCGCGCCGGTTCGTGATGACGGTCATTGTGCGGGGCTCGCTCTACATCGAGAGCGTGGTTGGGGGGGACGGTGGTACGCCCGCGTGGGTACCGCTCGAGTTGCGACGTCGCAAATCGCTTCCCGGTGAGTACAGGCTGAACACCCGAGGAGAGAGATGGCGATGGCCGATTCGCGCGCGCGCGAACGTTTCGTGCACCCTATCGGTTCAGATGGCGACCAGGGCCGCTCTACGCCCGACCGGCGCGAGATGGCGTTCGCCGCGGTGCTGCTGCTCGGGCTCCTCCTGATTCCGCTGCTGTTGCCACAGCTGCGCGTGCTTCTCATGAAGCCGCTCTGGCTCGACGAGCTGCACACCTGGCTCCTCGCGCGCGCGCAACCTGGCCAGCAGCTCGTGGATCGCCTCGCCGGCGGCGCGGACTTCAATCCGCCGCTGCTGTTCGCGATCGACTGGGCGATGCTGCGGCTGTTCGGCGGGCTGCCGGCGCAGGTCGTCCTTCGCCTGACGTCGATCTTCGCCATCTGGGCTGCCCTGCTGCTGCTCTACCGGATGGCGCGTGAGCGCCTCGGCGTGCTGCCCTCGGCGGTGGGCGCGACGGCGGTGCTCGCGCACTCGATCCTCCTCGGGCAGGTGCACGAGGCGCGCTTCTACGCGCCGTGGTTCGCCCTCACCGTCGCGCTCGCGCTGGCGATGCAGAGCGTCGTTGAGCATCGCGGCTCGTGGTGGCGGCTGCTCACGCTTGCGCTGCTCACCGCGGCGACCTGCCTGATCCACTACTTCGGCATCATCAGCGTGGCCTGTCTCGCGCTCGGGTTCGCGCTGAAGGTGCGCTCGCCATCGCGCATCTGGCCTGTCGCGGCGGCCATTGGCGTCGGAGCGTTGTCACTCGTCGCATGGCTCCCGGTGTACGAGGCGCAGCGCCACGTCCTTACCGTCCCGACCTGGATCGCGGCGCCAACGCTTCGGTCATCCGTCGTGTTCGTCCTGCTGTTCCTCGCGTGGGTGCCGTACGTCCTGGTGCTCGGTGCCGCGGCCTACCGGCTGTGGCGCACGACCGGCCGCACGCTGCCGAGTCCCACGATCGCGCAGTCGGCGACGATCGGTCTCGTCGCGCTTCCGCTCATCCTCGTGCCTTTCTCGTATCTGGTGCAGCCCACGCTGATCGGGCGATACGCGCTCCCCGCCGTCGCGGGGATGTGCTGCCTCGTGGCGCTGGCGACGTCGGTGCTCCCGCGCCGGATGCAGACGATCGCGCTCGTTGGGATGGTCGCCACGTACAGCGCCCTGCTGGGATGGAAGACCGTCGCGGCCGACAAGTTGACCGCGCAGGCGCGCGGCGCGATCGCCGGCGTGAACGCCGTGGCGCGAGACCCACGGCCCGTTCTCTCGCTCGATCGGAACGTGCTCTACATGACCGCGCTGTCCAAGGCCAACCACAATCCGCGGCTCGCATATTTGGTCATGCCCGTGGACACCATCTACGAGTACCTCAAGTCGCGCCACAACAAGACGCTGAACGACATCACGATCATCGAGCAGGATGTGGCGCTCGCCCACCATCGCACGCTCGGCTTTCCGGCGGTGCTGACCCTTGGCGCGATGCGGCTCACCGACTCCTTCTTCCTGTTGATCGGCGACGACACGAGGGGCTCCGCCCTCCCGGCGGTGTTCAGCGGCTTTCGGTCGTGCCGGGTGAACGCGCGCGTGCTGCTCTTCGAATCGAGCCCCGGTACGCCGACGGACGGAACGTCGATCAGGCGCAGCCCACAGTGTCCCTCAGGATCCGTCGGCGAGTACGCGGGCGGAGAGGTTTCCGAGTCGCCGCACTAGTCCGGCGTTCGTTCCAGCATTGCGATCACGCTCACGCCGCGCGAGTACGGTCGGCGCGTCGTGTCGAGCGCGTGGAGCAGCGCATCCAGCTCGCCGGCAAAGGTGCGGCGCAGCGTCGCGTTCATCGGACGAGAGGGCATCGTGAAGTCGGTGCCGGCCGCGCCGTGCGCGCGGCCGCGTGCGCGCGCCAACGTTCGCGCACCCCACACGAGTGGATAGAGCCGCGCGTTGAACGCGCTGAGCAGCCGTACGCGCACGGGAAGCCCGGACCAGAGCGCTGCGAAGCCATCGATCGTGTAGCGGCGAAAGTGGCCATTCGTCACGTCGTGCTCGCTCCAGAGCTCCATGCCGGCCGGCACGGTGAGCAGCAGCTGCGTCCCGGGACGTGTCGCGCCGACGATCTGCTGGAGGAAGGCGGCGTCTCCTTCGATGTGCTCGATCACGTCCATGCACGTGACCACGCCGGCGCGCGCGAGATGCGGCGCGATCACTGCTCGGTCCACCGAACGGACGAACTCGACGCGCGGGTGCATCGCGCGCGCGCGCGCGATCGCATCCGCACTCTCGTCGATTCCCACGCAGCGGAACCGGTCGGCCAGCGCGGCGATGTTGCCTCCCGTGCCGCAGCCAATGTCCACGGCGACAGTCGCGCCATCGGACGGCGCGACGCGGAGGATCAGCTCGCGCATGATGTGGCGTCGCGCCACGAACCACCAATGCTCCTGCTCGATCCGCGCAAACAGCTCGAACTGTTCGGGCGTCACCTCGGCTCGACCTCTGCTCTGGGCACCGAGATGGGAGTCGCGCGATGCGGCCTGCCCCGCCACGGCGCCGGTGCGGTGCCGTTCCCGCCGTGCTCCACCACCGACGCGATGAGGTACGTCGGCCTGCCCTTCACCTCGAGAAACACCCGCGACATGTATTCGCCGATGATCCCGAGCGAGATGAGCTGCACGGACGACGTGAGCAGCACGAGACAGGCGAGACTCGCCCAGCCGCGCGGCACCGTCTGCCCCGACAACACTGCCCACACCACCCACATGCCGACGATCAGCGCGAGCAGCGCGCTGAGCAAGCCGAGTCGCGTGACCATCTGCAGCGGTACGCCGCTGAAGCTCACGAGGCCATCCATCGCTAGCTTCATCAGTGCCCGCATCGTGTACGCTGGCTGTCCCGCCTGACGCGCGGGTCGCTCGTACTCCACGCCGGTCTGCCTGAGCCCCACCCACGTGCGCAGCCCGCGAACGAATCGCTGGCGCTCCGGCAGCTGCTCCAACAGCTCGATCACCGATCGGTCCATCAGGCAGAAGTCGCCGCTGTCGAGTGGAATGGCGAGGTCGCTGATGCGCGCATAGATGCGATAGAACGCCCAATACGCGAAGCGCTTGCCGAGTCCTTCCTGGCGCTTCTTCCGCACGCCGTACACGACGTGGAAGCCCTCACGCCATCGCTCGAGCAGCGTCGGCAACAGCTCTGGCGGATCCTGCAGATCGCAGTCCATGATGGCGACGGCGTCGCCGCGCGCCAGTGACAGGCCAGCCGTGACGGCCGCCTGATGTCCGAAGTTGCGGGTGAGATGCGCCACGCGCACGTGATCGTCCGTCGCGGCGAAGCCGTCGAGCATGCGCGCGGTGCCGTCCACGCTGCCGTCGTTCACGAAGAGGAGCTCGTAGTCCATCCCCAGCTCGTGAAGTGGAGCGCGCATCGCCGAGAAACGCTCATACGCGAGCGGCAGCACCGCCTGTTCGTTGAACGCGGGAAGCACGATACTCAACAGCGGTCTGCTCATGTCGTTCTCCAAGCTGGTCCGGCGTCCGACGCCTGATCCTCAGGCGACGATCAATTCGGACTGATAGATCGTTGGAGTGATGAGAGCCCGCGCCGGCTCGAGGAACGCGTTCACTTCGCTGCGCATTCCGATCTCTCCGGGAATGTACAGCCCTGGCTCGATCGAGAAGCCGATCCCGGGAATCAGCATCCGCTCCTCCCTCGTCTCGAGGTTGTCGAGGTGGGGCCCGGAGCCGTGCAGCGAGTGCGGATCGATCGAGTGACCGGTGCGATGGATGAACCGGTCGCCGTAGCCGCGAGCCACGATCACCGCGCGCGCCACGTCGTCCACGTCGGCGCCGCGGAGCGGTCGCGCTTCCGACGCGGACTCCTGCACCAGCCGAATGGCCGCATCGCGCGCATCACGCACGATCGACCAGATCTCCTGCGCCCGCGCCGACGGTGTGCCGAGCGTGGCCATCCACGTCTGGTCGGCGTACACGCCACCCGGTTCCGTCGCCCAGAGGTCGATCAGCAGCACCTCGCCGTCGCGGATTGGCACAGGCCGATCGGCCGACGCCTCGTAGTGCGGATTCGCCGAGTTGGCGCCGGCGCACACGCTCGGTCCGTGGTCGGTGACGAGCGCGGCACGCCCGAACCGCTCGCGCATCCACTCCACGAGCTCGTGCTCCATCATCGGGCGAGGCGTCCGCGATCGTTCGCCCGCCAGCGCGAAGGCATCGTGCGCGATCGTCTTGATCGTCTCCGCGGAGCGCCGGTGCGACGAGAGATGCTCGGCGCTCCACGCGGCGTAAAACCGCGTCACCAGCGCGCCGGACGACACCACCTCCACCGCGCCCGCCGCGCGCACCATTTCCAGCACGCCCGCCGGCACGCGATCGAGATAGGGCACGGCGTCGCCCGGCGAGTACTCCATCGCGATGCGCTTGCCGCGCACCATCTCGCCCACCGCCGCCTCGAGCTGGCGCCACGAGCTGTAGCTGCCGCGCGGCCACTCGGCCGGCCAGAGCCGCCACGGTCCATTCTCGATCGCGTGTCCGAGCGCGCGGGGTACGCCCTCGCGCGGGATCCAGACGAAGATGCGGCGCGACACCATCCCCTCGAGCGCGAGCAGTCCGCTGGCGATCGGGTTGATGCCGCGAAAGTCGTAGAGGAGCCAGCCGTCGAGGTTCGCGGCGGCGAGGACCTCTTGCAGGACCGGCAGCCGGTCGGGGCTCAGCATGCCGCGCCCCGCATGGTCAGGCCGTCTGCGCGTGATCGGCGCCGCGCCAATCGGCTCGCCACTCGCACGACCCTTCGCCGCGTCCCTCGCAGCGCGTGTGCTCGACCGCGCCCGTCGTGCCGACGAGCAGGCGCAGCAGCTCGCGCAGCGTCGCCTCGTAGAACGCGCACCCCGCACCACCCGCCGCCACGTTCACCGTGATCGAGCGCGGGATCTCGAGCAGCACCGAGGTGCCGACGCGCCGCACGTTGCCGTTCAGGTAGCGCCTCGCGATCTGCCGAACCTTGCGCAGCGCGAGCGGTCGCGCGACGAGTGACGGCATGAAGCGGAGCAGCCCACGCGTCACCGGCGAGACGGTCATGTACGCTTCCCGCGCCAGGAATCGGCCCGCGGCGCGCAATACCGCCTCGGCGTCGGGCCGCCGTCCGATCAGCCGCGCGAGCGCGATCGCTTCGTCCTGCGCCGTGCGCTGATTGCGGCGCACCGCCTCCGTGTACCGCTTGATCTGCGTATACACGGTGTCGCTGAGCCCAAGTCGCTTGTTCCGCAACTCGTCCACGAACTCCGCCTCGGCGAGCGCCTCGGGCGTGTCCACGTCGCGAACGGCTTCGAGAAGGCTGAGCGGAAGGAGGGCGTCGACGGTGGCGAGCATCTGCGACTGCGAGGGGAACGACCGAGTGAGATGCCGGTCGTGGAAGGGAGGTTCGTAGCCATCGAAGCTAACGGGAACCAGAGGCACAGCCAATAGCTTCACCAGTGCACGCGCGCTTGCCGCCGACCGCTTGACGGCTCACATTCGGCGGACACTGCCAGCCGGAGGTGGGGACGACGATGTCGCAGCACACGATGCAGGGTTTCGCGGAGCGACGCGCCAACAGGCCGACGCGACCGGCGCCGCGCGAGTGATCGTCCGCGTCGCCGCGGGACTGCTCATCGCCTGCACGGTCGCGCTCGCCGCTGCGAAGGCGCACGCGTTGAGCCGCGCCGGGACCATCGCCGCCGTCGTCATCGGCACGCTCGCCGTGACGGCTGGATGGGCATGGGGTGCGCTGCTCATCGGCTACTTCGCCGCCTCACTTGCACTCTCGCGGCTCCGGGCGGCCGAGAAGGCCCAGCGCACCGGCAGCGTCGTGGCCAAGGGCGGTGCGCGCGACGCGGTGCAGGTTCTGGCCAATGGCGGCCTGTTCGCCGCCGCCGCGCTCATCGCGACCCTCCCACTCCTCACGGAATCCGAGGGGGCTCTCCTCGCCGTCGTCGCGCTCGGCGCGCTCGCCGCGTCGGCCGCCGACACCTGGGCCACGGAGATCGGCAGTCTCGCCTCTCGCCCGCCCCGATCGATCATCTCCTGGCGGCGCGTCACCCCCGGGACCTCGGGCGGCGTCAACCTGCTCGGCATCACGGCGATGGTCATCGGGGCGTCGTTCATCGCACTCGCCGCGCGCGCCCTCTTGATCGAGGCGCCGATCGCGCCGGTCGTCATCGGCGGTGTCGGCGGCGCGCTGGCCGACTCGATCGTCGGCGCCACGCTCCAGGACCGCCGCTGGTGCGACACGTGCCAGACGAGTACGGAACGCGCCGTGCACAGCTGCGGTACGACGACACGTCACGCGGGTGGCCTGACGGCGATGGACAACGACATCGTCAATCTGATCGCCACGGTGGCGGGGGGCGCGATCGCCGCGCTCGTCGTGACCCTGTAGCCCTCTCACGCATCGCATGACGCCGAGCGCGCGCACGACCGATGTGATCGTCGTCGGAGGGGGTCCCGCGGGATCGTCCACCGCGTACGCGCTCGCGCGCGCGGGTGTGCGCGTGCTCGTACTCGACCGAGCGACGTTCCCGCGCACCAAGCCGTGCGCGGAATACCTGAGCCCCCAGGCGTCGCGCATTCTGAGCGCGATGGGCGCGCTCGACGCGGTCGAGCGCTCGGCGGCGCACCTCACGGGGATGGTCGTTCGCGCCCCGAATGGCGCGACGCTGCGCGGCGACTTCGTGGCGGGACACGGCTTCCGCGCCTTCCGCGATCGCGGGCTCGCACTCAGACGCATCGCGCTGGACCCGATACTCATCGCGCGGGCGCGGGAGGCGGGCGCCGAGGTGCGCGAGGGCGTTCGCGTCACGGACGTCGAGCGCGACGCGAGCGGCCGCGTCACGGGCGTCCGCATCCTCGACGAGCGTGGCGCGCGCGAGACGCTGCACGCGCCGCTGGTCGTCGGCGCCGATGGACTGCGCTCGCTCGTCGCGCGCCGGCTCGGTCTCGCCCATGTGTCGCGCTGGCCGCGCCGGCTCGCGCTGGTGGCGCACCTGGAGCACTTCGGCGACATGCAGGAGTGGGGAGAGCTCCATGTCGAGCGCGACGTCGGCTACGTCGGGCTCGCGTCGGTGGACGAGGGGCTCACCAACGTCGCGATGGTGGTGCCGCCATCGGCGGCCCGCGCGGTGAGCGCCGATCGCGAAGGATTCTTTCTGGACTGGCTGCGCGCGCGACCGCAGCTCGCGCCTCGCGTCGCCAGCGCACGGCTCGCCTCGGCCGTCCAGGTCACGGGGCCATTCGCCTCGCACGCGCGTCGCTCGTGGGCGCCAGGTGCGGCCCTCGTCGGCGACGCCGCGGACTTCTTCGATCCATTCACGGGCGAGGGCATCTACGCGGGGCTGCGCGGCGGCGAGCTGCTGGCGCCGTTCGCGATCGCCGCGCTCGGCGCTGGCTCCGCGCGGGAGTCGGACGCCGCGCTCGCCGAGTACCATCGCGCGAGACGCACCGAGTTCGCCGGCAAGTGGATCGTCGAGCGGCTCATCGGCGCCGCCGTGGGCTGGGCGCCGGCGATGAACTACTTCGCTCGGACGCTCGAGGCACGAAAGGACATGGCGGACCTGCTCGTCGGCGTCACGGGCGACTTCGTGCCCGCCCGCGAGGTGTTGCGCCCGGGGTACCTGCTGAATCTCTTTCGCCCCTCAGGCAGCTCACCCGCATCCGGCGCATGACGATCGATCCCGACTCATTCCGAAGTGTTCTTGGCCGATTCGCCTCGGGCATCACCATCGTGACGACGAAGGATCGCGAGGGCCGCGACGTCGGAATGACGGTGAGCGCGTTCTGCTCGGTCAGTCTCCATCCACCGCTCGTGCAGGCATGCGTCGATCGCGAGGCGTCGCTCTACCTGGCGCTCGCCGAGAGCGTGTCGTTCGGCGTCAATATCCTCGCCGCCGAGCAGGAGGCGCTGTCTCGCCGGTTCGCTACGGCCGACTCGACACGCCGCTTCGACGGCATCGGCTACCAGCGCGGCGAGAGCGGCGTCGTGCTGCTCGACGACGCGCTGGCGCATCTCGAATGCAAGGTCGTGGCGCGCTACGAGGCCGGCGATCACACGATGTTCATCGGCGAAGTGGAGAGCGCGTCGGCGCGCAGTGCCGCGCCGTTGCTCTACTATCGCGGCGGGTACACACAGCTCGAGCGCTAGGCGCCGCGTGCTCGTTCCGACACGCCGGCGCGGCTTCGAGGTCCTCGACGATCCGGCGACAGATCCCGCGTTGCGAGCCCGCTCGCTCCGTGACGTGCGACGCTCCAATGCGCTGCTGGGCGGCCGGCGCGCGGTGCTCTCCGAGATCGCGCGCGCCCTTCCGTCGCTCGGCGTGCATGCCACGCTGCTCGATGTCGGGACCGGACTGGCCGACATCCCCCATGCGGCGCGCCGGCTTGCCGCACGCCGCGGCGTCGAGCTCACGACGTTCGGCGTGGACGAGGCGGAGACGCTCGCCCGTGTGACCGCGCGCATGCTCGACGGCAGCGTCTGCGCGGACGCCCGCTCGCTCCCGTTCGCCGACTCCAGCTTCGACGTCGTGACCTGCTCGCAGGTGCTGCATCACTTCGAGGATGCGCAGATTCCGCGCGTGCTGCGGGAGCTCCATCGCGTGGCGCGGCGCACGGTCATCGTGAGCGACCTGCGCCGCAGTTGGCTCGCCGCATGCGGATTCTGGTGCGTCGCGTGGCCGCTCCGATTCCATGCCGTCACCCGGCACGACGGCGTCGTCTCGGTGCTGCGCGGATTCACCGCGGAGGAGCTGTCGCGGCATGTGGACGGTGCGACGGGCGGCCATGCGGAGGTGATGCGGCATCCCGGGTTTCGATTGACGGCGTCGTGGGAGAAGATCGGCATTTGAACGACGCAACGCGGATGTGGGCGAATGACGCGGAAACGGCCGGATCACTGCAACAGCAACTGCAATTGAGCTGTGCGTCGAGGCGGCGGAGCTGCTGCAACGACGGACTGATTGGGTTCCGGGGGAAGGTCTCTCCGCCACACTCCCGAAGATTCAGGGCTACCCTTCGATGATGCGAAGGGCAGGAAGTAGCCTCCCGATAGAGCGCTGATTCGGTCTTTTCCGTGTGATCCGCATTGATCCGCGTTGCGTCGTTCTTCTTCCACCGACTGGCTTATGACCAGCAATCTCCCACCGCTCGAGCTCGGTCGCATGCCGATCGGCCGGCAGATGACCACTGTCGACGAACGCCTCGTGCGTGCGCCGCTGGAGCGCATCTTTGCCCTGGCCGCGGACGTGGAGCGATGGCCGGCTCTGCTCCGACACTACCGTTTCGTGCGATTCACCGAGCGGCGCAGCGATGGCGGTGGCATCGTCGACATGAGCGCTTCGCGACCCTTCGGGGTATTGAACTGGCCGACCAGGTGGCGCTCGCGCATGCGGGTGCATCCTCCGGGCGGAACCACGCCCCCGGCAATTCGCTTCACTCACATCGGGGGCGTGACGACCGGGATGGAGGTGGAGTGGACCTTCCGGCCGGTGGAGGATGGTACCCACGTACGCATCGTGCATGTGTGGGACGGTCCGTCCGTGCCGATGGTCGGCTCGGCGGCGGCAACGATGGTGATCGGGCCGGTGTTCGTGCACGGCATCGCGAGTCGCACGCTGGCCGGATTGGCCGAGCATGCGGAGCGGGCGAGCCTCGCCGGCGGATCGTGAGCATTCATGGAGGAATCAGTGGCTGATCGGCGGCGAGTGGCGGTAACAGGGATCGGTGCGGTGACGCCGATCGGATCGGGACGCGAAGGGTTGTGGAACGGCCTGCGCGCGCAGCGCTCGGCCGTCGGACGTCTCACCCGGTTCGATCCGACGATGTACCGCAGCCACAACGCGGCCGAGGTCAACGACTTCGATGGGGCGGACTACGTCGAGCGCAAGAAGGTGAAGCGGCTCGACCGGTATGGCACCTTCTCGGTCGCGTGCGCCAAGCAGGCGATCGAGGATTCGGGAATCAACATGGCGTCGGAGAATCGTGAGAGGGTTGGGGTGATGATGGGGAGCGCGCTGGGCGGGATCCGCTTCGCCGAGGAGCAGCTCGGCGTCTTCCTCTCGCAGGGGCTCAAGTCGGTGGAGCCGGGACTCGCGCTCGGCGTGTTTGGTGGCGCGGCGAGCTGCAACATCGCGATCGAGCTCGGCGCCCAGGGACCGAACAGCAGCAATGCGATGAGCTGCGCGTCCGGCACGGTGGCCGTGGGTGACGCGTTCCGGGCCATCCGCGATGGGTACGCCGACGTGATGTTCGCCGGCGCGGCGGAAGCGCCGCTGGCGCCGCTCTGCTTCGGCGCGTTCGCGATCATCCGTGCGATGTCGACGCGCGACGACGATCCCTCAGTGGCGTCGCGCCCGTTCGACAAGGACCGCGACGGGTTCGTGATGGGCGAAGGCGCGGCGGTGCTCATCCTCGAGGAGCTCGACCGCGCGATGGCGCGCGGCGCGCACATCTACGCCGAGGTCGTCGGCTATGGGAGCAGCAACGACGCGCACCACATGACCGCGCCGCGCCCCGACGGCTCGCAGGCCGCTCGGGCGATGAAGCTCGCGCTGCAGGATGCCGAGTTGAATCCTGGGGAGATCGAGTACGTGAACGCGCACGGCAGCTCGACGCCGCTCAACGATCCGACGGAGACGAGCGCGGTGAAGCAGACGTTCGGCGAACACGCCCCCAAGCTCCAGGTGAGCAGCACGAAGGGCTACTACGGCCACGCGCTCGGCGCATCGGGGGCGATCGAGCTGGCGATCACTTCGCTGGCGCTCGATCGCAAGTGGCTGCCGCCGACACTCAACCTCGATTCGCCCGATGCGTCGTGCGACCTCGACTACATCCCGAAGGTCGGGCGCGACGCCGACGTCGAGTATGCGTTGAGCAACAGCTTCGGGTTCGGCGGGATCAACGCCGCCGTCGTGCTCAAGCGCCACGACGGGGTCTGACGTCCGTCGGGCGGGCCGATTAACGTTGACGCGCGGGCGCTCTCTGGCCCGCGCGTTCTCACATCGATCCCGATCCCACCATGCGCGACGCCTGGCGTCACTTCGCCGCCGAGTTCATCGGCATCTTCGCTCTCGTCTTCGTCGGCGGGGCGTCGATCATGTCGGCCCAGATGGCGCACAGCAACTACGTGCTGCTCGCCGCGGCGCTGGCACACGGGCTGATCCTGGCGATCATGGTGACGGCGACCATGCGCATCTCGGGACACCTCAATCCCGCGGTGACGATCGGCTTCCTCGTCACGCGACGCATCGAGCCGATGATGGGAGCGCTGTACATCGTCGCGCAGATCTTCGGCGCTGTGGCGGCGGCGTATGCGTTGAAGGCCGTCTTTCCCCACGCAATCGGCGTGGAGACTCGGCTGGGCGGGCAGGCGATCGCGCTCGACGTGACGATGGGCCAGGCGATCCTGTGTGAGGCGATCGCCACGTTCTTCCTCATGTTCGCGGTGTTCGGCACGGCGGTGGACCCGGCGGCGCCGAAAGTCGGCGGCTTCGCGATCGGGCTCACGGTCTCGGCGGACATTCTGGCGATCGGTCCGCTCACGGGGGCGTCGATGAACCCTGCGCGCTCGTTCGGCCCGGCGGTGGTGAGCGGCATCTTCGAGGCGCAGGCCGTGTACTGGATCGGCCCGATCCTCGGCGCGATCGTGGCGGCGGTGCTGTATGACCGGCTGTTCCTCCGGCGGGGCAAGGATCAGGCGGATCACGGCGCGGTCAGGCCGCAGGGCTGAGCAGATCGGGGTCAGAGCCCGGGGTCAGAGCCCGGGGTCAGAGCCCGGGGTCAGAGCCCGGGGTCAGAGTCGGAGTTCAAGGGGTCAGCATCGTTGAAAAATGCGCCGAGCCATGGGCGAATTTCAACGATGCTGACCCCTTGAAAGTTGACCCTTGAAAAAGCAGAGTGATATGCGTTCGTCCGGCCTACTCGCCGCGAGCCGCGGCCTCGAGTCCGGCGATCTCGATCTTCTGCATCTTGAGCATCGCCTGCATCGCGCGCTGGGCGCGGACGGGATCCTTGTCGCCCAAGAGACGCATGAGCGCGGTGGGGATGATCTGCCACGACAGACCGAACTTGTCCTTGAGCCAGCCGCACTGACTCTCGGCGCCACCGTTCGCCGTGAGCTTTCCCCACAGCTCGTCCACCTCGGCCTGCGTCTCACAGCTCACGAAGAGCGAGATCGCTTCGGTGAACTTGAACTGCGGGCCGCCGTTCAGCGCCATGAACTGCTGGCCCTCGAGCTGAAAGGTCGCCGTGATGACCTTCCCCTGCTCGCCCGGACCGCTCGCGGGGTAGCGTGAGACATTGAGGATCTTCGAGTTCCTGAAGATCGAGACGTAGAGGGTCATGGCCTCTTCCGCGTCGTCGTCGAACCAGAGGAAGGTCGTGATCTTCTGCATGGTCGGATCTCCGGAAGAAGGAATGGGCGCGTGTGTGTTTAACTGCTTGGTTTTACAACCTATTGGTTATATAAAGCCGTTCCCCGTGCCCGTCAAGGGTGGTCCGAAACGGGGTGGGTATGCTCCCCGTACTTGAACAACATGTCGACCACTGCCCTCGCTACGCCGATCGTGACACCTCCCGCCCGCGCGACATCGATCCGCCGGGCGCTGCTCTTTCTGCTCGTCTGCTCGCCGAGCTATCTGATTCCCGGCCTGCTGCCGATCCCGCATCCCGCGATACTGGCCGGCATCGTCATCGCGATCTCATGGCTCTTCCTCCGGCGCGAGGGGCGATCGCTCGCCGTGCTCGGCCTCGATCCTTCACCGCGGCGGTTCGCGGAGCTCGCTGCGGGGTTCGTCGGAGGCGCGACGCTGATCCTCGCGATCGCCCTCCTCGTCTGGCTGCTCCTTCCCTTTCCCTGGCGCTGGAATCCGACGTTCAAGCTCGGCGTGACGGGCTTCTCGCTTCTCTGGCTGCTGAGCGGCAACGCCGTCGAGGAGCTGGTGTTTCGCGGATACTCGTTCGAGCGGCTGATCCACGGCATCGGCCATTGGCCGGCGCAGATCGTCACCGCTCTCTGGTTCGCGCTCTTCCATGTGGTCAACGGATGGCCATGGCAGGTGGCGCTCACCGGCACGACGGTCGGCTCGCTGCTGTTCGGTCTCGTGTTCGTGCGCTGGCGTAGCGTTCCGGCCGCCATCGGCGTGCACGCCGCGGTGAACTGGACGCGCGACCTGCTCCTGACGGACCCACCAACGGGGAAGACGCTGCTCGCGCCACTCTCGCCGCGCCCCTGGACGTCGGGCGAGCAGATGACCGCCGTGTTGATCATGGACGGCATCTTCCTGCTCGCGGCCCTCGCACTCTGGCGATCGAGTCGCACCGCGCCGGAGTCGCTGCTCACGCCGCCCGACTGACACAGGATCCTGACCTTCCGCGTCCATCCGCGTTCGCGTCCTCGAAGCGCTCCGCGGTCTTCTGGAGCTAGCCCTTCTTCACCCCGTCGCGCTTCGATCCGTACGCCACGTCGTACCGCGCGATCGACTCGCCAATCACCCGCATCGCCTCGTCGCTCTTTCCCCACCCCTTGATCTCGACGCGCTTTCCCTCGAGGTCCTTGTACGTGTGGAAGAAGTGCTCGACCTCCTTCAGCATGTGCTGCGGGATGTCGGCGATGTCGAAGAACTCCTGCTGATACGGGTCGTGCACGGGCACGCTGAGGATCTTGTCGTCCGGCTCGCCGCGGTCGAGCATCTTGAGGACGCCGATCGGGCGGACGTCGATCTGACATCCGGGGAACGTCTGCTCCTTGATCAGCACGAGCACGTCGAGCGGATCGTTGTCCTCGTGCAGGGTGCGCGGAATGAACCCGTAGTCGCCCGGGTAGTGCACGGCGCTGAACAGGACGCGGTCGAGCTTGAGCATCCCCGACGCCTTGTCGAGCTCGTACTTGTTGCGGCTCCCCGAAGGGATCTCGATCACTGCGGTGACGATCTCGGGAGGGTTGTGCCCGCAGGGCAGGTCGTGCCAGAGGTTGAGCATCAGGTCTCTCGGGCCGCCGCGCCGTGGAGCGCCGGCCGACCAGTGGGGTTGCGCGCGAGCTGCAGGTCGGAGTTTGCCCCGCCCTCGCGCGTCATCGCGCCCTTGTAGTTCATGGGCGCCTCGTCGATGCCGAAGTTTTCCGCGTCCAGCTCGTGCACCCGCGCGAGCTGGTCCTCCGACAGCGCGGGCAGATCGCTCGCCGCGGCGAACTCTGCGACCTGCTCGTCATCGTAGACGTTGGGCAACGTCGTCACCACGAGCGGCTCGGCGAGGAGCCACTTGATCGCGGCCTGACCGAGCGTCATCTGCCGCGCGAGGAAGTCCAGCGTGCGCACCTTTCGCACGCCGTTCACCAGCCAGCTCCGCGGCCGATGACGGCGATGGTCGTTCTCGGGAAAGACAGTGTCTTCGGTGTACTTCCCTTCGAGCATGCCGCTCGCGTGCGTCACGCGGACGTTGAAGCAACAGTCCGGCGCATGGCGACGCGCGGCCTCGATCATGGCGGAGCCGGGATGCTGCTCGAGCACGTTCCAGATCATCTGGATCGTGTTGACGTCGGGCTCGCGTTCCATGAGCTCCACCGACTCGTACAACCACCCGATGGCCGGACCGAATGCCGCGCCCCACGCCTTGATCTTCCCTTCGCGCTTGAGATCGCGCAGCGTGCCCCACAGCTCCGCATCGCGCACGTGCTCCATCTTGGCGTTGTGGATCTGGAGCACGTCGATGTAGTCGGTCTCGAGCCGCTCGAGGCAGCGATCGACCGCGTAGCGCAGGAACTGCGGATCGGTGCGCATCGGCAGCTCCTGCTGCCCTCGCCTGTTGGCGAGGGCGACGTCATCGTAGATGTCGTAGCCGACCTTCGTGCCGATCACGATCTCGCTCCGCCGACCGCGAAACGCCTCGGCGATCTGCTTCTCGGCGCGACCGTTCCCGTACGCGTCCGCCGCGTCGAAGAAGGTGATGCCGTGGTCGTCGAGCGCCGAACGCAGCATCCCGACGGCCTGGGCGTCCGTCTTCTCGCCCCACCAACCGGTGGAGATCGTCCAGGTGCCGAAGCCGACTTCGGAGACAGTGACGTTCGTGCCGGGGAAGGTTCTGTACTTCATGGACGCCTTGCTGCGAAGAGCGGTTTACGGTGAACAGTGAACGGTGAACAGGTACCCGCGGCTGGCAGAAACGGCTACGGCGTGGCTGGGTGTGCCCGCCGTTCACCGATCACCGTTCACCGCGCGCGAAGCGCGCGCGCGGCAGCGAGAGCAAAGTACGTGATCACCACATCCGCCCCCGCGCGCCGGATCCCGATCAGGCTCTCCATCATCGCTCGCTCGAGATCGATCCAACCGCGTTCGGCGGCCGCCTGAATCATAGCGAACTCCCCACTCACCTGGTACGCGGCCAGTGGGTAGCCGGTCTCCTTCTTCACGCGGGCGACGACGTCGAGGAATGGTCCCGCCGGCTTGACCATCACCATGTCGGCGCCCTCCTCGATGTCCTGCCAGGTCTCGCGCAACGCCTCGTCCACGTTCGCGGCGTCCATTTGATAGCCGCGGCGGTCGCCGCTCTGTGGCGTGCTCTCTGCCGCCTCGCGGAAGGGACCGTACCAGGCCGACGCGAACTTCGCCGAGTAGCTGAGGATCGCGGTGTTCGTATATCCCTCCTCGTCGAGCGCCTCGCGGATCATGCCGACGCGTCCGTCCATCATGTCGCTCGGCGCGACGATGTCGGCGCCGGCATGTGCGTGCGACAGTGCCGCGCGCGCGAGCAGCTCGAGCGACTTGTCGTTGTCCACCTCTCCGTCGACGAAGACGCCGCAATGGCCATGATCCGTGTACTCGCACATGCAGACGTCGGTGATGACGACGAGCTGCGGCACCTCACGCTTGAGCGCTCGAACCGCGCGCTGCACCGGGCCCTCGTCGTCCCACGCACTCGATCCGATCGCGTCCTTCGTCTCGGGAATCCCGAACAGCAGCACGCCACCCACTCCGAGCTCGGCGGCGGCGGTCGCGTCCCGCACCAGCTCGTCCACCGACGTCTGCGCCACGCCGGTCATCGACGACACGGGCTGGCGCACCCCGGTGCCGGAGCGCGCGAACAGCGGAAGCACGAGCTGCGACGGCGCGAGCGACGTCTCGCGAACGAGCGCGCGCAGCGCCTCCGTGCGACGGAGACGGCGTGGGCGGTAGTGGGGAAAGGAGGGCATTCCGGAAGATACTCGGGACGGACGCTCGGAAGCGTGACACGGATCGGTGTGACTGGTGGGGAGTGGGGAGTTCGGAGTGGAAGCGTCTGGGAACGCGTTTGCAGTCACTCCCCACGCCCCACTCCCCACCGCTCCTCGCGTTTATTCAGGCTGCGGCGACGGAAGAAACGACGCCCTGCGCAGCCCCTCCAATATCTCGGTCGCCCCTTCCCCTCTGAGCTGGTTCGCCAGTCGCACGCCACTCAACTCCGGATCGTCCGGATCCAACGCGATCGTGCCGCGCACAATTCGTGATCCATCGATGCGGGCGATCATGCCGTGGAGCACGGCACCGCCGAGGTCCGGCACAGCGAGCGCGCCGATCGGGACCTGACAGCCGCCCTCGAGCGCCTGGAGAAACGCCCGCTCGGCGCGCACGGCGCGCATCGTCGGCGCGTCGTTCATCGAGTGTGCTATCGAGCGAACTCTGTCGTCGTCGTCGCGGGTCTGCACGGCGATCGCTCCCTGCCCCGCCGCGGGGATCCAGGCCGGCACGTCGAGATAGCAGGTGATGTGTTGGTGCGCGTCGAGCCGGTGCAGGCCGGCGGCGGCGAGAATCGCGGCGTGAACGCGTCCCTCGTCCACCTTCTTGAGTCGCGTCGGAACGTTGCCGCGCAGCTCGGCCACTTCGAGGTCGGGGCGCGCGGCGAGGAGCAGCGCACGCCGGCGGAGACTCGACGTCCCCACGCGCGAGCCGCGCGGCAGATCATCGAGCGACTGTCCCTGGATGCCGTGATTGAGCACGAGCGCATCGCGTGGGTCCTCGCGCTCCAGCACCGCGGCGACGATGAGACCCGGCGGCGAGTCAGTGGGCAGATCCTTGAGCGAGTGCACCGCGACGTCGAGCTTCCCCTTCCGCAGATCATGCTCGAGCTCCTTCGTGAACAGTCCCTTCGCGCCGATCGTGCTGAGCGGCTCGTCGAGCCGCTTGTCGCCAAGCGTGCGATACGTCACGAGCTCGCTCTCGACGCCTCGTTCGATGAGCGCCGCCTGGACGAGCCGCGCCTGGCGGAGCGCGAGCTCCGACGACCGCGTGCCGATCTTGACGAAGTCCGTCACGACGTGGGGGGTGGCGTGGCGCCGAGCAACGCGACCGTCGCTGCGGCCAGTGCGGGGATCGACGCCTCCGCCGCCTCGCCGGCGAGCGTGATCCCGGCGGCGCGGATCGCGTCGCTCGTCACCGGCCCGATGGAGACCGCTGGCGCGCGCTTCGCCATCTCCGCTCCCACCGCGTCCACGAAGCCGCGCACTGCTGACGCGGACGCGAACGTGACCGCATCGACGCGGCCCGATGCGAGGGCGTCGCGCAGCGCACCGGCGCCGGCCCCGTCGCTCGCGGTGCGATAGACGTTCACGACGTCCACCGTACAGCCGAGCGCGCCGAGTCCAGCGGGAAGCACGTCGCGCGCTCCCTCGGCGGCGATGTACAGCACGCGGCTGTCGCGCACGTCGTCGCGCTCCTCGAGCGCCTCGAGCACACCTTCGGCCACGTAGCGTCCCGGCACGACGTCGGCCGCGAGCCCGCGCGCGAGCAGCGTGTCCGCGGTCGCGCGTCCCACGCACGCGAGCTTGCGGCCAGCGAGTGCCCGCGCGTCGCGCCCGCGCACGCGCAGCGCCTCCCAGAGAAAGGCGACTGCGTTCTGGCTCGTGAACATCACCCAGTCGTACTCGGCGACGCGGTCCAATGCGTCACGTAGCGGCTCCGGGTCGAGGGGCACGACGCGGAGCGCCGGCATCTCGAGCACCTCGGCGCCAAGCTCGGTGAGCGCGGCGCGCAGACCACCGGCCTGCGCCGACGCGCGCGTGACGACGATGCGCTTGTCGAACAGCGGCATCCGGTCGAACCAGGCGATCTCCCGGCGCAGCGAGACGACTTCGCCGATCACGGTGATCACCGGAGCGCCAAGCCCCTCGCGCTCCACCGCGTCGGCGAGCGTCGTCACCGTCGCGACGACCGTGCGCTGCCGAGCGTAGGTGCCCCACTGGATCGCCGCCGCAGGCATGTCGGGCGACATCCCGCCCGCGACGAGCGCGTCCGCAATTTTCGGCAGGGTCTTCACGCCCATGTACAGCACGATCGTGCCACCCGCGCGCGCGAGGGAGGCCCAGTCTGTCTGCGTCTCGCCCTTTGCCGGATCCTCGTGGCCCGTGACGAAGGTGACGGCGGTGGCCGTGCCGCGGTGCGTCACAGGAATTCCGGCGTACGCGGCGGCGGCCACACCCGCCGTGACACCCGGAACGATCTCGAACGCGACGCCCGCTTCAGCGAGAGCCTGGGCTTCCTCGCTGCCGCGGCCGAACACGAGCGGGTCGCCGCCCTTGAGCCGCACGACGCGCTTTCCCTCCCGCCCGAGCTTCACGAGCAGGTCGTTGATCGCCTCCTGCCGCGCCGACTCGCCGCTGCCGCCGCGCTTGCCGACGTCGTGCAGCACGGCGCGCGGATTGTCCTCCCGTGCCGCGGCGACGATCGCCGGATTGGCGAGCGCGTCGGCCGCGATGGCGTCGCACGTGGCGAGCAGCTCGCGCGCGCGCACCGTGAGCAGACCGGGATCACCCGGGCCCGCGCCAACGAGGTAGACGATGCCGCTCACGCGCCGGCTGGCGTGTGGGACTCGGGGCGCGTCGGCGACTCCAGCTGCGCGAGGCGTTGGCGAAGTCGCCGCTCGCGCAGCTTGAGGCTCAGCACATACCCGAGATAGACGATCGCCGCGAGCGTGTACGCCGCCGTCGCGTAGCCACCGTTGTCGGGCGTCATCCGCGGTCGTGCTCCAGATCGGCCACGTAGTCGCGCAGCGTGGCGATTCGATAGCGCGACCGAAGCAGCGCGGCGAACAGCAGCGTGAACGCGAAGAAGGCGGAGAAGAAGGTCACCTGCATCTCGGACGGCATTGAAGGCGCGCTCGGCTTGAGCAGGATCGGCATGGGGTGCAACGTCCGGAACATGTAAACGCTGAGATGAATGAACGGCACCAGCAGCGCCGCAAGGATGCCGAGCACGGCGGAGTAGCGCGCGCGACGGCCGCGCTCCTCGACCGCACCACGCAGCAGATGATACGCCACGATGATGAACCAGAGGAAGAGCGTGGATGTCAAACGTGCGTCCCAGGTCCACCACGCACCCCAGATCGTCTTGCCCCAGAGCGGACCCGTCACGAGCACGACGGTCGTGAACGCGAGTCCCACCTCGGCGGCGCTCTCCGCCACGCGGTCGAGCTTCTCGTCCTTGAGCCACAGGTAGAGAATGCTCGCGATCGCCATGAGCGCGAACGCCACATAGAGCGCGATGAACGCCGAGGTGGCGTGCACGTAGAGGATCTTCTGCGCGCGGCCCTGCATCGCCTCGATGGGCGTGAAGGCGAGCGCGCGGACGTAGACGGCAGCCACGCCCAGGATGGCGGCGCCCATCAACAGATCCGGCCCCGTGCGCCGAGCGACGTCCGACGAGGCGATGGGAGACGAGCTCATTCGTCGAGAGTGAATGGAAAGGCGAGGGTGCACGCCGTGACGAACACGATGTCGAAGGCGATGAGGATGCGGAGCCAGGGCCAGGCTTCGGCCACCGGACGGCCGGCCATGAGCCGCGCCGAGGATTGCGCGGCGCTCATGACGATCGGCACGAAGAAGGGGAGGCTGAGCATCGGCAACAGCAGCTCGGCCATGCGGGTATTCACCGCCATCGCGCTGAACAGCGTCCCGACGGCGACGAGGCCGATCGCCGCGAGCAGCGAGATGCCGGCCAGCGCGAGAATTCCGGCGCCGAGCTGAAGATTGTAGAACAGCACGACGGCGGGCAGCGTGACGACGAGAATTCCCGCGACGAACACGAGATTCGCGAGTGCCTTGCCAATGTAGATCGACTCGCGCGCCACCGGCGCGCCGAGCAGACCGTCGATCGCGCGGTCGGCGAGCTCGCTGCCGAACGAGCGCTGGAGGCCGAGCAGACCAGCGAAGGTGAAGATCACCCAGAGCACGCCTGGCGCGAGGTCCACCGCCGCCACCGCGGTCGAGTCCCACGCGAAGTAGAAGATCGTCACGCCGAGGAGCGCGAAGACCGCCGCCGAGAGAAAGGCGGTGCGCGTGCGAAACTCGATCGCGAGATCCTTGCGCGCGATGATCCAGGCGGCGCCAAGCATCGTTGGCGGCGCGTTCACGATCGCGTCAGCCATCGACGGCGGCGAGCTCGCGATACTGCGACTGATAGGCGCTCGCGTCGAGCAGCTCGCGCGCCTCGTGGCGAATGAAGCGTCCGCGGCGCATGATCGCCGCCTGCGTGGCGATCTCGAGCCCTTCGGCGAGGTTGTGCGTGACGAGCAGCAGCGCCGCGCCGGCCTTGCGCCGCTCCATCAGCGTCGAGGTGAGGGCGGCAGCACCAACCTCGTCGAGCCCGGTGTATGGCTCGTCGCAGAGAAGCAGCCGTGGGCCATGCACGATCGCGCGCGCGATGGACACGCGCTGCTGGAGACCGCGGCTGAGCTGGCGCACCGGCGTGTCGGCGCGATCGTGCACCCGCATCGCCGTGAGCGCGACGCGTGCCGCGGCGGACGCGTCGGGCACCCCGTGCAGCCGTGCCGCGAACTCGACGTTCTCGCGCGCCGTGAGCGTCTCGTAGAGCATGCTCGCATGCGACACGAGCCCCACCTGGCCGCGCGCGGCCAGACCGTCCTTGAGCGGGACACCGTTCACGAGGGCGCGTCCCTCGCCTGGCGCGAGAAGGCCGGCGAGGAGGCGAAGGAGTGTCGTCTTGCCGGCGCCGTTCGGGCCGAACAGGGCGAGGCAGTCTCCGGCGTTGAGCGTGAAGCTGACGTCATCGACCGCGCGGCGTCCCGCAAAAGTGCGAACGAGACCCTCGGCGCGGACCACGGACGTGGTCGTCGTCGCGGTCGCTACGGCACCCGAGCGAGCTGACGCGGCAGGAGTCATTCGCGGAAGATACAGGCGCACCACGTCGCGAAAGAGGGTTTCTCCCCTACTCATCCTATGCCGACGCGGACGCGAGCAGCGTCTGAAAGCGCGTCAGGTCCCGCCGCATACCGTCGACCGTTCGCTTCCGGCGCACCGCATCGCCGCCGCCCGCCTTCTCGAGCGGCGCGTACTCGAAGTGCATCGTGGCTGGCGGGAGCGGCCCGCGGGCCAGCAGCTGACGCAGGTACGCCGGAAACTCCACCATCCCGTCACCGAGCGGCACGCTGCGCGGCTCCCACCGGCCGTCCGGTCGCGTCGCCCAGTGAAAGTCTTTCACGGCGATGGTGTCGATGTGCGGCGCGATCATCCTGAGCGCGACCGGCCAGCTCTCTCCGCCCTCCGCCACCGCGTGGCGGATGTCGTACTGCACACCGAGTCCGTCCGGCTCGACGCCTTCCAGCAGCACGCCAAGATCCCACACGGAGCCGCCGACCCGCGTGCCGACGTGATTCTGGTATCCGCCGCGAATGCCGATCTCGCGATTGAGCGATGCCAGCGCGGTCACGCCCACCTTCATCTCACGCAGTGCCTGCATCGGCTCGGGGTTCGCCGGATAGTTCCAGTAGCCCATCCGGTAGTGCGAAACGCCGGCCTTCCTGGCCGCCACCAGCACTCGGCGCGAGAGAGGATCGCGCGCGTCCGTGATGGCGGTCGTGATCAGCGGCACGGTGAGCCCCGACTTGCGGAGCGTCTCGATCGCGCGCGGCAGATCGTCCTCGACGCGCTCGGGAAGCACATGGCCACCCGGTCGCACGGTGAGATCCACGGCGCGGAATCCCGAGTCGGCGATGACGGGGCCGACGTCGGCGAACGGAAGCCACTGGAGGTGTTTGGAGAAGACGGCCATCACCGGCTCTTCGATTCGGCGGCGCGCGTCGGCGACGAGCAGCGCGCGTGGGCCCAGCGCGCCGAGGGTCAGACCCGCCGCTGCCGAGCGCGCGATGAACTCGCGCCGGCTCGGCCGATCGGTGTCCGCTTTCTCACTGGGTTCAGACATGGCGGTACGATGAACGTCGCGCCGGGCAACGTCAAATCGCTGCGCTCGCGGAGCGTTAGTCCCGAGAACCCGCCCCCTCGACTCCAAACTCAGCTGCTGTTGCTGTTCTCCGCGTCTCCGCGTGCAGTCGAACTCCGCGCCTCCGCGTGACAAACTCCTTGCGGAGCGATGCCTCCCCGAAGACTCCTTGCGCAGCGATGCCGGTTAGCCGCAGCGGTTGGGGTCTAGCGTGAAGCGCTCCGTCCCGCCACCTACTCTGTCGCACCGGCGACCATGGGCTATTCTGTCCACCGCCACCGACCCCAGGAGTCATGCTCGTCCCGGCCGACCGCATTCGAGAGCAGATCTCGCACGTCCTCACCGCCTGGGGCATGCCCCCCGATGTGGTGTGCACCGCCGCCGACGTCATGACCGACACCGACCTCGCGGGCATCGACTCGCACGGGATCTCGATGCTCATGCTCTACGAGGAGGCGCTCGGCCTCGAGCAGCTCAACCCCACCCCGCATCCTCGAGTGGTGCGCCAGACGCCGGTCACCGCGCTGATCGACGGCGACGCCGGGCTCGGCCACGTGAGCGCGGTGATGGGGATGGAGCTCGCGATCGAGAAGGCGAAGGCGAGCGGCGTCGGCATCGTCTCCATCTACAACTCCACGCACTTCGGCGCGGCCGGCTACTACGCGGCGATGGCGTCGCAGCGCGGTTTGCTCGGCCTCGTCACCTGCACCACGCGCGGCAACCCCGTGCTCCCCACGCGCAGCGCCGTGCCGGTGCTCGGCACCAACCCGATCGCCTTCGCCGCGCCGACGAAGCGCAATCGCCCATTTCTGCTCGACATGTCCACCAGCACCGTCGCGCAGAACAAGGTGAAGGTGTACGACCTCCAGGGACGGCCACTGCCGTCGGGCTGGGTGCTCGACGAGCGCGGCGAGCCGGTGATCGATTCGGCGATCGCGATGGAGAAGGTCACGATCAGCCGCACCGCCGGCATCACCGCACTCGGCGGCACGGCGGAGATGTCGAGCCACAAGGGCTACGGGCTGAGCGTGATGGTACAGATCCTCTCGGCCACGCTGTCCGGCGGATCGTTCACGCCGATCCGGAAGCGCACGCAGGGGCGCGGCGATCCGGACAACATCGGGCACTTCCTCATGGCGCTCGACCCGACGGCCTTTCGCCCCGAGGGCGAGTTCGAGGACGACCTCGACGACGTGATCGACGTGCTGCACGAGGCGACGCCGAGCGACGCGCGCGAGCGTGTGCTCGTGGCGGGAGAGCCGGAAGATCTGGCGCGGGAGGAGCGCAGGCGCGACGGGATACCGATGGCGGATTCGCTCGCGGAGAAAATCCGCGCGATCTGCGAGCGCTGTGGTGCGCCCTTCGTGCTCGGCGCGTGACGAGTCGGCGGTGACGTACAACTTCTGTGTGATCGGCGGCGGCATCGTCGGCCTTGCGACGGCGATGAAGCTGCTCGAGCTCAATCCGGGCGCGACGCTCGTGCTGCTGGAGAAGGAGCGCGAGCTGGCGATGCACCAGACCGGCCACAATAGCGGCGTGATCCACAGCGGGATCTACTACGCGCCAGGCAGCCTCAAGGCCGATCTCTGTCGGCGCGGCGAGCGCGCGACGAAGGAGTTCTGCACGACGCATGGCATCCCATTCGTCACCTGCGGCAAGACCCTCGTGGCGACGACGCCGCTCGAGCTCGAGCGGATGGAGGCGCTGGTGGGCCGCGCCGCGGAGAATGGGATCGAGGTCGAGCGCCTCGACGCGGCGGCGCTCGGGCGACGCGAGCCGAACATCACCGGCCTCGGCGCCCTGTTCGTTCCGGCGACGGCGATCGTCGACTACCGGCAGGTCTGCGCCGCGATGGGCCGAGTCATCCGCGCCGCCGGCGGCGAGATCGTGCTCGGGGCGCAGGTCACGGCGATCGAGGAGACGGCCGACGTCGTCACGATCACATCGGGGGGGCGAACGTGGAGCGCCGAGCGGCTCGTGGCCTGCGCGGGCCTGCAGTCCGACCGGATCGCGGCCCTGGCCGGGCTGCCCGTGACCCACCAGATCGTCCCCTTCCGCGGCGAGTACTATCGGCTCCCGCAGAAGAGGAACGGTCTCATCGCAA
Source organism: bacterium (assembly GCA_039933415.1). Taxonomy (GTDB): domain Bacteria; phylum Gemmatimonadota; class Gemmatimonadetes; order Gemmatimonadales; family Gemmatimonadaceae; genus AG11. The sequence continues at coordinate 50,285 of JBDTOD010000006.1, forward strand.
GCCTCATCTATCCCATTCCCGATCCCGACCTCCCCTTCCTTGGCATCCATCTCACGCGCATGATCGACGGCGGCGTGACGGTGGGCCCGAACGCGGTGCTCGGACTGGCGCGTGAGGGCTACCCGAAGCTCGCCGTGAACGTGCGCGACGTCGCGCAGTACCTTCTCTTTCCGGGGCTGTGGAAAGTGCTCCTGCGGTACCGTGGCTCGATTCGAAAGGAGATCGCGGGGTCACTCTCGCGGCGAGCGTATCTCGCGGAGTGCCGGAAGTACTGTCCGAGCCTTACTGTCGGCGATCTGCTTCCCTATTCGGCCGGCATTCGCGCGCAGGCGGTGACGCGCGACGGAGTGTTGGTGCACGACTTTCTGTTCATGGAGTCCGCTCGTACGCTGCACGTGTGCAACGCGCCGTCGCCCGCGGCGACGTCGGCGATTCCGATTGGGGAGATGATTGCCGGGCGTTCCGCAGGCGCCGTGAACGATGATCGGTGACCAGCGGGTTTCGCCGCCGTGATCGGTTGTCGGCGGACACACGCCTCTGATCACGCTGTGGCAACTCCTGCATGCTAACGTGAACCGATCACCGCAAACCGACAACAGCATCCCGCATCCCGCATCCCGCATCATGAAAACCTCCCCCGTCACTCCCGCCGACCTCGCGTCCTCCGTCATCGCCGTGCCGCCACTGGCGCGCCATCGCGATCTCACGCTGAACAACGCGGACAATCGGATGATGATCGAGTACCTCGAGGCGGGTGGCGTGACGTCGCTGCTCTATGGCGGCAACGCGAACCTCTACAACGTCGGCATCGGCGAGTATCCCGACCTGCTCGACATGCTCGAGGACGACGCGGGCGATGACACGTGGATGATCCCGTCGGCCGGCCCGGACTTCGGCAGGCTGATGGACCAGGCGGAGATCCTGAAGCGGCGCGCCTTTCCCACGACGATGGTCCTGCCGCTCGGATTTCCCGCGACGACGGATGGTGTCGCAACCGGAATCCGTCGCTTCGCCGAAGCATATGGCAAGCCGGTGATCGTGTACATCAAGGCAGACAACTACATCGAGCCGGCGAGCGTTGCCGCGCTCGCGAAGGACGGACTCGTGAGCGCCGTGAAGTACGGCACCGTGCGAGCGGATCCTGCCGACGATCCGTACCTGCGGGGGCTCCTCGACGCCGTCGATCCCGCGCTGGTCGTGAGCGGCATCGGCGAGCGGCCGGCGATCGTCCACCTGCGCGACTTCGGGTTGCGCGCATTCACGTCGGGCTCCGTGTGCGTCGCACCGAACAGCTCCATGAAGATCCTCGCCCTGTGCAAGGCGGGACGATGGGACGAGGCGGAGCAGGAACGCTCCGCATTCCTCCCGTTGGAAGACTGTCGCGATGCCTTCAGTCCCATCCGCGTGCTGCACGACGCCATCACGCTCGCCGGCATCGCCGACATGGGGCCGATGCTGCCGATGCTCTCCAACCTTCCTGAGGCGCAGGCCGCGAAAGTTCGGGATGCGGCGCTCGCGCTGCGGCAGCACGACGAGCAGCTCGCGGCCACGTGAGCGCGCGACCCCGCAAGACGCCCGAGGAGCTGCGCAGCCACCGCTGGTACGGCGTTGAAGATCTCCGGTCGTTCGGCCATCGCTCGCGCACGGCACAGATGGGCTATCTCGCGTCGGATTATCGCGGCAAGCCGGTGATCGCGATCATCAACACGTGGAGCGACATCAACCCGTGTCACAGCCATTTCAAGCAGCGCGTGGAAGAGGTAAAGCGCGGCATCTGGCAGGCCGGCGGGTTTCCCGTGGAGATCCCGGCGATGACGCTGGCCGAGACGTTCCAGAAGCCGACGACGATGCTCTATCGCAACCTGCTCGCGATGGAGACGGAAGAGATCCTCCGCTCCTATCCCGCCGACGGCTGCGTGTTGATGGGCGGCTGCGACAAGACGACGCCCGCGCTGATCATGGGCGCGATCTCGATGAACCTGCCGTCGATCTACCTCCCCGCCGGCCCGATGCTCCGCGGCGACTGGAACGGCGTCGTGCTCGGCAGCGGCTCGGACACGTGGAAGTACTGGGCCGAGCTGCGCTGCGGGAACATCACGCGCGAGGAGTGGACCGGCATCGAGAACGGCATCGCCCGCTCGGCCGGCCACTGCATGACGATGGGCACCGCGTCGACGATGACGAGCGCCGCCGAGGTGCTCGGGCTCACGCTCCCCGGATTCTCGTCCATCCCCGCGCCCGACTCGCGCCACGCGCAGATGGCGACGCAGACGGGCAAGCGCATCGTCGACATGGTCTGGGAGGATCTCAAGCCGAGCGACGTGCTCACCGAGGCGTCGTTCGACAACGCCGTGACGACGGTGCTCGCGCTCTCCGGCTCGAGCAACGCGGTGGTGCACCTGATCGCGATGGCACGACGGGCCGGTGTGGGGCTCGACCTCGCGAAGTTCGATGCGATCGCGCGTCGCACGCCAGTGCTCGCCGACATTCGTCCGGCGGGAAAGTATCTCATGGAAGATTTCTTCTATGCCGGCGGGCTCCGCGCCCTGCTCGTGCAGCTCGGCGACCTGATCGACGGTGATACGCTGAACGTGAACGGGCAGACACTGGCGGAGAACATCGCCGGCGCGAAGGTGTTCAATGCGGACGTGATCAGGAGCCGAGCCAATCCGCTCGTCGAATCCGACGGACTCGCCGTCCTCTACGGCAACCTCGCGCCGCGCGGCGCGGTGATGAAGCCGCCCGCCGCCGAGCCGGCGCTGCTCTCGCACACGGGCCGCGCCGTCGTCTTCTCCAGCTACGACGACATGGCGGCGCGCATCGACGATCCGTCGCTCGACGTCGACGCGTCGTCGGTGCTCGTGCTCCAGAACGCCGGACCACTCGGCGCGCCCGGCATGCCGGAGTGGGGGCAGCTCCCCATTCCGAAGAAGCTGCTCGAGCAGGGCGTGCGCGACATGCTGCGCATCTCCGACGCGCGAATGAGCGGCACCAGCTACGGCGCGTGCGTGCTGCACGTGACACCCGAATCCTATGTCGGCGGGCCGCTCGCCTTCGTGCACGACGGAGATCTCATCCAGCTCGACGTCGCGGCGCGCACGATCTCGCTGCTCGTGAGCGACGAGGAGCTCGCGGCGCGGCGCGCGGCGTGGGTCCCGCCAGCGCCCAAGTTCGAGCGCGGCTTCGGGCTGCTCTACTCGCGGCACGTGCAGCAGGCGGATCTCGGCTGCGACTTCGATTTCCTGGAGACGACGAGCGGCGCGCCGTCGTCGGCCGAGCCGGAGATTCATTGACCGTCTCGGCGGGCGCCTCCGCGAAGCCGACCCGCGCGCGGCTCGCGATGCTGTCGCTGATCTTCCTGGCGACGACGATCAACTACGTCGACCGGTCGAACCTCTCCATCGTCGCGCCCTTCCTCGCGAAGGAGCTCCAGCTCGGCCCGGTGCAGATGGGGCTCCTCTTCTCCGCGTTCGCGTGGAGCTATGCCATCGCCAACCTCCCGGGCGGATATCTCATCGACCGGTTCGGCTCGCGCATCGTGTATGGCGTCGCCCAGCTCGCGTGGTCGGCCTCGACGCTGGCGCTCGGGCTCGTGAGTGGGTTCGGCGCGCTGTTCGGGCTGCGCTTCGCCGTCGGTCTCGCCGAGGCGCCCGCCTTTCCGGTGAACAATCGCGTCGTGTCGGCGTGGTTCCCGCAGAGCGAACGTGGACGCGCGACCTCCACCTACGCGAGCGGGCAGTACATCGGCTCGGCGCTCCTGTCGCCACTGCTCTTCTGGATGGCGACGCAGTACGGATGGCGCTCGGTGTTCTGGGGCACGGGGGCGGCGGGACTCGCCAGCGCGGTGATCTGGCTCCTCGTGTATCGCGATCCGCAGCGGAGCACGCGCGCGAACGCTGCGGAGATCGAACTCATCACCGCGGGCGGCGCGCTTACGGCCATGCCGGTACGCGAACGCGTCACGCGCGCGCAGATCGCCGCACTCCTGCGCGAGCGCCAGGTCTGGGCGCTCGGACTGGGAAAGTTCGCCGTGATGTCGTCGCTGTATTTCCTGCTCACCTGGTTCCCGACCTACCTCGTGAACGAGCGCGGCATGACGTCGCTCAAGGCTGGCGCGGCGACGTCGCTCCCCTACATCGCGGCGACGATCGGCGTCCTGCTCGGCGGCGCGTGGTCCGACTGGCTGCTCCGACGCGGCACCAACATCTCCGCCGCGCGAAAGATCCCCATCGTCTCCGGCTTCCTCGGCGCGTCGAGCATCGTGCTCGTGAACTACACCACGGACAACACGGCGGCGCTGACCATCCTCACGTTGGCGTTCTTCGCCCAGGGCGTGTCGTCGAACTCGTGGTCGATCATCGCCGAGGTCGCGCCGCGCACGATGATGGGGATCACCGGCGGGATCATCAACTTCACCGGGCACATCGCCGGCATCGTCACCCCGATCCTCATCGGCTACATCATCCGCGAGACGAAATCGTTCGACCTCGTGTTGGCCTACGTGTCGCTCGCGGGGCTCGTCGGTGCGCTGTCGTATACGGTGATCATCGGGAAGATTCACCGAATCGAGCTGTAGCGACGGGGTGAACGACCGACGCCGCGGGCGTCGCTGGACTCTCCGCCGATTCCGCCAATCCGGCCGGAGGGGGACCGCGGTGAAGCTGGCGGCTCCGCGTGCCGATGCTCAATGCAAGGCAGACAGACGTCGCCATCCGCCACTCTCTCACGATCGATCGTGATCTCCCTCGATACCTCCGCTCCGCGACCCCGCCACGCGGCAGCGGCACCGCAGCCTCCATCGGACGATGCGGTGTCGCCTGCCCCGCTCGTGCTGAGCATCCTGCTCGTCGAGGACGACCCGCTCTTCGCGCACCTCGTGCGGGCGGCGCTGGAGCCCTCCCCCGCCGGCAGCGAGTGGCGCCTGTCGCACGCGACGACGCTGGCCGAGGCATGCGCGACGACGGAGACGCCGGATCTGATCCTGCTCGACCTCACCCTCCCCGACGCGCGCGGCCTCGACACGCTCGCGAGAGTGCGCGAGCGGTTCGCCTTCGTGCCCGTGATCCTCCTGACTGGACTGGAAGATCCGGAGATCGAGGAGCGCGCGCTCACATCGGGCGCGCAGGACTTCCTCGGCAAGGATGAGCTGACTCCACGCTCACTCCGGCGCGTCGTGCGGTACGCGATGGAGCGCCATCGCGTGCAGTTGGATCTCATGCACCTCTCCACCCGTGATGAGCTGACCGGGCTGTGCAACCGTCGCGGTTTCTTCATGGCGGCAGAGCCGATCGCGCGCCTCTCGGAGCGCTCGGGCCGTGCGTTCGTGCTCTTCTTCGCCGATCTCGATGGGCTGAAGAAGATCAACGACACCTTCGGCCATCACGCGGGCGACGCGGCGATCCGGGACGCCGCCTGGATTCTCACGCAGACCTTTCGAACGGCCGACATCGTGGCGCGGCTGGGTGGCGACGAGTTCGCCGTGTTCGCGGCCGATGCGCCCGGCGACAAGATCGAGCTGATGCGACGTCGCGTGGGACGGTGGCAGGCGACGCGGAACGCCGAGCCCGGCCGACTGTACGAAGTGTCGCTCAGCCTCGGCGCGGCGGCGTGGTCGACCGCTTCGCCGAAGTCGTTGAGCGCGCTCCTCGAGGACGCGGACGCTGACACGTACCGGAGCAAGCGCGCGAGGCAGTAGGGGCCGGCGTACCGACAGTCAGTACGGAAAGATCTGCCAGGTCGCGAGAGCCTTCGCGATCTCGCGTCGGTCCATCTTGAAATACTCGTAGATCGCTGGTCGCGAGCCTTCGAGCAGCAGCGTCCACTGTGTGTCGCTCAGCACGGAGCGCACCGCCACGCCCGTCTCCCAGATCTTCCACCCAATCGCGGCGTTCGCCTCGTGCCAATGCCGCTGCGCTCCGCGATCCGCGATGTCGCCATCTCGGGCGATGAGATAGCCGGCGAGCGTTCCATAGATCGAATCCTTCTCCGCCTCGTATCGACGGCTGAGCTTCTGAAGCGTAGCGATCTGGACGTCAGTAAGCTCGAGCACGTCGGGTCTGTTGATGATCGGATCAAGCAGCCGGTTCGGGTTGGCGATGAGCTCCACGAGCTGCAGGCTGTCTAAGTGCACGCGTCTCCCCTTCGGAGCGACACGTCTGAGCATCGCCTCGCGCTCACGGTTCGGTCCCAAATCGAGCGATACGTCTATGCTCACCCGGAAAGGCTGTTGAAAGAAGTTCCGATAGACGCGAGTATCGCCGAACATCTGGTTCACCGCGTAACGCACGCGCCGCGTCGCGGGATCGAAGCCAGTCACGTGAAGCAGAACGGGATCCGGAATCGCAGGTTGGCCCCAGCCGTGTACACCACGCGCGCCATGTACGAGCTCGTCGACGGCGGCGAGCACGTTGGTCATGGCGATCTCGATCCGACCTCGATTGCGGAGTCCGACTCGCGCCGGATCGATCGTGAGCCTGGAGTTCAGCGTCGCAGTCCACGGTCCGGTGCAGCTGTTGGCGCCGGCGATCGCGCCGAGCTGCCGGCTGAGACAGCGAGCCGCGTACGGCTGCGCATCGGACACCAGCGCGCTCATGCCCGACCCAAGAGCGACGTCCCCCGCAACGCGCGGATCGAACACGAACGCGCGATCGTCGTTCGACCGACCGTCGCCATTCAGATCGCCGAGCACCAAGGGGGTGAATCGGGACCCTGACCGCAGCTGCAGGCCAGCAGTCAGTCGCGCCCAATCGGGCACGTGGAACGCGGTGGCGAACAGCAGCGCATGACGGCTTCCGCTCGCCGGAGCCCACTCGGTGCGCCGAGGATCATCCGCCGTGGTGCCGAGAAAGCCGTCAGATTGTGCTCGCCCACCCGAAAGGGTGTACGCAATTCTGAAAGGCAAGGCACGGTTAGAGGACAGTCTGGTGATCGTCGGGCGGAACTCCAGCTGCGCGGTGATCGACGCGTCACGTGAGCCGAGCTCGGAGCGCAGCTCGTTGACGCGGCCGTACGCCGCGTAGCGCCGTGACTCCGTTGTGGTGGTCTGACCGCTCGCGGGATCGAAGCTCGTTGGCGAGACGAACACCGGTCGCCCAGATTCTTCCGCGAGCGCCAACCGCGGCGTGCCCGCGAAGTTGAGATCGAACGGCGATGGCTGCCGCGTGTTTAGCGCGAGTCGTCCATGCAGCGTGGAGAACAGCCGAGCGGACAGCCGCGTGTTCCACGCGAGATCGGCGCGCCACGAATGGCTTGCCGTGTAGTCGCTGGAATAGACGGACACCGGAAGTCCGGACTGAACCAGCGGCGACGCGTCGCCCGCACCGGTGCAGTGATCCGGAATTGACGCATTCGATGATGCGTATGCGCGCCAGTCTGGCGCGGGAGCGGCATCGCCCACGCAGAGAAGCTCGCGAGCCGCGTCCGGAAGCCCGCTCTCCGCCAGCGCGCTCTGCGTTTGGCGCGTGGAGAGCGTGCCGCGGTAGTCGCGTATGCCGCCCACCAGCGAGTAATAGCTGCTGGGGAAGCCGAACGCATTCTTGCCCCATGGCTGACCGTAGAACCAGGTGAACCCGACCATCGGTGAGACCGACAGCTTCATCGGGATCACACCAGAGTGCACCCCGAAGATCGAGTCGACGACTGGATTGCGCGCGCCCTCGTCGCGGATACCATGCCCTTCGAGACGCATCCCGTACTGCCACGACCACGCCTTCGATGGGTGGAACTCGTCCCCCAGTCCCGCTGCGAGATGCACCCCGTGCGCGTCGGAGAGCGCCTGCGACAGGCTCCGCGAGTATGCCGAGGGACGGTTCGCGATGAAGTCATCGGCCGAGGCGAACAGGAACCGTCCGGCGCTCGCACCTCGCGAGCTGGTCGCGTCGTCGACCAGCGCTTCGACGCCGAGCTTCCACTGATGCCGTCCGCCAACCGATGTCCACTGCGTCTCGTTGTAGAGCTGCGCCATTTTGTACCGAGACTCGAGCGTCGCGCCGCCGCTGCCTGCGACTTGCACGGAGGAAATGCCGCTCGCATCACCCGACGTCGCCGAGCCGACGAGAACATTTCCACTCGGCAACGGCGAAACGGGGCCGCCGTGCGTCCGCGCTGACGAGAAGGTCAGCCGCGTCTCGTTGACGAGGAACTCCCTGAGGTAGCCGGAATGAAACACCTGCGCGGTCAGCCCTGTGCTCGAATGGTCTGCGCCGTAGCTCGGCGTCGTGAGCGGGCCGACGAGCGCGCCGGCGTCGCGCGCCGTGCTGCCGCCGAACATGAGATAGAAGACGCGCGCTTGATCCTGACGCTCCGAGGCCGACGCGCCTCCAATCGCGTTCGTCCCGATGTTCCCCAGTGATCCCTTGGTGAAGTCGACTCGCGTGGACAGGCGCGCACTCGTCGAGCGTTGACCCACCGTACCGCTCGCGAAAACCGGGAGCCCCTGACTCTCGCGCGCTGCGAGCACTCGGCGCACGGACTCGCTCGCGACGCCGAACTCGGCGAGCGTCGGAGCATCGGTGGATACGAGCGTGGAGACGTCAGTTGCTCGGCGACGCACATCGAAGCTCGTGGTGAAGAATTTCGGCACGAACGCCCTCTCGGTGCGCCAGAGGGGCCCGGAGATCACGCCGCTGAGCTCTGTCGGAGCGCCCGCTCCTTGTCCCACCGCATCGGACACCGGCGTCGCTATCTGCAGCGGTCGCGCATCCATCGTGAGCCTGACGTGACGATCGACGAGATAGTTGGCCCCGACGATCAACCACTCTGCTAGCGCGCCGCTCATGGCAATGGTGGGATCGTATCCCGTCGTGGACACGCGCAGCACTCCGCTGCCGCGAGGCGGCGGCACCACCACGTCTGCTCCATTCATCGTCAGCCGGTTCTGCTCGGCGCCGAGTCCCGCTACCGAAAACGAGAGCGCGCCATCAGCGCCCGGTGTCACCGATACTCCCGGGACAGCGCCCAGCGCGAGGGTCATGTCACCGCTAGCGTCGCCGGTGAGCGCGGCACCGAATCCGCTGCTCGGGTCGAGCGAAACCGCGCTCTCGCCGGGTTTCTGTAAGTAGAGGCCGTATCGCCCCTGGTTCCTGACCGGCGGCGGCCGTCGCGACACCACGCGCACCGCCGGCAAATCCTGCGCGCTGCGCACCAGCCTGAAGTCGGGCACGTTGACGATCGTGTCCGCGATGCCCACCGCGATCGGCCTGCTCTGCGCCGCGAAACCGCGCAGTCGCACGGACACCGCGTAGGTCGTCGCACGGTGCTCCATCGCCGCGCGGAAACGGCCGTTGCCATCGGTGAGCTCGACGACCGTGCTCTGGTCGTCGAGCGCGGTCACCGCGACCGCGGCGAGGAGCGCCGGCGCGCCATCGGGGCCGACCACGCGGCCGGTCAGGATCACACCGCCACTCTGCGCACCCGCCGGCTCGGCGAGTGCCGAGAGGACGAGGAGCGCCGCGATCGTCCAGCGATCCGGCGCAGTCACGATGGTCCCTCCTTCCTACACCTCGTTCGCCAACGTGTCGCTCGTGATGTCCACGTCCTTCGTCTCGCGCACGAACAGCATCCCGATTACCAGCGTGATCACCGCGATCACGACCGGATACCAGAGTCCCGAGTAAATGCTCCCCGTCGCCGCCACGATCGCGAAGGCGATCGGCGGCAGGAATCCGCCGAACCACCCGTTGCCGATGTGATAGGGGAGCGACATCGACGTGTAGCGGATCCGCGTGGGGAACATCTCGACGAGCATCGCCGCGATCGGTGCGTAGACCATCGTGACGTAGACCACGAGGATCCAGAGCAGAAGCGTGACCATCGGGTAGTTGATCTGCTCGGGTGCCGCCCTCGCCGGATAGCCGGCGGCACCGAGCGCGGAGCCGAGCGCCGTGTCGAACACCGCGGCCTTCGCCTTCGCGTCGGTGCCGGTGGCCTCGTACGACGGAATGATCGTCTCACCGACGTGAATGCTCGCGCCTCGCGGCTCGATCCGGTTGAACTCCAGCCCTCCATCAGTCGCGCCCGAGCGGTTCGCATACGGCACGCCGCGCTTCACCAGCGCCGCTTTCGCCACGTCGCACGGCGACGTGAACTTCGACGTCCCCACGGGATTGAACTGCACCGAGCAGAACGCCGGGTTCGCATCGATCGTCACCGGCGCGGCCGCCTGGGCGTGCTCGAGCGCTGGGTTCGCGTAGTGCGTGATCGCCCGGAAGATCGGGAAATACGTCAGCGCCGACAGCAGCAGCCCCGCCATGATGATCGGCTTGCGCCCGATCCGATCCGACAGTGACCCGAACACGAAGAAGAACGGCGTCGCCAGAGCGAGCGACGCAGCGATCAGCAGGTTCGCCGTCTGCGCGTCCACCTTGAGAGTCTGCGTGAGGAAGAACAGCGTGTAGAACTGGCCCGTGTACCACACCACGGCCTGCCCCATCGTCAGCCCGAACAGCGCGAGCAGCACGATCTTCGCATTGCCCCACTCGGCGAACGATTCCGTCAGCGGCGCCTTCGACGTCTTCCCCTCCGCCTTCATCGCCTGGAAGAGCGGAGACTCGTTCAGCTTGAGCCGGATCCACACCGACACGGCGAGCAGCACGAGCGACACGAGAAAGGGGATGCGCCAGCCCCAGTCCTCGAACGCCGCGGTGCCCAGCAGAGTGCGACAGCCGAGTATCACCAACAGCGAGAGGAAGAGCCCAAGGGTCGCCGTCGTCTGAATCCACGACGTGTACGCGCCGCGTTTCCCCTTCGGCGCATGCTCGGCGACGTACGTCGCCGCGCCGCCGTACTCGCCGCCGAGCGCCAGCCCTTGCAGCAGTCGCAGCAGGATGAGAATGACCGGCGCCGCGATGCCGATGTGCGCGTAGCTCGGCAGGATGCCCACGACGAACGTGGACATGCCCATGATGAGGATCGTGACGAGGAAGGTGTACTTCCGTCCGACCAGATCGCCGAGCCGTCCGAACACGAGCGCGCCGAACGGCCGGACCGCGAAGCCGGCGGCGAAGGCGAGCAACGCGAAGATGAACCCGGCCGTTGGGTTGACCCCGGAGAAAAACTGCTTGCTGATGATCGCCGCGAGCGAGCCGTACAGGTAGAAGTCGTACCACTCGAACACGGTGCCGAGCGACGATGCGAAGATCACGCGTCGCACCTCGGCGACGCTGAGCTCCCCGGCGGCGCCCGATGTGGTGGCAGACCTGGTTGCGGCTCTCTCCGGCATCACTCCTCCAAGTAGTCGTGGTGGCGGCGTGTAGCCTACAGCCGAACGGACTCGCGTCAATGGCGAGACTGACTGAACTGCGGCTGCAAGTACGCCGTGAGCCGCGCAGTACCCGGACTACTGCGGTTGGCATACTGGCCATCCCAAGGGGAGCGTTCGTCCGGCCTTCCAAAAGAGGCCGAAATCGGGATGGCCCGTATGCCAATCTGAGTCTCTCGGTACTCGTTCTACTACCGTTCACGTCGTTGTAGTTGGGTTTTCCCAAGAGACGAGCCTCGCTTGCCTCACGCTCGACCGCAGGTCAGAATCCTCAGACTCGATCCTGCTTTCTCAAACTCGCCCGCCATGTCGTCCGATCTCGAAGCCCTCCTTCAGGAACATCGGAAGTTCGAGCCGCCCGAGGCCTTTCGCGCCGCGTCGCTCCTCAACGACCCGGCCGTCTACGAGCGAGCCTCCGCCGATCCCGAGGCCTATTGGGCCGCGCAGGCCGCCACACTGGAGTGGATCTCTCCGTACGAGAAGGTGCTCGACTGGAGACCGCCGCATGCGGAATGGTTCATCGGCGGCAAGCTGAACGCCTCCGTCAATTGCCTGGATCGCCACATCCGCACGCCGCGCCGCAACAAGGCCGCGCTGGTGTTCGAGGGAGAACCGGGCGACAAGCGCACGCTGACCTACTGGGACCTCTACGTCGCCGTCAACCAGTTCGCCAACGTCCTCCGCTCGCTCGGCGTGACGAAGGGCGACCGCGTGGCGATCTACCTACCCATGATCCCCGAAGCGGTAATCGCGATGCTCGCCTGCGCACGCATCGGCGCCATCCACTCGGTGGTGTTCGGCGGCTTCTCACCCGAGTCGCTGCGTGACCGGATCAACGATTCGCAGTGCAGGGTACTCGTCACCTCTGATGGCGGATATCGTCGCGGCCAGGTCGTGCCGCTCAAGCGCAACGCCGACAAGGCGCTCGAGGAGACGCCGTCCATCGAGCACGTCGTCGTCGTGCAGCGCCGCCCTGGCTCGACGAGCGGCGAGGCGTTCGCCGAGATGCAGGAAGGGCGCGACCACTGGTGGCATCGGCTCATGCGCAGCGCACCGATGTGGTGCGAGCCCGAGCCGATGGACTCCGAGGACGAGCTGTTCATCCTCTACACGTCCGGAACGACGGGCAAGCCGAAGGGCATCGTCCACACGACGGCCGGCTACCTCGTCGGCGCGGCGACCTCCACGCGCATCGTGTTCGACCTCAAGGAGGACGACGTCTTCTGGTGCACCGCCGACGTCGGCTGGGTCACGGGCCACACCTATCTGGTGTACGGGCCATTGGCGAATGGAGCCACGTGCGCGATGTACGAGGGCGCGCCCGACTGGCCGGAGAAGGATCGCTTCTGGGAGATCTGCGAGCGGCTCGGCGTGACGATCCTCTACACCGCGCCCACCGCCATCCGCGCGTTCATGAAGTGGGGCGACCACTGGCCGGCAAAGCACGATCTGTCGCGTCTCCGTCTGCTCGGCTCAGTCGGTGAGCCGATCAACCCCGAAGCGTGGATGTGGTATCGCGAGCACATCGGCGGCAATCGCTGCCCCATCGTCGACACGTGGTGGCAGACGGAGACGGGTTCGATCGTCATCTCTCCGCTACCGGGCATCACGGCCACCACGCCCGGCAGCGCGACGACACCGCTCCCCGGCTATAGCGCCGCGCTGCTCGACGTCAAAGGCAACGAGATCAGGGTCGGCGGCGGACTGCTCGCGCTCACGCGCCCGTGGCCGTCGATGCTGCGCACGATCTGGGGCGACGACTCGCGTTACGTAGAGACGTACTTCACGAAGTGGCCTGGCCGCCCGGATCTCTACTTCCCCGGCGACGGCGCCAAACGCGGCGAAGACGGCTTCTACTGGATCCTCGGCCGCGTCGACGACGTGCTCAACGTCGCCGGTCACCGCATCGGCACGATGGAAGTGGAGAGCGCACTCGTCGAGCATCCCGCGGTCGCGGAGGCGGCAGTGGTCGGCAAGACGCACGAGCTCAAAGGGCAGGCGATCGCCGCGTTCGTCACGCTGCGCGAGGGCTTTCACCAGAGCTCCGAGCTGCGCGACGAGCTGCGTCAGTTCGTCGCCGAGAAGATCGGCGCGATCGCGCGGCCAGACGACATCCTGTTCTCGGCCGATCTCCCCAAGACACGGTCGGGGAAGATCATGCGTCGACTACTGCGGGATATTGCGGAAGGCCGAGCGCTGGGCGATACGACGACCCTGGCGGATCCGAACGTGGTCAATTCGCTGAAGGAGATGTACGAGGCGCAGGA
>JBDTOD010000007.1:0-63018 GCA_039933415.1 bacterium
CGCGCAACGACTGCGGCACGGTGCGAACCATCTCCTCCGTCGTGCGCGTGACGAGCGGGATCATCATCGCGCCGAGCGCGGCGCCTCCGGCCAGTGCGGAGAAGTGCCCGAATGGCCGGACGAGGAACTGCCACGCGAAGATTCCCATCACGATCGACGGGAGCCCGTTGAGCACGTCGGCGAGGAAGCGCACGAGGTTGGCGAGCCGCGAGCCGCGCTGCTCGGCGAGATACAGCCCAGCACCTATGCCGACCGGCAGTCCGACGACGGAGGCGATGCCGAGCAGGATCAGCGTCCCGACGATCGCGTTCGCCATGCCGCCGCCCGATTCGCCCGGCGGCTTCGGCATCTCGGTGAAGAAGCTCGCGTTGAGCGATCCGGCGCCCTGCTTGATCAGATAGCCGAGAATGACGATGAGGGGCAGGACCGCGAGCGCGGCGGCGACGCACGTGAGCGTCACCATGACGATGCTCGTCCCGCGCCGGCGCGCGAGGCCGCGCACGCGAGGTCGCGTTGCGTAAGTGCGCGCTGCCGCGACGGCGCTCATACGCGCGCCTCGCCGCCGCTCACACGCCAGACCAGCCACCGGGCGATCGCGTTGACGACCAGCGTGAGCACGAAGAGCACGAAACCAACGGCCATCAATGCCGAGAGATGGATGTCGCTCGTCGCCTCGGAAAACTCGTTGGCAATCAGCGAGGCCATCGTGTAGCCCGGCGCGAGCAGCGACGCGGACAGCTCGTGCCGATTGCCGATGAGCATCGTCACCGCCATCGTCTCACCGAGCGCGCGGCCGAGCCCGAGGATGACGCCGCCGAGAATGCCGGTGCGCGCGTACGGCACCACCGCGCCGGTGATCGTCTCCCACCGTGTGGCGCCGAGCGCGAGGGCCGCCTCGCGCTGCGAGCGCGGCACGGCCATCAATACCTCGCGCGACACCGCGGCGATGTACGGCAGCACCATGATCGCGAGGATGAGCCCCGCCGCGAGCACGCTCGGTCCGTACGCTGGCCCGGCGAAGAATGGCGTCGCGCCGAGATGGAGCGTGTCGCGCAGGAACGGGATCACCGTCGTGCGCAGGGCAGGAATGAGATAGAACACTCCCCACAATCCGTACACGACGCTGGGAACGGCGGCGAGCAGGTCGATGAGAAACGAGACGGGCCGCCGCAGCCAGAGCGGGGAGAACTCGCTCAGGAAGACCGCGCCGCCGAGTGCGAGCGGGGTGGCGATGACGAGCGCGATGATCGACGTGAGGATGGTGCCGAGGATCGCTGGTGCGGCACCGAACTCCCCGTTGACGGGATCCCAGGTGCTCGACGTGAGGAAGTGGAAGCCGAACTGCCGCAGCGCCGGCCAGCCCGCTCGGCCGACCTCGACGAAGATGAGCAGCAGCAGGATCGGGACGCACAGCGCGAAGCCGAGCACCGCCGTGCGATACACGCGATCGGCGACGACGGACCCTTCGATGGAGACTCGCGGTGGAGCGTCGTGCGATCCGGCGTGGGTGGCGACGTGCGCGGATAGGGGTCGGAGCTCCGGCGTCGGCACGATGGCTTGTAGAGAGGGAGTCTGCATCAGTCTCTGGAAGCTCGCGCGAGCACGTCTCGGCTCAATGCGTCGCCTGTAACGGTCATGTCACGACGTCCTCGTGAGCGCACGCAGCGCCGTCGTGACACGATCGTGACCGGGTAGGCCTCCGCACGATCACGACTTCCTGGCAAGCTTCGTCGGTCACCGTCGCGCGGGCACTGCGGCGGAACTCTCCTCCCACCCGTGAGCCCTCAGACATGGCCATCGCTCGTTTCCGATTCTCGTCGTGCGTCGCGCTGTTCGCCGCGCTCTCCAGTGTCGCGCCTCTCTCGGCGCAGACCACGGCGCCTGCGCCTGCGCAGGCGCCGGCCGTGACGCCGCTCAACTTCTCCGGCGTGATCTTCGGCAGTTTCAACTATCAGCTGCCCACGTCGCCCGCGCCGCTGCGCAATCAGACCAACACCGCGTTCGTCGTCGATCGCGCGTATCTCACCTTTCGCATGCCGGCGGGCGATCGCACGAGCATTCGCATCACGACCGACGTCTACCAGAGCCAGGATTCTTCGAGCAACGCGTACACCGTGCGCGCGAAGTACGCGTACCTGCAGTACGACGCGCCGAAGCTATCGAACGGCGCGTCCGTCACCGGCCGGTTCGGCATCCTCCAGAACGTGCTCATCGACCACATGGAGAACTTCTGGCCGCGATATCTCAGCCAGGCGTCGACCGAGCGGGCGGGCTACTTCGCCTCGGCGGACGTGGGGCTCGCTGGCCTCGTGACGCTGCCGAGCAAGATGGGCGAACTGTATGCGACCATCGTCAACGGACCGGGCTACACGTCGCGTGAGCGCGATCGATTCAAGGACTACGCGATTCGCTTCACGCTCACGCCGCTGCTCAACTCACCGACCACGTCGCTCCTCCAGACGTTCACGATCACGGCATGGGGCTACAAGGGGGCGACCGCGAGCGCGTTCGTGAATGGAGGAGTGGGGCAGGCAGGACCGGTGGGCGAGGCGCTGGACCGGAGCCGCGCGGGACTGTTCGTCGGGCTTCGCGACCCGCGTCTGGTGCTCGGTGGCGAGCTGGCGCAGCGGCACGAAGGTGGTGACTCCGGACTGAACACGGCAGCGTCGCCGCGCGGCGTCACCGAGACGACCGGTCGCCTCCTCTCGGCATTCACCGTCACGCGTCCGCTCGCATTCGTCAACGCGAGTGGCAAGTCGTCGGTGGGCCTGGTGGCGCGATACGATCACATCTCGCCCACCGCGAGCACGAGCGGATTCGCCACTGCTCCCCCGACGTCGAATGCCTATCACATGCTGATCGGCGGCGTGTTCTGGGACCTGTCACAGAAGGCGCAGCTCGCCCTCGACTATCAGGAGTCGCTCGCCTCGAGCAACGGCTCGTCGAACAACCCGCCGGCGCCGAGCAAGGGGTACTACGCGCATTTCGTGGTCAATTTCTGAACGAAGAGCGGATGGTCGTGACCGATCCGTTACTCGCTTGCGACGGCGGGCGGACGCAGCGACACGAGCTTGCTCGAACGGTAGTACGACTTCTTCCAGGAGCCGCTCGAATGAGACGTCTTTCCACGGTTGCATTGATCGCCGCGCTCGGCGCGTCGATCGCCTCGCCCGCCCTCGCGCAGGATCTGACGGGCGCCGGCGCGACCTTTCCGTTTCCGATCTACAGCAAGTGGTTCGCCGACTACGCGGCGAAGACGAACGTCAAGATCAACTATCAGTCGATCGGATCCGGCGGCGGCATCCGCCAGCTCTCCGAGCAGACGGTGGATTTCGGCGCGACCGACGCCCCGATGTCCGATGCAGAGCTCGCGAAGGCGAAGGGCGGGCCGGTGCTGCACATCCCCACGGTGCTCGGCGCAGTCGTCGTCACGTACAATGTGCCCGAGGTGAAGCGCCCGCTCCGGCTCGATGGCACGACGCTGGCGGACATCTTCCTCGGCAAGATCACGAAGTGGAACGACGCGCGCATCGCCGCGCTGAATCCCGGCGTGAAGCTGCCGGCCACCGACCTGCTCGTCGTGCACCGGTCGGACGGGTCGGGCACGAGCTACGTTTTCACGGACTACCTCGCCAGCGTCAGCAGCGACTGGGGGAGCAAGCCAGGCAAGGGCAAGGAAGTGCAGTGGCCGGTCGGCCTCGGCGGCAAGGGGAACGAGGGCGTGGCGGGGCAGATCAAGCAGCTTCCGGGCTCGATCGGCTATGTCGAGCTGGCGTACGCGAAGCAGAACAAGCTGTCCTTCGCCGACATGAAGAACGCGAAGGGACAGTTCGTCACGCCGACGATCGCGGCGGTGACCGCAGCGGCGGCGGGTGCGGCAGCCGCACTTCCGGCGAACACCGACTATCGCGTGAGCATCGTCAACGCGGCGGGCCAGAACGCCTATCCGATCTCGTCTTTCACCTGGCTGCTCGTGTACAAGACGCAGACTGACGCAGCCAAGGGAAAGAAGCTCCTCGATTTTGTTCGCTGGGCCCTCACCGATGGCGAGAAGTCTGCGGCGACGCTCGACTACGCACCGCTGCCGTCGTCCATGGCCAAGCAGCTGCTCAAGCACCTCGGCACCGTCACAGTCGCCGCGAAGTGATGAAGTAGAACGCTGGACCCGTTCGTCGGACGGGGAGCAACTCGGTTGCTCCCCGTTCTCGCCTCCGCATGTCGCGCGCAATGACCGTCACCCAAATGCCGAGCCCTCCGATGACTGAACTCCAACCGCAGACGGACGGACCGGCACTGCTGACCCCCCGCAAGGACCGGATCGAGCAGACCCTCGCGAGACTGCTGGCGCGGGACGCGACGCGGAGCGAGCTGCGCGAGGTCGTCTATCAGTACGCCGACCTTCATCGGATCCAGGGCATGGAGCCGGAGCTCGCCGTGACCTCGCTCAAACTGATCGTGCGGCGTGCCGCATCAGCACGTCGCGCCACGGCGCTCACCGACGACGTGGACACGGCCGACGAGACGATGGCGATGATGATCCGCTGGTATTCGCGGCGCTACAATCGCACGGGGATGTCGACGCTGATCGCCGATTGACGCCCCGACGCGAGTCGCAATCGCGGCGCGTCGGAGCGGCGCAAGGGCCATCGTAGGTGCCACTCGGGCAGGACGAGCAGCGCCGGCGTGACACCGTAGGTGCGGCATATCGTCCACAGCACCCGCAGCTGCGAGTCGCGCATCGGCGTGACGTAGTGGTTCGACACGAATGCTACAGGTACATCCCCGTGAGCGCTGCCGCCCGACCGCCGAACTGCGCCAGCGGCATCTCCACCGCCTGCACCTGCGTCGTCGCTCCGGGATTCTCGGTGATAGTGGCCACGACGTGCGGCGTGGCCACCGAGATCCGGAAGCTGCCCTGACGTGTCTCGCGCCAGTAGCGTACGACGGCGCGCACTGCGTCCATCGCGCCTTCCTCGAGCCGCGTCACGGCGTGCAAGTCGAGGCGCAGCGTGCTCACCCGGGAGGGAATCTCGATGCACACTCCGCGGAGTGGAAATGCATCCGAGCCGGCGAGCGTGCCGGACAGATAGAGCGTGGCCGATCCGTCGCTCACTTCGAGCGCGTGCTGCAGGCGAGTCGTCACTGAGAGAGCCCCGTTGAGGTGTGCTCTCACGTAAGCGTCCGCGCGCAACGGGACGCTGACCGGCCGACGACGATCCCGTAACGGTTCAGGCGGCGCTTCGAACGCGCCGAACTGCTCAGGCCGGGATGAGCACGCTGATCGTCGTGCCACGACCGACCGCGCTCGTCGCCTCGACCCGACCGCCGTGCGCATCCACGAGATGTCGGACGATCGCGAGCCCGAGCCCGGTTCCTCCCTCCTCGCGTGAGCGTCCAGCGTCCACGCGATAGAAGCGCTCGAAGATGCGAGGCAGGTGCTCGGGTGCGATTCCGATTCCGGTGTCGCTGACCTCGACCCACGTGCCGCCGTCCGCCGCGCGCGTGCGAAGGGTGACGCCGCCTTCGCGCGTGTAGCGCACGGCGTTCTCCACGAGGTTGGTCACGATCTGACGGAAGGCCGTCGGATCCACGAGCACGCGCGCCGCATCCGGCGAAACCTCGGAGCTCAGCGACAGCCCTCTCGCGGCCGCGGCCGGCTGTAGCGCGGTGTACACGTCGCTCACCACGCCCGCGACGTCGACGGGTATGGCATTGGGGCGCCATCCGCCGCTCTCGATGCGGGAAAGGTCGAGCAGGTCGTCGACGATGCGCTGCATGCGCGTGGCGTTGTCGCGGATCGTCAGCATGAAGCGCCGGCGCTGGTCCTCCGGGATGCCGTCGTCGAGCAGCGTTTCCGCATATCCGCTCACGACCGTCAGCGGTGTCTTGAGCTCATGCGAGACGTTCGCCACGAAGTCCCGGCGGATCGTCTCCAGACGCCGGAGCACCGTGAGGTCGAAGATGGTCACCACTCCTCCGCCAGTGACGAGCGGCCGAGACGCCACCGCCACCGTGCGTTCGTGAAGGGTGACCTCGGACGGTGTCGTGTTCTCGCCGCCAAGCGCCTGCTCGATCGCGACCCGCAGCACGGGATCGCGCGGCAGCACCTCGCGGCCAAATGGCAGTGGCATCGCCACACCGAGCAGTCTCCGCGCCTGCTGATTGATTCGCACGATCATCCCTCGCTCGTCGAATGCCAGCACACCTTCTTCCAGCGACTCGAGCACGGCGGTCATGAGCTGATCATCCGCCTCCAGCGCGTCCAGGCGGTTCGCGAGCTGCTCGGCCATGCGGTGCAGCGCCGTCGCGAGATCGCCGACTTCGCCGGGTGCGGAGAGCGCGGGCCGGCGACTGAGGTCGCCTGCGGCGATCGCGCGCGCGACGTCACGCAGCTCGACGACGGGCTGCGATACGCTGCGCGCGAACAGCCACGCGAGCGCGAGCACGCCGAACAGCGCGACCACGCCGCTCACCAGCACGTCGCGCTGCGCGCCCCCGACGATCTGGTCGAGGCTGCGGGTGGTCAAGGAGACGCGCAGATAGCCGAGCGGATGGCGCTGCGCCACGTACAGCTCGTCGTCGCCCGCCGATGCACTGTGCCGGCGCGCGACGCCGATACCGCCGGCACGGACGCCAACGATCTCGGGGCGGCGGAAATGATTCTCCAGACGGCGACGCGCCTCGGGACCGAACTCCGTGTCGCCGAGCACGACGCCGGTCGAGTCGATCAGCGTGACGCGGTAGCCGAGCGCGTCTCCCGCGCGACGCGCCAGGGAATCGACGTCGACGCCACGCACCCACTGCAGCGCCACCACGCGTCCAACGCGCGCGAGCTCGTCGGTCTTCTCCTCCACCAGCCGATCGCGGAGCCGCCCTCCGGCGATGAGCACCACCGCCGCCACCAGCGTCGTCACGACGACCAGCGAGCCGGCGAGGAGCCGCCGCGCCAGCGTCACGCGGGACGGCTCTGTGGTGCACGGAGTCGGTACCCGAAGCCGCGCACCGTCTCGATCATGTCGCCTGCCACGCCCAGCTTGGCGCGCAGCCGTTGCACGTGCATGTCCACTGTGCGCGTCTGGATGTCCGGCGCCGCCTCCCACACCGTCTCGAGCAGGTGCGCGCGGGCCTGCACGCGTCCGCGCCGTTCGGCGAGGAGGAGCAGCAGCTTGAACTCGGTTGGCGTGAGCTCGATCGGCATCCCCTGGACCTTGACCAGATGCGCGGCGAGATCGATCTCCAGCGTGCCGATGTGCAATGTGTCGCCGCTCGTGGCGCCGCCGGCGCCAAGCCGCCGGAGAATCGCCCCGACTCGCAGCACGAGCTCCTGCGGGCTGAACGGCTTCGTGAGATAGTCGTCCGCCCCGAGCGAGAGACCGCGAATGCGGTCGGGCTCCTCGCGCCGCGCGGTGAGCATCAGCACGGCCACGCCGCGCGTCGCGTCGCTCGCACGGAGCTGCTCGAGCACCTCGTAGCCAGTCATGCCTGGAAGCATGAGGTCGAGCACGACCAGCGCTGGGCGGTCGCGCCCGGTCGACTCGAGCGCCTCGGTGCCCGAGCTCGCGGTCGACACCCGGTATCCTGCCTTCGCGAGGTGATACGCGACGAGCGCGACGATGTCGGGTTCGTCGTCCACGACGAGGATGCGCCCGCCGCTCGGCGACGGTGCGGTCACGGGTCGGACGGCCGCAGTCGGCGCGCGATCTTGGCGACGATCATCTCGATCGCGACTGGATTATGACCCCCGCGTGGGACGATCAGGTCGGCGTAGCGTTTGCTCGGCTCCACGAACTCCAGATGCATCGGTTGCACGGTCGAGAGATACTGGTCGAGGATCTCGGTCAGCGGTCGTCCGCGTTTGCTCATGTCGCGCCGGATGCGGCGGATGAGCCGGATGTCGGCATCGGCATCCACGAACACTTTCACGTTGCAGAGGTCGCGCACGCGCGGGTCGACGAAGAGCAGGATCCCGTCGATGACGACGACGTCGGCCGGCGGAATGCGGACCGTGGCGTTGCTGCGGACGTGCGCGTGGAAATCATAGACCGGCTTGTCGATCGGGTTTCCGCCGGCGAGCTCGGCGAGCTGCTTCACGAGCAGATCCCAGTCGAAGGCGTTCGGGTGGTCCCAGTTGACCTTCTTGCGCTCTTCCAGCGCCAGATGCCGGTGGTCGAGGTAGTACGCGTCCATGTCGATGAACGCCACCGAGGCGTCGGGGAGGGCCGCGGCGACGTTTCGCGCCACGGTGCTTTTGCCTGAACCGGATCCTCCCGCGACGCCGATCACCATCGTCCTCATCGGTGAGCGGTCGAGCACAGCGCCGTCATGATGGACTGAAAGGTGGCGGGGCCAGCGGGTGGCGTGCAGCGGGAATTTGTCACGTTCCTGTATCGGAGGCGGCCCATGCGGGGTACGAGTGCTGCGCATTAGTGTGCCGGCCAGCGGCGGAAGCGTCAACCGCAGTGGCCGGTGACAGCGGCCGCAACCGGTGAGTAGGTTTTCCCCATGCGGATCCGAACCTCAGTCATCGTCGTCTCGCTGGCGGTCGCCGCCGGCTGCGCCCACCCACGCGCCTCGCTCGCTGGATCGGTCGATTTCGACCTCGTCGTCGCGGCCACGACCGACGTCCATGGCCGGCTTCGCGGCTGGAACTACGAGACGAATCGGGAGGACCCGGCCCGGGGACTCGCGAGAGCCGCCTCCATCGTGGACTCGCTGAGAGTCGCGGCCCCCGGCCGAGTCGTCCTGTTGGACGCCGGCGACCTGCTGCAGGGGAACTCGCTCACCCACGTGGCCGCACGAGTCACCTCACCCGATGCGCCGCATCCCGTCATCGCGGCGATGAACGCACTCGGCTACGACGCGTCGGCCGTGGGGAATCACGAGTTCAACTATGGAGTGCCATTTCTCGAGAAGTCGATCGCGCAGGCGCACTTTCCCTTTCTGGTGGCGAACGCGTACCGCATGGACGGCACCCGCGCCTTCCGCGCCTGGACGATTGTCGAGCGGGGCGGAGCGCGAATCGGCATCGTCGGCGCGACCACGCCTGGCTCGATGGTCTGGGATCGCGACAACCTGCGCGGCCGGGTGGTCATCCGCGACATCGTGCCCGAGGTTCGGAAAGCGGTGGGCGAGGCGCGTGCCGCCGGCGCGGAGATCGTCCTCGTCACGATGCACAGTGGCCTGAACGAGAAGTCGACGTACGACACGGTCGCGACCGGCCTGCCGAGCGACAACGTCGCCGCGCGGATCGCGCGAGAGGTGCCTGGCGTCGACCTGATCGCGTACGGACACTCGCATCGCGAGATGGGCGACACGACGATCAACGGCGTTCTCCTCATGCAGGCGAAGAACTGGGCGCAGAGCGTCGCTGTGGCGCACGTTGCGCTGTCTCGGGCGGACGGCCATTGGCGCGCGACGTCGAAGTCGTCGCGCGTCGTGCAGACGATGGGGCATCCGGAGTCGCCGTCGGTAGTTGCCGCGACGGAGTCCGCCCACCGAGCAACCATTGCATGGGTCACGACGCCGATCGCACGCAGCAACGTCGCCTGGCGCGCGGACTCGTCGCGCGTCGCGGACACGCCGCTCATCGATTTCATCCTCGAAGTGCTGCGTCGCGCTACGGGAGCGGACCTCGCCTCGGCGGCGGCCTACTCGCTCGACGCGGCAATCGATTCCGGTCCGATCACCGCGGCGAACGTGCAGGCGCTCTATCCGTACGACAACACCGTGCGGGTCGTGAAGATCAGCGGCCGTCAGCTTCGCGAATACCTCGAGCACAGCGCTCGCTACTATCGGACGGCGACCGATGGGAGGGCCACTGTCGACCCGACCGTTCCGGGCTACGACTTCGACATCGTGTCTGGCGTCGACTACACGCTCGACGTCTCGCGTCCGGTCGGAGAGCGCGTCACGCGACTCGAGCACGGCGGACGTCCGGTCGCACCCACCGACAGCTTCACGCTGGCGCTCACGAACTATCGGCAGACGGGCGGCGGTGGCTACTCGATGCTCGCCGACGCTCCCGTCGTGTTCGACAAACAGCAGGACATCCGCCAGCTCATCTTCGACGAGATGAAGCGAGCTGGCACGCTCAAGCCAGACGACTACTTCACCAGGAACTGGCGCATCGAGCCGGCGAGCGCGGTGCCGGCGCTCTACGCCCAGCTTCGCGGAACCAACCGCGACGACGCCCACGCGGTCGGCGCGTCCGTCGCGAGCGCGGATCCCCGGCCGGCCACCGGTCGTCCCATTCCGACCACCAGGCTCCGCATCCTCGGCACCAACGACTTTCACGGAGCGCTCGAGCCGCGTCCGGACAACGCGGGGAAGCTGCGCGGCGGCGCGGCGTACCTCGCCGGGGCCATCCGCGACGAGGCTGCGTCCTGCAAATCGCCGGCGTGCGAAGTGCTCATCGTCGACGGGGGCGACCAGTTCCAGGGCACGCCCGCCTCGAACTTCGCCTTCGGCCGGCCGGTCACGCGCATCTTCAATCAGATCGGCTACGCCGCGGCCGCGCTGGGCAACCATGAATTCGACTGGGGGCAGGACACGTTGCGCGCACGGATGCGCGACGTGCGATACCGGTTCCTCGGCGCGAACGTGCGCTACAAGGATGGACGCGACGTGCCGTGGATCCAGAACGACACGATGATCGTGCGGGGCCGGCTCAGGATCGGTGTGATCGGGCTCGCGTCGATCCTCACCGCAACGACGACGCGCGCAGCGAACGTCAGCAACCTGACGTTCGACGATGACCCCGCGCGCGTCGTCGACAAGCTCTCGCGCCAGCTCCGCGCCGATGGCGCCGACTATGTGATCGTGCTCGCCCACGACGGCGCGTTCTGCGACCGCACCGGCGAGACGGGCTGCGCCGGCGAGATCATCACCTTCGCGGGTCACCTTCGATCGAGAGTGGACGCGATCATCAGTGGCCACACCCACTCGCTCGTCAACGCAACGATCAGCGGCATCGCGGTGGTGCAGGCGCGCAGTAGCGGCACCGCGCTCGACGTCGTGGACCTGGGGCCGGATGGCGTCACGCATCGAGTGCGCGACGTGAACACCGACGAGATTCGTCCTGACCCCGCCGTCGCGGCGATCGTGAAACAGGCCGTCGACCGGGTCGCGCCGCGTGTCAACAAGCAGGTCGCGACGATCGCGGCGGATTTCACGCGTGAAGGCGACCAATATCCGCTCGGCAACCTGATCGCCGACGCAATGCGGGCCGGCGGCAAGGGTGACGTTGCCGTGATGAACAACGGCGGCATCCGGGCCACGCTCCGAAAGGGCCCCGCCACCTACGGATCGCTGTTCGAGATTCAGCCGTTCGGCAACATGCTTTATCGGATCACGCTCACCGGTGAGTCCCTGCAGACGTACCTCGCGCGGATGGTATCGCGTCGCCTCAATGCGCACGTCAGTGGAGTCAGCATCACGTACGACTCGACCAAGAGCGGCAACGCGCGCTTCGTCTCGGCGACTCTCGCCGGCAACAAGCGGATCGATCCCAAGGGTACGTATCGACTCATCCTCAACGACTTCCTCGCGACCGGCGGCGACGGGCTCGGGCTCACCAAGGCCGCGATCAAGACCGAGGTGCTCGAGACGAGCGATCTCGATGCGTTCATGGAGTATCTCCGCACGCGATCGCAGCCGGTGACCGCACCGGCGGAGATCCGCATCATCAGCCGGACACCCCAGTGACGGAATCGCTGCGAGTGTTCGTCAACGGCAAGGGCTACGACGCCGCGGCCGGCGGTACTGCGCTCGATGCGGTGGCGCTCCACGCCGCGGCCGACGCGGACGCCGTTCGTGCTGGGTCACTCCTCGTCACCGACAGCCGCGGCCTGCCGATCCCGGCGACCACGACTCTCTTCGCCGGCGCGGTGCTCCGCCTTGTCCCGAATCGGGAGCGGGACACAGCGGATCCAGCGAGCCAGTTCGACGGATGACCCCTCGTCTCGACCGCGAGCTGCTCCGTCGTCTTCCAAAAGCAGAGTTGCACTGTCATCTCGACGGTTCCGTCCGGCCGGCGACGATGCTGGAGCTCGCGCTCGAGCTCGGGCGGCCGATGCCCGCCTCCGATCCGGAATCACTGCGTCGCTACATGCGAGTCGACGACGCGCGCGACCTCGAGGACTACCTCGAGCGTTTCAGCGTGACGCTCTCCGTCATGCAGACGGAACGAGCCCTCGAGCGCATTGCCTATGAGCTGGCCGAGGACGCGGCGCGCGACGGAGTGCGCTACATCGAGGTGCGCTACTCGCCGATTCTCAACGTGCGCGACGGGCTCACACTCGAGCAGGCGGTCGAGGCACCGCTGCGAGGACTGGCGCGCGCCGAGCGCGATCACGACATCGTGGCTCGCGTCATCGTCTGCGCCATCCGCAACTTCGAGCCGCGCGTGTCGCGCGAGCTGGCCGAGCTCGCGGTCGGATATCGGCGCCACGGCGTCGTGGGCTTCGACCTCGCCGGCGGCGAAGCGCGCAATCCGGCCAGCCTGCACGCCGAGGCGTTCGACTTCGCGCTGAAGCATGACCTCGCGTGCACCTGCCACGCCGGCGAAGGGGATGGCGCCGATTCGGTGCGCGAGGCCGTTCACGTGTGCGGTGCGCAGCGGATCGGCCATGCCACTCGCCTGATCGAGGACAGCGCGCTCACCGACTACTGCAACGAGCGGCGCATCCCGCTCGAGATCTGCCTCACGAGCAATGTGCAGACGCACGCGACGCCGTCGTACGAAGCGCACCCGCTCCGGGAATACTTCCGCCGCGGGCTCAACGTCGTGCTCAATACGGACAACCGGCTCATGAGCGACGTGACCCTCACCGATGAGTACGTCCACGCCGCGCAATCGCTCGAGTTCACCTTCGACGACCTGGCAGAGATGGCGATGAACGGCTTCGAGTCGAGCTTTCTGCCGACGGAGGAGCGCGCGCGGCTCGCGGCGCGTGCGCGCGCCGAGATTGCGGCGCTGCGGGCGGAGCTCGCGTGAGTGCGACGTCGCCCTACGGCGCGCGCGCCGCGTCGGTCGCCGCGGATGCCATCGTTCGTCGCATCGGCGATGAGGCGCCAAGCGTCGGCATCATTCTCGGCTCGGGACTCGGTGGGCTGGTGCATCGCATCGCCAACGCGGTCTCCGTGCGGTTCGCCGAGGTGCCGGGATTTCCGACGGCGACGGTGGTCGGCCATGCAGGACGTCTCATCGCCGGCACGCTCGCCGGCCACCGAGTGGTGGCGCTCGCTGGCCGCTTTCACATGTACGAGGGGCACGACGCGGCGCTCGCTGGCTTTCCGGTGCGTGTGCTCCACGCGCTCGGCGCCCGCACGCTGTTCGTCTCCAACGCGGCGGGGGGCATCAACGCCGGCTACCAGCCGGGCGACCTCATGCTGATCCGCGATCACATCAATCTCATGTTCCGCAATCCGCTCATCGGCGCCGTCGAGCCGGGCGACGAGCGATTCCCGGACATGAGCGAGCCATACGACGTTGGACTCGCGCAGACGCTGCGTGATCAGGCGTCGGCGCTTGGCTTCGCCCTGCGTGAGGGCGTCTACTGCGGACTGCTCGGCCCAACGTATGAGACACTCGCCGAGGTGCGCATGCTCGCGCGACTGGGTGCGGACGCCGTTGGCATGTCCACGGTGCCCGAGGTGATCGTTGCGCGAGCGATCGGCATGCGCGTGGCGGGCGTCAGCTGCGTCACCAATCATGCGGCTGGCATCTCGCCGCATCCGCTCTCGCATTCGGAAGTGCTGGAGACGACGGCCCTGGTGGGCGAGCGCTTCGAGGCGCTGGTCGAGCGCTTCGTCAGAACGCTCTAGGCGCGACGGCGAAGGCAGAGACACACGATCGGCCGAACGGTACTCGCGGGGATGCCATTCGGCACGTGCGACGTTACGCGAAGTGATTCAGTGGGCCGTGGCCCGAGCCGAGGCCTGGCGCGCGCGCCAGCGCCCGGCACACATACGCGCCGCTGAGCTCCACGGCGCGCTCGAGCCCGACGCCGAGCGCCAACTGCGCCGCGATCGCTGCCGACAGCGTACACCCCGTGCCGTGCGTGCTCGTCGTCGCCACTCGCGGGTGTGAGAACCGCTGGAGTCGTGTCCCGTCGAACAGCACGTTGACGACCTCCACGCCAGCGAGATGGCCGCCCTTCACCAGCGCGGCGCGAGCGCCGAGACGATCGACGAGTATTCGCGCGGCTCGCTCCATCCCGCTCATATCGGTCACCTGCTCGCCGATGAGCAACGCGGCCTCGTCGAGGTTCGGCGTCACCAGCGTAGCCAACGGAAAGAGCCGCTCGACGATCGACGCGACCGCATCGGGGGCGAGCAGGGGATCACCCGATGTCGCCACCATGACCGGATCGAGCACGTACGGCGCGAGACGGTGTGCCGAGATCCCATCGGCCACGGCAAGGACGACGTCGGTGTCGCCCAGCATGCCGCTCTTGATCGCCGCAGGGCGCAGATCCTCCGCCACGGCGTCGATCTGCGCGCGAACGAGTGCCGGCGAGACGCTTTCCCAGGCGCGCACACCGAGCGTGTTCTGCGCGGTCACGGCGGTGATCGCCGACGTGCCGAACACGCCGAACCGCGCAAACGTCTTCAAGTCGGCCTGAATGCCAGCACCACCGCCAGAATCGGAGCCGGCGATGGTCAGTGCGACCGGTGGCAGAGTGCTCATCAACGAAAGATGCGCCGCGCATCAGCGCGGCGCATCCGTGTTGTTGCTGTTGCCGTCACTCCCCACTCCCCACTCCCCACTCCCCATAACGCGTTAGCGAGCAGCCCGCGGCGTTGGTGAGGGCGGCAGCGAGCGCACTCGCGACTTGAACGACTGGAACGCCTTCGAGTCGAGCGTCAGCGTCCGCAACACCGATGGACTGATCTGCGCAATCAACGCGCGCGTGTTCGCGATGCGGTCTTCTTCCATCGGGTGCGTGGAGAACCACCCTTCCACCGATGAAGGATTCGACTCGCGTTCGTTGAGCAGGATCTGGAACATCTCCGGAATGCCGTTCGGACTGATCCCCGCGCGCACCACGTTCCTGATCCCTTCGTCGTCCGCTTCCGTCTCGTCCGACCGGCTAAACTTGGCGAACAGCGCGGTGCCTCCCACCTGGATCGCCGTCTGGCCCGCCTGATTGTCGCAGATCCTCGTGAGCACGCAGGCGAGGGTCACCCCGACGTTCGCGCCCTGCTGCTGCTGCATCTGCTTGATCGAGTGCCGCCGCACCACGTGCCCGATCTCGTGACCGAGCACGCCCGCCAGCTGATCCATCCGCTGCGTTCGCTCGATGAGGCCGCGGTTGACGTAGATGTATCCACCGGGAACGGCGAAGGCGTTCACTTCCTTGCTGTCCACGATGTAGAACTTCCAATCGGGGATGTCGTTCCTCGACGTCAACCGCGCGATCGAGTCGCCGAGCACATTGATGTAGCGATTCGCCTCGGGGTCGTTCACGATCGGCAACTGCGCGTTGATCTGCTGCGAATACTGCGCGCCCATGTCGATCTCCTGTTGCGTGGAGACCCCGCAGCCCGTCAATGTCACCGCCAGCGCGACGCCGGCCAGATATCTTTTCATCGTTTCTCCAGGTCAGTGCGATCGCGGTCTACAATAGGCAAGAGCCATTCCTGTACGGTACGATCCTAACGCCTTGAAGCTTCTCACCTTAGCCCGAGACCTCAAGCGTCGCCGGGCCCGCGAGCGACAGCGGCTCTTCGTCGCCGAAGGCGTGCGCGCCGTCGAGGAGCTGCTGCGTTCAACCCTCGTCCTGCGTGGTGCCCTCGTCGCCCCACAGCTCGGCGACGCCCCTCGTGGCGCCGCTCTGCTCGACGCATTGCGCCTGCGCCAGATCGATCTCGCCGAGATCGACCCGCTGGAGTTTGCGAGCGCCGCGGAAACCGACTCTCCCCAGGGCGTCCTCGCCATCGCCGAGATTCCTGAACAGCCGCTCGAGTCGCTCGTGCTCCCGAATCGGGCCCGGCTCGTCGTGCTTGATGCAGTTCAGGACCCGGGAAACGTGGGAACGATCCTTCGCACGGCCGCGGCGCTCGGTTCCGCGGCGGTGATCTCGATGCCCGGCACCGTTGACCTCTGGAACGCCAAAGTCGTCAGAAGCGCGATGGGGGCGCTCTTCCACAGTCCCGCCATCATCTCTACCTGGCCCGATCTCGATACGTTCCGCTCCGCTCATGCCGTCACGGTCTGGGGAGCGGATGCGGCGGGGACGCCGCTCGAGCAGCTGGACGCGCCAGATCGTTTGGCGCTTCTCGTTGGCAACGAAGGCGCAGGCCTGTCCGCCGAGGGCCGCGCGAGGGTGGAGCAGTCCGTGTCGCTTCCGATCAGCTCCGCCGTCGAGTCGCTCAACGTCGCCGTTGCGACGGGCATCTTTCTCTATCAGCTCCGCGTGTGATACCTCCAGTGCTCGCCGGTGCGTACGCCCTTCTCGTCGGGCTGTGCGTCGGATCGTTCCTCAACGTCTGCATCGCACGCTGGCCGCACGACCTCAGCGTCGTCCGTCCGCGCTCGCGTTGCCCGAACTGCGGCCACCAGCTCGCCTGGTTCGAGAACATCCCACTCGCGAGCTGGATCGTGCTCCGCGCGCGCTGTCGCTGCTGCGACGAACGGATCTCCTTCATCTATCCCGCGCTCGAGCTGACCGTCGGGTTGCTCTGGCTCGCCTGTGTAAGCCTGTATGGTCCGTCGTTCACCGCGCTGCGGCTCGCGGTGTTCATCACGCTACTGCTTGGCGTCGCGCTGACGGACCTGAAGCACTACCTCATTCCCGATGGCTTCACGATCACGGGACTCATCGTCATGCTCGCGGGCGCGTTGCTCGCTCCCTTCCTCGGCGACTCGGCGATGTTCGCCGGGCCGTTCGACTCGCTCGTCGGCGCATGTGCCGGCGCGGGATTGATCGCCATCGTCGGGTGGCTCGGCGAGGCGGCGCTCGGACGCGAAGCGATGGGAATGGGCGACATGACGCTCATGGCCTTCGTCGGTGCCGCGCTCGGTCCGGCGCGGTCGATCGCGACGGTGTTCGTCGGCGCGACGATCGGCGCCGTGGCGTTCCTCGCCATCGTCTATCCAATCGCCATGCTGCGTCGCGGTCGTGTCGCGCAGCAGACCGAGCTCGCGCTCGGCGAGACGCGCTCGCCACTCCAGCTTCCGCTCGTGCCGTTCGGCGTCTTCCTCGCACCGGCCGCGGTCGTCATGCTCATCTGGGGCGATCGTCTCCTCGGCCGGGTCTTTCCCACCGCGCTCTGACGCCAGCCGGCGCTTGGCGCGATCGAACGAACGAGTCGGGCAGGGGTAGGAAACCGTGAGCGCGCCACGCGCGTAGGATATCCCGAGCGAGCGCAGCGAGTCGAGGGATCCGCGAGCCTCGAGCGCCGCGGTCCTTGCGCCCGCGCCAGCGCGTGATGCTCCTTTCGGGTGTCGACCGCACCACGACTTCGCGCCCAACCCTCTCTTCCCGCATTGCCGTGATCGACGACTCCTTCCGTCCCGATCGTTCCGACTCCGGAGCGCTCGCGCGGTTCACGCGCGATCTCACCGCCGACGCGCGCGCCGGGCGTCTCGAGATCGTCCGGTGCCGCGACGAAGAGATCGCGCGCA
The DNA here is from genome assembly GCA_039933415.1 of bacterium. Taxonomy (GTDB): domain Bacteria; phylum Gemmatimonadota; class Gemmatimonadetes; order Gemmatimonadales; family Gemmatimonadaceae; genus AG11. The sequence continues at coordinate 17,630 of JBDTOD010000007.1, forward strand.
CGATCGACATTCTGCTTCGCCAGGGCAAGAACAATCCCGCGCTCGTCGGCGCCGCTGGCGTCGGGAAGACGGCGATCGCCGAAGGGTTGGCGATGCGCATCGCACAGGGCACCGTACCGGTCGCGATGCGCGATCTGCGTCTGCTCTCGCTCGACGCGGTGGCGCTGCTCGCCGGCACGACGTATCGCGGCCAGTACGAAGAACGGCTTCGCGCCCTCGTCGCCGAGACGAGCGCCGCGGGCGACGCACTCCTGTTCGTCGACGAGATGCACAACCTGATCGGGCAGGGAAGCGCGAGCGGCTCGGCGATGGACGCCGCCAACATGCTCAAACCTGCACTCGCTCGTGGCGAGTTCCGCATGCTCGGCGCCACCACGGACGAAGAGTACGAGCGCTGGATCCTCGGCGATCCGGCGCTCGAGCGGCGCTTTCAGAAGATCACCGTGCGGGAGCTGTCGCCGGCGGAGACGCTCGAGATTCTCCGCACGCGCGTGCCCTCGCTGGCGAAGCATCATCACGTCGTCGTCACCGACGCGGCCATACGGGCCGCGATCGAGCTCACCGATATATGGGTGCCGGAACGCCGCCGTCCCGACAAGGCGATCGACGCGCTCGACGAGGCGTGCGCGCACACGCAGGCCACTGCCGCGTATTCGCCCCATCTCGAGTCGCTCATCGCGAAGCGCCGCACGTGGGCTCGGCGCGGGCAGGCCGAGCGCGCCAACGGTGCACGCGCGAACGGCGACGTGCCGTTCGACCGGATCGCGCGCGACGGGTTCGCCGCGCTCGAGCGACTGGGCGCCGAGCTCGAGGCGGCATTCGCGACTCGCCCCGCGCCCGTCGAGAGCTACGGCGCTGCGACGTCTCCGTCCGCCGCCGCGCCGGCACCGGCAACTCCACCAACGGCGGAGAGCACGGCACCCTCCGGCGCCGAGCGCGCCGCGCTGGACATGGAGCTGGAACGCCAGCTGCTCGACGAAGGGATCGTCGTGCGCGGGCACGACGTGGCGCGCGTCGTCGGCCTCATGGTCGGCCGCACGGTGGAGTGGGAGGAGTGATCGTGCGTTCGACGACACTCGGGGTCGCCTTCGTCTCGCTGGCGCTCGTTGGATGCAACCGTGGATCCGACACCGGCAATGGTCCCTACGCGCGTGAAGTCGCGGAGACGATACCGCGCATCGAGGCGGCCACTGGACTCAAGTTCAAGGCGCCCCCCAAGGTCGAGGTGCGCACCAAGGAACAGGTGCGCGACTTCCTGCTCAAGAAGTTCGACGAGGCATCGCCGGCCAAGGAGCTCGCCGGTGAGGAGTCGGCGTACAAGCTGCTCGGGCTCATCCCCGACTCGATGGACCTGCGCGCGTTCTTCCTTCGCGTGTTGAGTGAGCAGGTGGTCGGCTACTACGACCCGGCGGCCAAGTCGCTCTACGTCGTGAACGGTGCCGACGAGCAGACCGTCGGCATCACGATCACCCACGAGCTCGTGCACGCGCTCCAGGATCAGTATGTGAACCTGGACTCGCTCCAGAAAGCAGGAACGGACAACGACCGCCTCTCCGCCGCGCAGGCGCTGGTGGAAGGACAGGCGCAGTTCGAGCAGGTCGGCATCATGGTCGGCGGGTCGGAGAACATCGCCGCCAAGCTGCCGGGTGGTTGGGAGCGCATTCGCGAGGAAATTCGCAATCGGCAGGGCGAGATGCCGGTGTTCGCGACGGCGCCGATGGTGATCCAGGAATCATTGCTCTTTCCGTATCTCACCGGCGCCGAGTTCGTGCATCGCGTCAAGCAGAAGAAGGGGAACGTCAACCTGTTCACCGACATCCCACGCTCGACCGAGCAGGTGATGCACCCGCCCCTCTATCTCGGCTCACCGCCCGACGAGCCAACGTCGGTGGTGCTTCCCGCGCCGCGCGGTGCGACCGAGGTATACGAGAACGACATGGGCGAGTTCGGCACGCGCCTCTACATCTATCGTTTCCTGCACGATCCGAACACGGCGGCGCGTGCCGCGGATGGTTGGGATGGCGACCGTTTCATGGTCGTCGAGGGCAAGGGCGGTCGCGGCATCGTCTGGGCGCTCGTGTGGGACTCGGCGCTCGAGGCGGCCGAATTCTCCGACGTGCTCGTGCGCGCCACGTCGCAACGCACCGGCGCGCCGGAGCGCGTGGTGGAGGGCGGCGGCGCCACCTTCGCGCACAAGGGGCGCACGATCTCCATCCTGCCTCACACGATCGGCGACCGCGCGCTCGTGGTGTTCAGCGACCTGCCTGACGCGATGGGGACGGACGTCGTCCCCGTCGCGGGGATCACACTCGGGAAGTAACCTCGTCCTCCGGCGACTCGTCGAGCGACGACTCGTCGAGCAGGGAATCGTCGAGTGCGGGGCCATCGGGTGAGACCACGCCGGACCCCAGCGCACTCGGCTCCGTCGTCACAGGCACCTTCTGCGCGCTTTCCGTATGCGATCCGCCCAACGCACGCGAGTCGTCCGGCGGTGCGGTGTCGCTTTCGGCCGGCGGAAGCAGCGCGATGCGCAGGACCTCGTCCATCCGATCGACGAAGGTGAAGGTGATCTGCTTCTTCACTTCGTCCGGCACGTCGCGCAGGTCCTTCTCGTTCATCGCCGGCATGATGAGCTGGCGCAGACCGGCGCGATACGCTGCCAACACTTTCTCTTTCACTCCCCCAATCTCGAGCACCTTGCCGCGCAGCGTCACCTCACCCGTCATCGCGAGGTCGCGGCGCACTGGGCGATGGGACAGCGCACTCGCGATCGCCAGGGTGAGCGTGATGCCCGCGCTCGGTCCGTCCTTCGGGATCGCACCCGCGGGAAGATGCACGTGAATGTCGTAGTCCTTGAACGCCGAATCGGGAATGCCGATCTGCGCGGCGCGCGAGCGGACGTACGAGTAGGCCGCGTCCACGCTCTCACGCATCACGTCGCCGAGCTGTCCCGTCACGGTCATCCGCCCGCTGCCGTTCATGCGCAGCGCTTCGATCACCATCAGGTCGCCGCCCGTTGCCGTCCACGCGAGCCCGGTGACGACGCCCACCTCGGGGATCAGCTCCGCCGACTCCACCGCGTAGCGCGGGATGCCGAGCACCTCTTCCACCTTCTCCACGTCGATCACCCACGCGCCCTCCTCGCCCTCCGCCTTCCGGCGGGCGCGCTTGCGCATGATCGCCGCGAGGTTGCGCTCGAAGTTGCGAAGGCCCGCCTCGCGGGAATAGCGATTCGAGATGAACGACAGCGACTCGTCGGTGAACTGGATGTCCTTGTCGGAGATCCCGTGCTCTTCGAGGAGCCGTGGCAGGAGATAGCGCCACGCGATCTCGACCTTCTCCTCCACCGTGTAGCCCGCGATGCGAATGACTTCCATCCGGTCGCGCAGCGGGGCAGGGATGTCGAACAGATTGTTGGCGGTGCAGATGAACAGCACGCCCGACAGGTCGAACGGCAGGTTCAGGTAGTGGTCGACGAACTCGTCGTTCTGGCTCGGATCCAACACCTCGAGCATGGCTGCCGTCGGATCACCCGATGGTCCGCCACCGGACATCTTGTCGATCTCGTCGATCATCAGCACCGGATCCTTCACCTGCACGCGACGCAGCGCCTGGATCAGCATGCCGGGCATCGCGCCGACATAGGTGCGCCGGTGTCCCCGAATCTCCGCCTCGTCGCGCACGCCGCCCACCGAGATCCGGTAGAACTCGCGGCCGATCGCGCCGGCGATCGCCTCGCCGAGGGAGGTCTTGCCCGTGCCCGGTGGGCCGACGAAGCAGAGAATCGGGCCGTGCGGATCGCCGCCGCGCAGCTTGCGCACGGCGAGGAACTCGATGATCCGCTCCTTCGCCTCGCCCAGGCCATAGTGCCGGTCGTCGAGCGTCTCCTCGACCTTCTTGAGAGCGATCTCGTCATCGCCCGACCGGGTGTTCCACGGAAGGGAGAGGATCCAGTCGAGATACGTTCGGATGACCTGATACTCGCTCGACGCCGGAGAGAGCTGTCGCAGACGCTCCGTTTCGCGGCGCGCTTCCTGGCCCACCCGTTCGGGGAGCTTCGCGTCGTCGACCTTCTTCAGCAGCTCGACCGCTTCCTTTTCGCCGGGGTCGGCCTCGCCGAGCTCGGCCTGGATCGCGCGTAGCTGCTGGCGTAGATAGAACTCGCGCTGGTGCTGCTCGATCTTGATCTCCGTCTGCCGCTTCACGTCTTCCATCACCCGCGCCCGCGCGACTTCGCGCTCGAGCCGATTGAGGATGAACCGCAGCCGCTGGCCGACGTCGAGCCGCTGGAGCACCTCGTCCTTGTCCGAGATGCGGAAGTTCATGTTCGTCGCGGCGAGATCGGCGAACCGGCTAGGGTCCGAGACGTTCATCTTGAGGATCGCCGGCATCTCGTCGGGGATCCGGTCCACCAGCTCGGCCAGCGTCTCCGCCGCCGACACGACGCGCGTCACCAGGTCGTCGAGCTCCGACGGGTCGGCGGGAGTTTCCTTGGCCGCCCGGATCGCCGCGATCGGGTAGGGATCGTTCTGGTCGATCCCCTCGATCACGATGCGACGAAGGCCCTGTAGCGTGATCTGGACCGTGTCACCCGGCAGGTTGATCCGCTCGTGCACCCGCGCCGCCACCCCTACCCGTCCGACAAACCGCTGGGAGTCGATCGGATCGTCGTGGTCGCCGCTGGCGACGACGAGAGCCACCACCAGCCCCGCCTCCTCGTGGCCGCGCAGCAGCGCCAGGTTCTCCGGAGCTCCCATCTGCACGGCGATGGTGCCGAGCGGATAGACGATCGTCGACCGCAACGCCATCAACGGCAACGTCGGGGGCAGCTCGGACTTGAGGATCTCTTCCTTGCGCTGTGCCTTGGCCATGGGCTCTAAAGTAGCGGCGGTTCGGGGAGGGGGCACGGGCGCTATGACGGCAGTGAACGGTGATCGGTGATCGGTTTTCGGTCCAGCGCGGGCCGCCCTCGTGCGCTGAGGCGTCCCAAAGCCCGCCGATCACCGTAAACCGTTCACCGTTCACAGCTTGTTTGACGATTCGCCGTCCCTTAAGCTTCAAGGCTATGTTCGATGAGCTTTCTGAGAAACTCGAGGCCGCGTTTTCGCGCCTCCGCGGCCGCGGTGTCCTCACCGAAGCCGACATCAAGGACGGACTGCGCGAAGTGCGGCGCGTCCTTCTCGAAGCGGACGTCAACTTCGCGCTCACTCGCGAGTTCCTCGAGCGCGTCGAGAAAAGGGCCGTCGGCGTCTCGCAGCTGAAGGCCGTCTCCCCGGCACAGCAGCTCGTCAAGATCGTCTACGACGAGCTTACCACGATGCTCGGCGAGCGGCGCGAAGGGCTGAAGCTCAGCTCGGTGCCACCGACCGTCGTCATGATGGTCGGACTGCAGGGCTCGGGTAAGACCACCACGGCCGCAAAGCTCGCCCGCAAGCTCAAGGCCGAGGGACGCCAGGTGCGGATGATCGCCGCCGACGTCTACCGTCCGGCGGCGATCGACCAGCTCGAGACACTCGGCCAGCAGCTCGACATCCCGGTGTACGCCGAGCGCGGCCACCAGGACGTCATTCGGATCGCGCGGAACGGCATCGACCAGGCGCGGCGGGCTCGCGATCGCGTCGTCCTCGTCGACACCGCCGGCCGACTGCAGATCGACGAAGACATGATGGCGGAGCTCGAGAGGCTCAAGGAAGCCATCAAGCCCGATGAGATCCTGCTCGTCGCCGATGGGATGACCGGCCAGGACGCGGTGAAGATCGCCCAGGGCTTCGACAAGCGGCTCGACGTCACCGGCGTGATCCTCACGAAGATGGACGGCGATGCCCGCGGCGGCGCGGCGCTGTCGATCTACGGCGTCCTCAAGAAGCCGATCAAGTACATCGGCGTCGGCGAGAAGACGGACGCGCTCGAGGATTTTCATCCGGACCGCATGGCGGGCCGGATCCTTCAGCAGGGTGACATCGTCTCCCTCGTGGAGAAGGCGCAGGGCGCCTTCGACGAGGAAGAGGCGAAGAAGATGGAGCGCAAGGTCCGGAAGGAGGGGATGGACCTCGAGGACTTCCTCACCGCCATGCGCCAGCTCGAGAAGCTCGGCCCGCTCGAGGGGCTGATGAAGATGCTTCCCGGCGTGAACAGCAAGATGCTCAAGCAGGTGAAGGACGCCGACCCGAAGCGCATGAAGCACCTCGAGGCCATCGTCCTCTCCATGACGAAGGCGGAGCGCAAGAAGCCGGATCTGATGAACGGCTCGCGCCGCGCCCGCGTCGCCAAGGGAAGCGGCCGCCCGATCCAGGAGGTCAATCGCCTCCTCGAGCAGTTCCGCGAGATGCAGAAGATGATGAAGAAGGTCGCGGGTGGTGGAGGTCCTGGTGGAGGACGCCGGATGATGCCGCCAGGTATGTTTGGAGGGATGCGGTAAGAGCGGTGAGAAGTGGGGTGTGGGGGTCACGGCAAACGCTTTCACGCCAAACTCCCCACTCCCCACCCACCACCATGTAGTTCCTGGGTGCGACTCGGATCTCCCGAGCACGCGAGGAGCCCAGCGATTTCACGAAGCTTCAGGAGCTGTTCACATGGCCGTCAAGATCCGCCTGCGTCGCGTAGGCCGTAAGAAGTCTCCCATGTATCGCATCGTCGTCGCCGACTCGAAGAGCCCGCGCGATGGCAAGTTCATCGAGATCGTCGGCCAGTATCAGCCGCGCACGGGTGACAAGGCGATCAACCTCGAGGTCGAGCGCGTCAACTACTGGTTGAACGTCGGCGCGCAGCCCACCGACACGGTGCGCTCGCTCCTCCGCAAGGCCGGCGTCCTGAAGCAGCGTCACGAAACGCGCCTTGCCAGCAAGCTCCAGGCGGCGGCCGTGCCGGTCTCCGAGGCGCCGCCCGCCGACGCGTAGCAGCGAGCCCGTTCGATGACGATGTCCGAATTCATCATCGTCGGGCTGGTCCGCAAGGCACACGGCATTCGCGGCGAAGTGGTCGTGGAAGCCATCACCGACGCGCCGGACGCGGTCTTCGCGCCCGGCCGTCGTGTATTCGCCGGAACGCCCGCCGGCGACCTCGCGCCAATCCGCATCGAGCTCCACGTCGATTCGAGCCGCCCCTTCAACGAGGGGTTTCTCATCGCGTTCGCCGAGGTGCCCGATCGCAACGCCGCCGAAAGCTGGCGCGGTCGCTATCTCCTGCTCCCCGCTGGCGAGCTTCCCGCGCCGGCTGACGACGAGGTCTACATCCACGAGCTGCTCGGCATGCACGTGGAGCTCGCCTCGGGAGAGCTCGTGGGTACCGTCGAGGAGACATACGACCTGCCGCAGGGACTCGCACTCGACGTGCGTCGCGCCCCACCGCGCGAGGCCGAAACGGTCCTCATCCTGTACGACGAGCGCACGATCGCCTCGGTGGACAAGGCGACACGTCGCATCGTCGTGACGCCGCCGGACGGATTGCTCGAGTGAAGATCAACGTCGTCACGATCTTTCCGGACTTCTTCGCCGCCCCACTGGCGATCAGCATCCCGGCGCGAGCGGCGGCGGCGGGGCAGGTGGCGTACCGCGTGGTCGATCTGCGCGATCATACGCACGACCGGCACCGCACGGTGGACGACTATCCGTACGGAGGTGGACCCGGGATGGTGATGAAGCCCGAGCCGTTCTTCGAAGCGGTCGATGCGCTGGGGCCCACCGGCCCGATCGTGCTGATGAGCGCGCGCGGTCGGCGCTTCGGGCAGGCCGACGCGGTGCGCTTCGCCGCCGGTTCCGAGCTCACCATTCTCTGTGGTCACTACAAGGACGTCGACCAGCGCGTAGCCGAGCATCTCGCCACCGAAGAGCTGTCACTCGGCGACTTCGTCCTCAGCGGTGGTGAGCCGGCCGCGCTCGCCGTCATCGATGCCACGGTGCGGCTGCTGCCCGGCGCGATGAGCGATCACGAGAGCGCATTCAGCGACTCGTTCTGGGAGCGTGGTATTTCGGCGCCGAGCTACACGCGCCCGCCGGAATATCGCGGCCATGGCGTTCCTGAGATCCTCCTCTCCGGCGATCACGGCAAGATCGCGCGGTGGCGTGAGTCGGAAGGCGAGCGACTGACCCGCGTGCGACGGGATCGCGACGCGATGGAGCCCGACTCCACGGAGTGACCGCGTCGCCACCACCGGCGCGCCCGCTGCTTCTGTCGGAGCAAAAGGGGAAGGCCGACGGTGACGGAATCCTTGCGCGCCGAGTCCGGTGCGTGGTAGGTTGGCCCCGTCACGCCGCTCCCCGCTCACCACCGCGGCGCCATCTCCCTTCCGCGTCTCCCACACGATGCTCCCCACTGCGACCCCGCGCACCCGGCCTCGGCGCAACACCGCTCGCGCGCTGCGCGCGCTGAAGGCCGGCGTATTCGCCTCGCTGTTCGCCGGTGCGCGTACCACACATGCGCAAACGCTCGAGGATGCGGAAATGCTCCAGCCGCGCGAGCTGCACGCCACCGTCATGTACGGCCACGACACGTGGAACCAGTACTGGGAAGGCACGAGCAAGCGTGCGAACGAGAACATCGGTACCGTCAGAACGCGGAGCGTTACGTCGAGCATCGCGTACGGCGTCGCCCCTCGGCTCACCATGCTCGCGTCGCTGCCATACGTATGGACCGAGGCCACGGAGGGTGTGCTGCACGGCTTGAGCGGTCGACAGGATCTCACTCTCATGGCGAAGTACCGCGTGATGAATCCTCTCATCGCCGGTCGCGCCCGACTGAAGGTGCTCGCCGTGGCGGCGGCGGGCGCGCCGACGAGCGACTATACGCCGGATTTCCTGCCGATGTCGATCGGTCTGCACAGCAGGAGCATCACCGCGCGCGGTGCGATGCACCTGCAGGACCGCACCGGGTGGTTCATCGACGGCTTCGGCGAGCGGATGTTTCGCCAGAACGTCACGATCGATCGCCCCGCGTACTACACCAACGACCGGCTGTTCCAGACCAGCGAAGTCGAGATGCCCGACGTCGCCGTCTATCGCGGCACCGTCGGTTGGCAGCTCGGCCGATGGTGCATTCCGGTGGGCCTCACGACGCAGCGCACGCTCGGCGGAAGCGACATCCGTCGCCAGGACATGCCCTTCGTCTCGAATCGGATGAACTACACGATGGGCCACGCCGAGGTCATGTACTTCCTCCCGGGCGTCTCGGGTCTTCGTCTCGACCTTGGCGCCGCGCATGTTCTCAATGGCCGCAACGTGGGCCAGTCCACCTCCATCATGACCGGCTTCACCTATGCGCTTCATCTCTGATCGCGCAGCGCGCCGCCCGGATCCGGTCAGCGAGCGCGCGAAGCGAACCAACTGGACGTTCGCGTACGGGTTGCTGAGCGCCGCGTTGGTTCCGCTCGCAAGCTGCGACAAGTCGGTGCAGCCCACTCAGATCTTCCCTCCGGTTCAGGCGTCGAACGTCGACCCGGATGCGGGATCCTGGCGCATGATCGTGTTGACGGGACCCGACCAGGTCTCGGTGCCAGCGCCTGTCGCACCGACGAGTGCCGCGTATGTCGCCGAGCTCGCCGCGGTGAAGTCGGCGCAAGCGAGCGCCACGCCTGCGCAGCAGCGCGCCGTCGCGTACTGGGCGGGTGATGGCGTGCTGCGCTGGAACGAGATCGAGCGCGAGCTCGTCGCGCGGTACAACCTGCCTCCGATTCCTCGCGCCGATGGCACGTATCCCGCGCCGGACGCGGAGAACCCATTCGGCCAGCCGGAGTTTCCATTTTCCAATCCACCCTACGCGGCACGCGCGTACAGCTACGTGAGCGTGGCGCAGTACGAGGCCATGAAGGCAGCGTGGTATTGGAAGTACCGCTATAATCGGCCCGCGCCCTCCAGGACCGATCCGGCCATCACCACGATCGTGAAGCCGAACGATCTGCCGTCGTATCCATCCGAGGACGCAGTGTTGTCAGGCGTCACGGCCGAGATGCTGAAGCTGCTCTTTCCGGCCGCCGTCGAAGAGATCACCAGGAAGGCGGCCGAACAACGCGAGGCCGCCGTACTGTCGGGTCGTGCGACGGCGAGTGACGTGGCAGCTGGGCTGGCGCTCGGCAAGGCAATCGCCGCGCTGGTGACCGTGCGAGCCGGCGCGGATGGCATGCGGAACGCCGTCGGCACGCCGACACAGTGGCAAGGCTTTGCGGATGCTGCGACATCGCGTGGTGAGCTGGCGTGGAAGAGCCTCGAAGCGCCCGTTCGTCCGCCCATGCTGCCCAACTTCGGGCTCGTGAAGACGTGGACCATCACGCCGGACAAGCTCATCGCCGTCAGCCCCCCGCCGCCGCCCGCGACGTCGTCGGTCGAGATGCGCGCCGACGTCGCAAAGGTGAAGGACATCGTCGATCATCTCACGCGCGATCAGGTCGCCATCGCTCAGAAATGGAATGACGGTGCCGGAACCTACACGCCGCCGGGCCACTGGAACGCGATCGCCGCCGATCGCGTACGCAGCGCGCAGATGAGCGAGGTGCGCGCATCGCGCGTGTTCGCCATCTTGAACATGGCGATGCACGACGCCGCCGTCGCGTGCTGGGGAACCAAGTTCCAGTACTTCAACCCTCGGCCCACACAGCTCGATCCGCTCATCAAGACCGTGATCGGACTTCCGAATTTTCCCGCCTATCCCTCGGGACATTCCACCTTCTCGGGCGCGGGCGCGCAGGTGCTGGGCTACTTCTTCCCAGACGGCGCCTCGGAGTTCGCCGCGATGGCCGACGAGGCGGGCATCTCGCGTGTGTATGGCGGCATCCACTATCCCACGGACGTGCAGCGCGGCCTGGAGCATGGGCAACGCATCGGCACTGCAGTCGTCACCTACGCGAAGTCGGAGCTGACGACGGCGCCGTGACACGCATCGACGCGGGAGGGCTGGACTCCAACCCTCCCGCGCTCGGGCGCCTCGCTACGCCGCTCGCCCATCCGTCGGAAGAGTCCGACGAGCGCGCAACACTGACATCGCAGCGCCCGCCAGCAACGCAAATGCGAGCGGCGCTCCGTAGCTCCCTCCTCGTTCGACGAACTCCCAGCCCCACGCTCCGGCGGCAAGGTAGAGCGACTCGGTGGCGAGCTTCCATCCGAACGCGAGGAGCATCAGCGCGCGGGAACGTGTCAGCGCACAGGCAAGTCCGAGTGATACCTCGATCCATCCTTGCGCCGCCAGCGCCACCGGAGGCAGACCGAAGAGGAGCAGGTGTCTGTCCAGCAGCGGTTTGCCTTCCAGCGCGAGCACGCCATGGCCGATGAGCAGCAAGCCGGTCGTCACGGCCAGCACGTTCGCGACGAGCGGCGCTCGCGTGCCGAGCGCCCGGCGGTCGAGAGGGCGAAAGAGCGTCCGCCGCGCCGACGCATCCCACGACCACACGAGTAGTGCGATGGGAACGCCGAAGTTGCCCGCACGCTCGACGAGCTCCCATACGGACAGTCCGGTGAGCGGGCGAAGTGCGGCCGTCCAGAGTGTCCAGGCGGCTGCATAGAGGAGCGTCGCCGGCATGGGGACGACGAAAATGGAAAGCCCCACCACGATGTCGATCACCCCGACCAGCAGCATCAGCCACCAGGCGGGCGACGGCCCGATTCCGACGAGTTGAAAGAATGGCAGCCAATCTGATTTGCCGATCACTCCGAACGCTCCGTGGCCGACGAAGCATGCCGCGGTGGCGAGGCGAAGTACCCACCACGCCGCGCGAACGCTCCCGCTCGCCTCAGGCGACTTCGCCAGGGGTGACGAAGTGGTGCGTGGATCGAGTCGGGAGCGGACCGCGGCGTTGGGAATGGTCACGGATGGCGGCGTCGCTGGCGTGTCTCGAGACTGCATGACGAAAGGGAAGGTGCGGCACCCGAGACGTGCGCGCCAACCGGCGCAGCCGAAGATATCACCCGCAAGGCTTTCGGGCCGGCGGCTCGGGGGAGGAGACGCGACCGATCACCCGACGGACGCTTCCCCCTCTGGTCGGTGAGGCAGCGCGGATGCAGGAGCCGGGGGACTGGACTGATCCCAGGAGGCCCGCTAAGTTGCCAGGTCTAAACACTTTCCGCCTCAAACCGGGCCTTCTGGCCCCGAGTGTCATATGCATGCCTTCATCGAAACCCAGAAAGAGTGGCTCCGCACGAACCTTCCTCCTTTCCGCGCCGGTGATACGATCCGGGTGAACGTTCGCGTGAAGGAAGGCGAGAAGGAGCGGATCCAGGCGTTCGAAGGCGTGTGCATCGCCCGTCGCGGGTCCGGCGTCAGCGCCACCTTCACCGTGCGCAAGATTTCCAACGGCGTCGGCGTCGAGCGCATCTTCCCGCTGCACAGCCCGATGCTCGCCGACATTCAGGTCGTGCGTCGCGGTCGTGTCCGTCGCGCCAAGCTGTATTACCTCCGCCACCTCACGGGCAAGGCGACGCGCATCAAGGAGCGTAAGGTTCGCGTGACCGTGCCGCAGACCGGCGCTCCCGCGGCGGAGTAAAGGCAGACCCACCACCCCGGCTGTGCCGCGCCGCTGGAGCGCACTGGAGCAGGAGGTGCGCATGGCGCGCGGTCCGCTCCTCGCCGGAGTCGATGAAGTCGGACGGGGCCCTCTCGCGGGCCCCGTCGTCGCATGCGCCGTCGTCATGGCGCCGGACGCCCGCAGCATCCGCGGCGTCGACGACTCCAAGGAGCTTGCCGCTCCCGACCGCGAGCGGCTGGCAACGCGCATACGCGAGCGCGCCCTCGCCATCGCCGTCGGTGCGGCCTCCGTCCGCGAGATCGACCGGATCAACATCTATCACGCGTCGGTGCTCGCGATACGCCGCGCGATCAGCCGGCTCGCGATCGCACCGCATCACGTCCTCATCGACGGCAACCCGATCCGAACCCTTGGCATCGAGCACACCGGAGTGGTTGGCGGCGACGCCTGCTGTCACTCGATCGCCTGCGCGTCGATCGTGGCGAAGGTGACGCGCGACCGGCTCATGCGCGCGCTCGCTCGGCGCCACCCGCACTATCACTGGGAAACGAACGTCGGATACGGGACGCCGGAGCATCACGCGGGGCTGGCGTCGCACGGCATCACACCGCATCATCGTCGCTCCTTCTCGCCCGTCCAGCTCGCGCTCGCACTCTCGGTCGCTCCACCCGACGAGGCACCCGCGGTCGCGATCGTGCTGCACGACCTCATCGTCCCCCTTCAGGAGCTCCACCCGTGAGCCACGCGTCGGTCTTTCGCGACGATCTCTTCGCCGGTCAGGTCGCTCTGATCACCGGCGGGGGAAGCGGTATCGGCCGAGGCATCGCCGACCTGCTCGCGTCGCTCGGCGCGCACGTCGTGCTCGCGAGCCGCAAGCTCGAGCGCGTCGAGGCAGCTGCCTCGGAGATCCGCGCCGCCGGCGGCAAGGCGAGCGGCGTCGCCGTCGACGTGCGCGAGCCGGAGCGAGTGCAGGCGATGGTCGCCGAGGTGCAGCGCGCGCAGGGTCGCATCGATCTGCTCGTCAACAACGCGGCGGGCAACTTCTACGCGCCGTCGGAATCGTTGACGCCCAACGCATGGAAGAGTGTGATCGAGATCGATCTGTACGGGACCTTCTTCTGCGCTCAGGCCGTGCTGCCGGTGATGCGAGCGCAGGGCGGCGGGTCGATCGTGAACATCTCGATGACCCTGCACTATCGCGGTTGGCCGCTGATGGCGCACGCGACGGCGGCCAAGGCCGGCATCGATGCGCTCACCAAGACGCTCGCCCTCGAATGGGCGCGCGACGGCGTGCGGATGAACTCTGTCGCGCCTGGCCCAATTCCCACGGAGGGCGTCAAGAAAGCGTTCGCGCCGCCGCCATCGGCCGACGGCGTGGTGGATCTCTTCGCGCAGGAAAAAGCGATGGAGGCCTACGCGAAAAAGATGATCCCGTTGCAGCGCTTCGGCTCGCCCACCGACGTGGCGAACATGGTCGCGTTCCTCGCGTCGCCGGCCGCCTCCTGGATCACCGGGGCGATCATGGTCGTGGACGGGGGCGAGTGGCTCGCGAAGCCACCGATGCCCACGCCGCGATGAGCGAAGGGAGCCAAAGCGCATCGCCCGCCATGCGGCGTGACGTGCCCCGTGCGGTTGGAGCAACGGCGCCTGGCGCCCCACTCCTGATCCTTGCCTCGACAATCGCCGTGGGCGTGCTCGACGGCCTCTTCGCCACCGTGCTGTACGTCGTCATGGGTACCACGACGGTCGAGAAGCTGTTCCAGGGGATCGCGAGCGCGCTGATCGGACCGGCCGCGTTCAGGGGCGGCGCCGCGACCTTCGCGCTCGGGGTCGCGCTTCACTTCACCGTTGCGCTCGCGTGGTCGGTGATCTTCCTGCTCGCGTTGCGCGCGTCGAAGCTCATCCCACGCATGCTCGCGTGGCGCCTCGGCGCGCTCGACGTCGCGGTGTGGTTCGGGCCGCTCGTCTACGTCGCGATGTCGATGCTCGTGATTCCGCTCTTCACGCATCGTGTGGCGCCGATCAACACGAACTGGGTGGTCGTGCTGGTTGGTCACATCCCGTTCGTCGGCCTGCCGATCGCGATGATCGTCGGCCGCGCCGCGCCACACTGGAAGAGCTAGGCGCGTCTCTACTTCGCGACGAGCTGCGGCACGTCCTTGAAGCGAATCAGCTGACGCGCGTCCTCGTCCCACAGCGTGAGCCCGAGAAGGCGGAACGTGCTCGCCACGGTGATCACGGTGACGTCGTGGAACATCGGGTTCTCGTCGTGAGCCGCCTGCAGCCGATAGTTCGGGATCTTGGGGCCGAGATGATGCACGTGATGGAGGCCGATGCTTCCCGTGAACCACTGCAGGATCGGGTTCATCTTGAAGTACGAACTGCCGGCGATCGCCGACGTGACGTAGTCCCACTCCTGATGCGGCTCCCAGTACGCGTCCTCGAACTGATGCTGCACGTAGAACAACCATACGCCGAACGCGCCGGCGAGGTAGATACTGGGAAGGTAGATGATCGCCACTGCCTTGAAGCCGAACAGGAGGCCAAAGAACACGTAGCCGACGGCGATGCCGAGGTTCGTCGTCCACACACCGCGCGCCTGCTTGTCGTGCGTGGCCACGGAGCCCGCGGCACGGAAGCGCTGATTGATCATCAGGTGGAGCGGTCCCAGTCCCAGCAGCGTGAACGGGTGACGGAACGCGCGATACTTGAAGCGCCCCCACGTGTCGCGCGCGAGATACTCGCGCACGGTGAGCGTGTTGATGTCGCCGTGGCCGCGGCGGTCGAGGTCACCCGACGACGCATGGTGCAGCGCATGATCGCGACGCCACTGGTCGAACGGCGTGAGCGTGAGCACGCCGGTCACATAGCCGACGATGTCGTTCCACTTCCTTGAGGGGAGGAAGGAGTTGTGCGTGCAGTCGTGCATGATGATGAACGTGCGCACGAGCAGGCCAGCCGTCGGCAACGTCAGCAGCGCCGTGAGCCAGTACGACACGCCAAGTGACCAGTACATCACGACGAAGGCGATCGCGAGCGGAACGAGCGTTGAGACGATCTGGAACACGGAGCGGGCGACGTCGGAGCCCTGATAGCGGGCGATGATCGACTTCCAGGCGTTGCGGTCAGGTGGTGCCTCGGTGAGGATGTCCACCGTGTCGTGCCCGAGCGTCGTGCTCATCAAGCCTCCTCGCGATCGTATGTCGACAAGTTCTTCAATCCGCCGGGGAGGCGGGGCGTGTTCTACGGCGCGGCGCGCCGGCAACTCTTTTGCACGAATCTACCTGATACCCCCTCGATCCGCTTGCGGTCCGACCAGCGGAAGACTCGAGGCCCGGGAATGGTGCGAGTTTGCGCTCCTCGCGTCGAGTAGCAATCTCACCGCCCAACAAATTGAGACGCGTCCCCAATCGTGCGAGTAACGCGCGCTACCGGGCTCAGGTTGCAGCTGTTCGCTCGACGTTGGCGCGCTGTCCAACACCCTCGGCGCATCGCGACGTCGCGAGCCGCGGACGATCGCGGCGATAGTGACCCGGCTGGGAGTCGAACCCAGGACCTACGGATTAAAAGTCCGTTGCTCTAACCAGCTGAGCTACCGGGTCGGGACTTCAACGTTCGTTGAACAAGATAGCGCCTCACAGCGCAACCCTGCGACTGCCCGCGGGTAGTACGAGCAGGAGGTACCCCATGCATTCCGCTCGCAAAGCCGGGCTGCGCCGAGCCGTGCTCACGGCGCTCGTCGCGCTTTCAACGGTGCTCGTGCCCCGCGATGCCCGCGCAGTCAGCGTTCCGGAAGTCCGGCTCGACCGAATGTCGGCCGCAGAGCTCTCGGACGCCGAGATCGTCGCGTCGAACCGGAAAGTCGCGAGCGCGTACCAGGCCCTCGTGGCGATGTGGACCGACCGGTTCGACCGGCTCGGCACGCGGTTCATCCCGCCCGGCTTGCAGGCGTACCGCGGCGACGTGCGCACGAGCTGCGGCGTGATGCACGCAAACAATGCCGCCTACTGTGCGACGCGGAACGCGATCTACTTCGACGAGATGTTTCTCGCGAAGCTCGCGGGTGCAGCCTCGCGCGAGCTCGGGACGGACGGCGACATGGCGGCCATCGGGGTGATCGCGCACGAGATGGGGCACGCGGTGGTCGTCCAGCTCGGAGAGGACTCGCGCATCCCGTACGAGAACGAGGCGGCGGCGGACTGCCTCGCGGGCGTGTTCACGCAGCAGTCCGCACGCGACGGCACACTCGAAGCGGGGGATCTCGATGAGGCATTCTTTGGGCTCGCCGCCGCCGGCGATCCAACCCCGCAGCTCACCGGCGATCGTCGGCTGGATGATCGCATCGTCACGCGAGCGTCACTGATGGGGCACGGGACGAGGGAACAGCGCCTCGCCAATTTTCAGGCAGGATACCGGCGAGGGGCGGGGGCGTGCGTGAGCGCGTTGGCGCAGTAGAATGGGGTCTGACCCCGGGCTCTGACCCCGGGCTCTGACCCCGGGCTCTGACCCCGGGCTCTGACCCCGAACGGAGTCACGCAATCCTCGGCGCCGCAAACCTCGGCGCCGCAATCAACGCCGTCCCTCCGCGCAAGCGCGGGTACGTCGTCGCCAGCTCCGGTACGATCGGCGTGGCCGCGGCGAGATCGGTGAGTGCGCGCGCGCTGATCTCGCGGCGGATCACTGGGGCGAGGAGCTCCCACGCCTCGGTGATCTCGCCGCCGACGACGATCTGCGTCGGGCTCAGCGTCTTGATGATCACCGCGAGTCCGGCGCCGAGATGACGCGCCGTCTCTTCGAGCGCGGCGACCGCCCTCGGCTCGCGCGCGAGCGCTCGCGTGACGACATCGGCGATCGTCACGTTCGAGCTGTGCACGAGATTTCGCACCGTGTCCGGCGAGAAGTCCGCGCCGAGGTATCGCGACACCGTTGCGAGATTCGACGTGAATGCCTCGAGGCATCCTCGTCCGCCGCACAGGCACAGCGGTCCGCCGTCCATCAGGGGAACGTGCCCGAACTCGCCCGCGGAGTTGGTCTGGCCGCGCACCACCTGGCCGTTCACGACCACGCCCGAGCCGATGCCATCGGAGACCGTGACGTAGACGAAGTCCGTCGGCACGGCGGCGCCAGGTTGGCCCAGCCACATCCGGGCGAGCGCGCACGCGATTGGAGCATTCTCCACCTGCACGGCCAGACCGAGCGCCTCCTCGAGCGGCTTGCGGATGTCCACGTTGCGCCAGCCGAGCTGCGGTGCATTGAGCACACGGCCGGTCGTCGCGTCGACCATGCCGGGAACGACCAGCCCCAGCCCTTCGCAGTGGCGCCCCTCGCCGTGCGATGCGAGCAGCCGTGCCACTCGGTGCTTCAGCTCGGCGACGAGTGCGAGCGGATCATAGATCGTGTCGAACGACTCCAGCGCGATGGCGTGGCCGCTGAAGTCGGTGAGCATGATGAAGGTGCTGCTGAAGCGGACATCGACGGCGACGACGAGGCGGTCGTGCGTTCGGACGTAGAGCATCTGCGGCCGGCGCCCACGTGGGGAGTCGACGGTATCGCCCTGGTAGAGCGCGCCCTGCGAGATGAGCTCCGCGGTGAGGTAGGTGACCATCCCTCGTCCGATCTTCATTCGGCGAGCGAGCTCGGCGCGGGAGATCGGCTCGTGCTCGCGGACGAGGTTGAGCAGGATCTGCAGGTTGATCTCGCGGGGCGTCCAGCGTGTTGCGCGAACGAAACTGCGGGTATTGATCTTCCTCATCTGCTGGGCAGGGGAGATATTGCGTTGCCACCAGGGCACGCATACACTGAACGCCGAGTTTGTTCTTTGCGCGAACATTCGTACCATTCGCTTCCCCGCACAAGAGCTCGACTCGCCTTCGCCGGCACCTCTTGCCAGGTGTCCGCTGGACATTGCTCCCTCAAAGAGCAATATGAGCGTCTCGTAGTGCCACCCCTGAGCGACCGCTCCTGTCCTCGATCCCGCTCGTGACGACCATGGGTTCCTCCGACGTGCCCGCCTTCACGCTCAATCCGGATCGCTTCTTCGACGCCGACGCCACCGTCCGTCGCATCGCGCGCGACATCTATGAAGGGATCGCCGCGCTTCCGCTGGTCTGCCCGCACGGCCACGTCGACCCGTCGCTCCTCGCGGAGGACCGCGCCTTCCCGGAACCGTCGGCGCTCCTGATCACGCCCGACCACTACCTCTTCCGGATGCTCTTCTCGCAGGGCGTCTCCCTCGAGTCGCTCGGCGTGCCGGCGCGGGATCCGAGTGCGGCGATCGAGCGCGATCCGCGGAAAGTGTGGCGGCTCTTCGCCGCGAACTATCATCTGTTCCGCGGAACCCCGTCACGGGCGTGGCTCGACTACGAGCTGCACGAGCTGTTCGGCGTGCGCGTGCGGCTCTGCGCCGAGTCGGCGGATCGTATCTACGATCAGATCGCCGAGCGGTTGACGTCGCCCGAGTTCAGACCGCGGGCACTCTTCGACCGCTTCAAGATCGAAGTCCTCGCGACGACGGACGCAGCCACCGACGAGCTGCGTCATCACAAGGCGATTCGCGAGTCGGGATGGAAGGGGCGTGTCGTCCCGACGTTCCGCCCCGACGCGCTCTTCCGCCTCGCCACTCCGTCTTGGGCGAGTGAGCTCGCTGCGCTCGAGAAGGTGACGGGCGGGCCGATTCAGGGATACGCGTCGTTCCGCGCGGCGCTCGTCGCGCGCCGCGCCGTGTTCAAGACGCTCGGCGCCACGGCGACCGATCACGCGGTGGAGGAGCCGTACACGGAGCGGCTCCCGTCGAGCGTCACGGAAGGATTGTTCGCCAAGGCGCGCCGCGGCGAGGCCGACATCGCCGATCAGCGTCGCTTCGAGGCGCACATGCTGATGGAGATGGCGGAGATGTCCACGCAGGACGGACTGGTGATGCAGATCCATCCCGGATCCCTGCGGGATCACAACTCCGTCGTGAGTGGAAAGTTCGGTCCCGACAAGGGCGCTGACATCCCGCTGCGCACCGAGTACACGCGCAATCTCCGCGCGTTGCTCGACGCGTACGGCAGCGATCCGCGCTTCCGCGTGCTCCTCTTCACGCTCGACGAGACGACGTACTCGCGCGAGCTCGCGCCGCTGGCGGGACACTATCCGGCGGTGCGACTCGGTCCCGCGTGGTGGTTCCACGATTCCGTCGAGGGCATGACGCGCTATCGGCAGCTCACCACCGAGACGGCGGGCATCTACAACACGGCGGGCTTCAACGACGACACGCGCGCCTTCTGCTCGATCCCGGCGCGGCACGACCTGTCTCGTCGCGTGGACGCCAATTGGCTCGCCGGGCAGGTCGCGCGACATGTCGTAGAGCTCGACGAGGCGCACTCGATGGCGCGCTCGCTCGCGTACGATCTCGCACGCGAGACCTACAACGTCGCCGCAGCGTCGTCCAACGGAACGGCACCCTCAATGGATCGACCGGCGCTCGCGGGCGCCACGACGTGACCGAGACGGCGGCTCGTCTCGCGCGCAGCGTTCGCGTCCATCCGGACGACGACGTGGCGGTGGCTGTCGATCCTCTCGAGCCGGGCGATGTGATCAGCGCGGGAAACGCACCGGTGACGGTGCGCGAGGCGGTGCCGGCGGGACACAAGGCGGCGCTGCACCCGATGCACGCGGGCGACGTGGTCCATAAATACGGCTGGGCCATCGGCAAGCTCACGGCCGATGTCGAGGCGGGCGGGTGGATTCACTCGCACAACCTGAAGACACAGCTCGAGGGCACGCTCGAATACGTGTACGCGCCGCCCACGCGCGCGGTCGACGCAGTGCCGCCGGCGCGGACGTGGCAGGGCTATCGGCGCGCCGACGGACGCGTGGGCACACGCAACGAGATCTGGGTGATCAACACGGTCGGCTGCGTGAACTGGGCCGCGGAAAAGATCGCCCGCTCTGCCAATGAGCGCTTCGCCAGCGCGATCGACGGCGTGCACGCGTTCGCGCATCCGTATGGGTGCAGCCAGCTCGGCGACGATCTCGGACGTACGCGCGGGGTCCTCGCCGGTCTGATGCGCCATCCAAACGCCGGCGGAGTGCTCGTCCTCGGCCTCGGATGCGAGAACAATCAGCTCGATGCGTTGCTCTCCGAAGCGGGGGACGTGGACCGGAGCCGGATCCGCTTCTTCAACACCCAGGACGTGTTCGACGAGGTGCAGTCCGGGGTGTCGGCGATCGACGAGCTGTTCGAGCGCATGAAGGACGACCGGCGCGAGACCGTGCCGGCATCGAGCCTCGTCATCGGCAACAAGTGCGGCGGCTCGGATGGGTTCAGCGGCATCACGGCGAACCCGCTGCTCGGTCGTGTCGCCGACCGACTCACGTCGGCGGGTGGCACCGTGCTGCTCACCGAAGTGCCCGAGATGTTCGGCGCGGAGCGCATGCTGATGAATCGCGCCGTCGACGAGCGCGTGTACGGCGAGGTCGTCGGCATGGTGAACTCGTTCAAGGACTACTTCCTTGCGCACGGCCAGCCGGTCTACGAAAATCCCTCGCCGGGCAACAAGGCCGGCGGGCTCACCACGCTCGAGGAGAAGTCCCTCGGCGCGGTGCAGAAGGGAGGCAGCTCGACGGTGACGTCGGTGCTGCGATACGGAAAGCCGGTGCGCACGCCAGGGCTCGCGCTCCTCGAGGCGCCCGGCAACGACGGCGTATCGTGCACCGCGATGGTGGCGAGCGGCGCGACAGTGCTCCTCTTCACCACGGGGCGGGGCACGCCGCTCGGATTTCCGGTGCCGACGATAAAAGTGTCGTCGAACTCCGTGATCGCGCAGAAGAAGCCGCACTGGATCGACTTCGACGCCGGCCGACTCCTCGACGATCCCGCCGCGATGGACCGGACCGCCGACGAGCTGCTCTCCTACGTGCTCGACGTCGCGAGTGGAACGGCCACCACCAACAACGAGCGAAATGGAATTCGTGAGATCGCGATCTGGAAGGAAGGAGTCACACTCTAGATGACGTCGCGACCGACACTGTCACCGGCGACGATCTCCTCCGTCGCCGCGCGCGACGATCTCACCTTGCCGACGCCCGAACAGCTCACGCTGCCGGAGCGCGCCGTGCAGTTCGGGACTGGCGCGCTGCTCCGAGGACTCGTGGATGCGCTCCTCGACGAGGCGAACCGACAGGGCACGTTCGGCGGGCGAGTCGTCATGATCGGTTCGACGGGAAGCGGTCGCGATCGTGCGCTCAACGAGCAGGGCGGGTTGTTCACGTTGGTGATGCAGGGGCTCGTCGATGGCGCCGCAAGGCGCGAGTTCCGCGTCGTCTCCTCAGTGAGCCGCGCGCTCTCCGCCGCGACGGAATGGAACGACGTGCTGCAATGCGCGGCGAACCCCGATCTCGAGTTGATCTTCTCCAACACGACGGAGATCGGGATCACCTTCGACGAGACCGACGCGGCCGGCGGAGCGGCGGCCTCACCGCCACGATCATTTCCCGGCAAGCTCACGGCGTTCCTGCTGCATCGTGCGCGCGCGTTCCGGTTCGAGGCGGCGCGTGCGCCGGTCGTCATACCGACGGAGTTGATCGAAGGGAACGGCGACAAGCTGAAGGACATCGTGAGCCGGCTCGCGCAGCACTGGTCGGTCGAGCCGGAGTTTCAGCCCTGGCTCAACGGAGTGCGCTTCTGCAACACGCTCGTCGATCGGATCGTGCCTGGCGCGCCGAGCGCTGAGTACGCCGCGGAGCTCGACGGGATCCTCGACTATGCTGACGGGATGATCACGGTGTGCGAGCCGTATCGCCTCTTCGCCATCGAGGGCGACGCCGACCTCAGTACGCGACTGCGCTTTCCCGCGGCAGATCAGGGCATCATCGTTGCCCCGAGCATCACACCGTACCGGCTCCGCAAGGTGCGGCTGCTCAACGGCGCGCACACGAGCTTTGTCTCGCTGGCCATCCTCGCCGGCTGCAGCACGGTGCGCGAGGCGGTGGAGCATCCGGTGATCGGTGGATTTCTCCGTAGCGCACTCCTCAACGAGATCGTGCCGAGCGTTGACGTGCCCGGTGCGGAGGCGTTCGCGCGCGAGGTGATGGATCGCTTCGCCAACCCCTTCCTGCATCACCTGCTCTGGGACATCACGCTCCAGGGGACGACGAAGTTCAAGGTGCGCGTGGTGCCGAGCATCCTCGACTACACACGGCGCACCGGCGAAGTGCCGCGCGCGCTCGCGCTCGGCCTGGCGGGATTCCTCGCGTTCCAGGATGGGCAGTTGCACACGGCGCGACGTCTGGCTGGTCTGCCGGTGCCCGCCGACGCCGTGGGCGACTCGATCCAGGCGCGATGGAATGGTGTGACGGACTCGCCGGCCGCAATCGCGGCCTTCGTGCGCGATGTGTGCAGCGATGTCGAGCTGTGGGGTGCAGATCTGTCCGCGGTTCCTGGGCTCGTGGAGCTCGTCTCCGACGACCTCGTGGCGATTCGCGAGCGCGGTCCGATTGCCGCGATCGAGGCCTTGCAGCTGAGCCCCGCGCGGTGAGCGGCTCGGGCTCACGCCGCGATTTCGTGAAGGCGGCCGTCATGGCGACGGGGGTCGCGTCGCTGCTTCCCGGACTTGTCAGCGCGTCGCCGGCGGGCGTGGGCGCCGTGCCAGGCGCCGAGGAGCACGGATGGGCGAGAGTGCCATCGATCCTCGCGCGGATCAAGCCGCCGACATTCAAGGCGCGCGATTTCCCCATCGCGCGCTACGGCGCGAAAGGCGACGGCACGACCGACTGCACGGACGCATTTCGGCGAGCAATATCCGCGTGCCATGCAGCAGGTGGCGGACGAGTCGTCGTGAAGGACGGAACGTATATCACCGGCCCGATCCATCTGAAGAGCCGCGTGAGCCTTCACGTCGCCGAGGGCGCGACGATCGCCTTTCTCACCGATCCGAGCGCGTATCTGCCGCAGGTGCTCTCGCGGTTCGAGGGCATGGAGCTGATGGGTCTGTCGCCCCTCATCTACGCGCTGGACGCGGTGGACGTCGCGGTCACCGGCGCAGGCACGCTCGATGGTCGCGCCTCGAACGAGAATTGGTGGGCGTGGAAGGGAAGTGCACGCCCGGGCGAGGCGCCGGGGACATTTCATCAGCAGCCGGCCCGCAGCCGCCTCATGAAGATGGTCGAGGATGGCGTGCCGGTCGCGCAGCGCGTGTTCGCCGTGAACGACGCGCTCCGACCACCATTCATCCAGACCTATCGGTGCCGCAACGTTCTCATCGAGGGCGTGACGATCCGGAACTCTCCGATGTGGGAGATCAATCCGGTGCTGTGCACCAACGTGACCGTGCGCGGCGTGACGATCGACAGCCACGGCCCGAACAACGACGGTTGCGATCCCGAGTCGTGCCGCGACGTCCTGATCGAGCGATGCATCTTCGACACGGGGGACGATTGCATCGCCATCAAGTCGGGCCGCAACGCGGACGGCCGACGCATTGGCGTGCCGAGCGAGAACATCGTCATCCGCGACTGTGAGATGCGCGATGGACACGGCGGCGTGACGATCGGCAGCGAGATCTCGGGCGGTGTGCGCCACATCTACGCCGAGCGCTGCAAGATGGACAGCCCGAACCTCGACCGCGCGCTCCGGCTCAAGAGCAACGCGATGCGGGGCGGCACGCTCGAGCACATCTACATGCGCGACGTGACGGTCGGGCAGGTGGCCGACGCGGTTCTGCACGTGGATTTCCTGTACGAGGAGGGCGCGAACGGCGCCTTCCCACCGGTGGTGCGCGACGTCGAGATGCTTCGCGTCACGAGTGGCAAGAGCAACTTCGCGCTCTACCTGCGCGGATTCGAGAAGGGAACGATCGACGACATCCGCCTCGTGGACTGCACCTTCGACAAGGTGGCCAAGCCCGATGTGATCGAGCACGTCACGCGCCTGGCGCGCCGTGGCGTCGTCGTGAACGGCGCGAGAGTGGAATGACGAGCGCTCGCTGACCTCAGGGATCCCATATCACGCCCATGCGCTATCTCCCCACTCCAGAGCAGGCGAGCCGCCTCACCGCCGAGGAACTGCGCATGCATTTTCTCGTCTCGGGACTTTTCCTGCCCGGCCAAGCGCGGTTCGAGATGGTCGACCTCGACCGCGTCACGCTCGGCGGCATCGTTCCCCTCGACGCGCCGATCGCGCTCGTGGCGCCCGACGGGTTCCGTGCGAGCTCATTCACCGAGCGGCGTGAGCTCGGCATTCTCAACATCGGTGCGGCGGGCACGGTGCGCGTGAACGACACGACGCATCCGCTCGCCAAGCGCGACATGCTCTATGTCGGACGCGGCGCGCACGACATCAGCTTCGCCAGCGCTGATGCCGCGTCGCCCGCCCGGTACTTCCTCGTCAGCTATCCTGCGCACGCCGAGCATCCGACCATGCGCGTCGGGGCTGACGAAGCGGACGCTTCCGAGCTCGGCACGCCGGAAGGTGCCAACCGTCGCCGGCTGGCGCGATACATCCACGTCAACGGAGTGCGCAGCGCGCAGCTCGTGATGGGTGTGACCGCGATGCACGAGGGAAGCGTGTGGAACACGATGCCCCCACACACGCACGTGCGCCGCACGGAGGTCTACCTGTACTTCGATCTTCCCGCCGACGCCGTGGTGTTCCACATGATGGGAACACCGGACGCCACTCGACATCTCGTCGTCCGCGACGGTGATGTCGCGCTCTCGCCGTCGTGGTCGATCCACGCTGGCTGTGGCACGACCAACTACACGTTCTGTTGGGCGATGGGCGGCGAGAACCAGGAGTTCGCCGACATGCAGGGCTTCGACATGTCGACTCTCCGATGATCTGGCGCATCGGCGTGTTGGTCGTCGCGTCGTAGCACATCGTTTCGAGTCAACGAAGGTCTCCGCCCTTGACTCGCGGCGCTTTCGCCGCGAGAATGCTGACGCACGCGCACTCCGCGCGAGCACACTCTTCGAGGCGCCTCTGCGTACCGCCGTCTCTGCCGTCGTCACCCTGGCCGCGTTCCTCGCCGCCTGACGACGGTGCATCCATCCGATCGAGTCGACCGATTGCAACGTCGACTCGCGGAGTGGCCGCACCTCCCGTCCGCGCCAACCTGGTAGCGGTCAGGGCCTGATCACGCACGCCGTCGCACGCCGCGCCGGCCGGTCATCGCCCATCGAGCGCACTGCGCGCTCGATCCATGGAGAGTGTGCATCATGTCAGAAGAAAGCATCTCGCCGGCGCTTCTCGCGCTCGGTTGGAGCACGAGTCGCGCGCGCGAGGCCGAATCACGACTCGGCGCGAGCCGCCTCGCGGCACGTGTGATCGCGCAGCACCGCGATCGGTACGTCGTCGGCACCGAACACGGAGACACGTCGGCGATCCTGCCCGGGCGATCGCGCGTGCAAAGTACCTCGGCGATCGACCGCCCCGCGGTCGGTGACTGGGTTGCCGTGCGCGCATCGAGCGCCGAGCTCGAGGTGATCGAGGCGATCCTGCCTCGCTCCAGCGCGTTCGTGCGTCAGATCGCGGGCGATACGACGCAGGCCCAGGTGGTCGCCGCGAACATCGACGTCGCGCTGATCGCAACGTCGGTGAATGGAGATCTCAATCCGCGCCGGCTCGAGCGCTACGTGACGCTCGCGTGGGAGAGCGGCGCGATGCCCGTCGTGCTACTCACGAAGGCGGATCTCGCCGAATCTGACGAGGTCGCGGCCGCGAGGTGTACCGTCGCTTCGGTTGCTCCCGGCGTCGAGGTCGTCGCGATCTCCACGCTGGAGGGGACCGGCCTCGACGAGCTCACCCCACTCCTGCGGCCCGGTCAAACGGCGGTGCTCGTGGGATCGAGTGGGGTGGGGAAGTCGACGCTCGTGAACGCGCTACTCGACGAGACGCGCCTGCGGACCCACGACGTGCGTGACGACGGCAAGGGCCGTCACACCACCACCCATCGCGAGCTCGTACGGCTCGCGTCGGGCGCGCTGCTGATCGATACGCCAGGCATGCGCGAGCTTCAGCTCTGGAGCGACGGAAGCGGCGTCGCGGCCGCGTTTTCCGACGTGGAGGCGCTGGCCGAACACTGCCGGTTTCGCGATTGCGCTCACATGACCGAGCCGGACTGCGCGGTGCTCGCGGCGCTCGAATCGGGCGAGCTCGATGCGGCTCGGCTCGAGAGCTATCGCGCGCTGATGCGCGAGGTGGCGTGGCTCGAGCGACGAACGGACGCCCTCGCGTCCGCCGAAGCGAGGCGGCAGGTACGCGTGATCCACCGTGCGATACAAAGGGTGGATGATCCGAAGCGACGGTGAGGCGTCAGAGAGAGGCGATGGCACTCGCAATGGGCGCCGTCACCTCGGGTCCGTCCGCGGCGCGCCGAGCGCGAAAGAGCGCGAAGGCGCGCCACGTTCCCAGCAGCCACACCAACCCGATGAGTAGGCCGCCGACGATGTCGGTGGGCCAATGCACCGCGAGATAGAGGCGCGAGTACGCGTTCGCCACGCAGACAACCGCGGCGCCGACGAAGGGCCAGCGCCACCCGCGCTCACGATAGAGGAGAAGCGCGACCGTGAAGTAGAGCGCCAGCGTGAGAATCGAGTGCCCGCTCGGATAGGATGCCCAGTTGTACATCCCGCGCCTCGGGAAGAGATCGGGACGATCTCGACCGAGTATGAATTTCATCGTCGGATTGAGCGAGAGCGATCCGATCGAGACGACGAGGAGCTGAAGGGCGTCGACCGGACGTCGCGCGCGCTTCCAGAGCCACCACCCGATAACGAGTATCGCGGGGAGGATCGTCAGGTTCGTGCCGGTGAGCGGGATCTGGAGCACGACGGCGTCGAGCCATCCCGGAAGCGCTTGCGCGTGGAACCATCGCAGCAGGCTGCGCTCCCAGCCGGTGCCGCTGTCCCAGATACCGGCCCGTCGGATACCGAAGCCGAACCCCATGCCCACGATCCACGCGCCGGCGTACGCGAGGCCGACGTCGATCGCGAGCCGGCGCTCTTCGTGTCGCGGCCCGCGTCGAGTCGATGCTTCAGTCAAGCGTGCTAGCGGTGCCGTCAGCTTCGTGCCCGAGCCATCGGCGGACCTCGGCGACGACGGCGCGCGGCTCGATGGGCTTCGCGAGATACGCGGTGAAACCCACCTCGGTCGCGCGCAGCCGATCGTCAGCGAGGGCATGCGCCGTGAGCGCGATGATCGGGATGCTCTTCGTTGCCGGGTCGCCGCGCAGAATGCGGGTGGCCTCCCATCCGTCCACCTCGGGGATCGAGATGTCCATCAGGATGAGGTCGGGCAGCACACTGCGCGCGAGCGCAATCGCCTGTGCGCCGTCCTCCGCTTCCACCACGGTGTACCCGAGGTGTCGCAGCACGGTGGAATAGATGACCCTGTTGTCCTCGTTGTCTTCGACAAGGAGCAGAGTGCGGCCAGGCAAACGTGATGGTTCCACAGGTACCGCACAGAGAGAGAAACGCTCGGACGGACACGACCATGCGCAAGGTGAGTGCCCGCGGCCGAGCGCGCCACCGCTCAAACGCGGTTTCGCTCCAGCTCTAAGATCTTTCTTAGCCGCCGCTGGTGTCGCGCCGCCCCCGAGAATCGCGCTGCGAGGAAATCGCGCACCAGCTCCGCAGCGAGCTCCGGACCAATCACGCGCGCTCCGAGCGCCAGCACGTTCATGTCGTCGTCCTCGACGCCCTGGCGCGCCGAGAAGGGGTCATGGCACAGCGCGCATCGCACTCCGGTCAGCTTGCTCGCGGCGATGCTCGCTCCCACCCCACTGCCGCACACAAGAATCCCACGATCCGCCTCGCCGCGCACCATCGCTCGGCCCACCGCCGCGGCAACGTCGGGATAGTCGTCCCCCGGCACCGGCGCGTCGGGCCCGCAGTCCACTACCTCGAAGCCGCCGGCGCGCAGCTCGGCGAGGATCCGATCGCGCAGCGACCACCCCGCGTGATCGCTCCCGAACGCCACTTTCATGTGAAGCCCTCGATGGAGATGGTTCGAGCTCGGCGCGACAATGCGCGGTGTCTCACCGGGAGCCCGGCTGATCACACTCCTCAGCCGAACACCTCCCGACAGTGACTCACGTCACGGTGAGTGAGCGGTACCAGATGTCGAATATAGGGAGGGCGCCGAAAGCACGGGTCGCTGGTGACGACCCATCGTTCGTTGCGTTTTGTGATTTGGCTCGTTCAACAGCACGGGGCGCAGCCGCCTCTCCCTCCTGTTCTCGGATCTTGCGACCCCACACCGAGATGCCCTCGACGTCCAGCGACCGCGTGCCTAACGAGGCGCCTGCCGACAACCAGGTGGCTCGCCGCGAGCGACTCCGGTTCACCGGATTTTCGTATTCGCGCTCGCCATCGGGTCAGGTGACGTGCGAAGTCACACTCGAGTTCGCGCCTGGCGAAACGGTGTCCGGCCGAGTGCAGGGTCAGGCAAGTCCCGCCGGTGATGCGCGGCTCGGTGCGGAAGCGTCCATCCGTGCGCTCGAGACGTTTACCGAAGGATCGATCACCTTCGAGCTCGTCGGCGTGAAAGTCGTGCGCGCCTTCGACGCGAACGTCGTGATCGCGTCGCTGATCCAACGCGGCGACACTGGCCCCGACCGCCTGCTCGGTTGTTACCTCGCCGACGGCGACATGGTGCGTGGCGCCGCGCTCGCGGTGCTCAACGCCACCAACCGGGTGCTCGGCAACTACATCACGACGCGCTGATCCCAGGCGCTCACGCGCCACGCCGGGGTAGGCGAGAGCGTCCCCACCCGCTAAGCTGCGGGACGCTCGCCCCGCCCCGGGAAACCATCGAGCCAGTCGACCGCCGCCACCCCTCCCGCCGCCGTCGTCGCCTACCGGAGAGTGAAGTTGCGCATCAGGTCATCCCTTCTCGGCACGATCCTCTTCGCCGGTTGCTACGGGCAGCCGAAGACCGCTCCCCGTCCGCACGACGTCGTCGTCGCGGGGAGCCCCACCGTCATCAGGCGAGACTCGCCGAGATCGCCGGCCGCGGGAGCCGGCAACGTCGAGGTCATGATGCCGGTGCTTCCGGTCGTCTCGGCCATCGAGGTGGCGCAACGCGCCGCCGACGTGTTCGGAGACTCGCTCATACTCGCGCCACGGAAGCCGGCGACACCGACCGGGCCAACCTGGGACATGGACGTTCGCTCCTACGAGACCCAGGAGCGCGTCGCGCACTACGTGAACATGTTCACCGGCCGGTCGAAGGACCGGATCGCCGAGCGACTCGAGCGCGGTACACGCTACGAGCCGATGATCAGGGCGAAGATGAAGGCGGGCGGACTGCCCGAGGACATGTACTACCTCGCACTGATCGAGAGCGGCTTCGATCCGCACGCGTACTCCCGCGCGGCCGCCGTGGGCATGTGGCAGTTCATGACATCGACGGCGCGCGACATGGGCATGCGTGTCGACTGGTGGGTGGATGAGCGGCGCGACCCCGTCCGATCGACCGCCGGGGCCGTCCGATTCATCCGCGGTCTGAGAGACCAGTTCGGCTCACTCTACCTCGCCGCCGCCGCGTACAATGGCGGGCCGGGACGCGTCTCGCGCGGACTGGCTCGATTCGCCGACGACCTCGAAGGGACGCAGGCGGAAGACGCGTTCTTCGTGCTGGCCGAAAAGGACTATCTCAGAAACGAGACGCGCGAGTACGTGCCGCAGCTCATCGCCGCCGCGCTGATCGCCAAGGAGCCGACTCGCTACGGCATGGAGCTGAAGCCACGAGCGCCACTGGCGTACGACTCGGTGCGAGTGCCGGCGAGCACCCCGCTCGCGGCGATCGCCAAAGCTGCGAATGCGCCGCTCCGCGACATCGCCGATCTCAACTCTCAGCTGCTGCGCGGCATGACGCCGCCTCGCGACCCCTACCTGGTCAGAGTGCCAGTCGGATCAGGATCCGGCTTCGACAGCGCGTTCGCCGCGCTGCCGAGCGAGGTCCGCGCGGCGACGATCGTCGTCGAGACGAAGAAGGGAGATACGGCCGAGCGTCTCGCGCGGGAATTCGGCATCCCCACGTCCGCCATCTCGGCGTTCAATCCGTCGATGCGCCGGCTCAAGAGTGGGCGTCTCGCTCCCGAGCAGCGCCTGCTGATTCCGTCTCAGCCGGTCGTCGCCGCGGCGCTCGACATCCCGGATCCGTCCATCGAGAAGTATCCCAACAGCACCTCCCGCATGAGGGTGCACACGGTCCGGCGCGGCGAGAGCCTCCGCCTGATCGCGCGGAAGTACTCGATCTCGTCCGAGCGACTGATGAAGCTCAACGGGCTCCGGAAGCCCGTGATCTTCCCCGGTCAGACGCTGCTGCTCACGGCGAGGTCCGGTTCTTCGCGATCGAAGAAGCGGTCCACCACCTCGTCGACGTCGAAGCCATCTTCGTCGGCTTCCACGGGCTCATCCAGGTCCAAGTCGGCGTCGTCGAGCACCGCCAAGAAGTCGCGCGCCGCGCGATAGAGCGGAAAAAGCTCGGGCGCCGGCTGGTGGCCGGCGCCCGAAGCAAGACGGTGACGTGGCGCTGAACCTGCCGCCCCGACAGACGAATCAGATCAATCCACGACTCCGCTGCCGCGATAGCCCTTGGTGAGCAGCCGGTCGTAGCCGTTCGACGGATTGTCACCCTGAGCGCGGGACTTTGCCACGGCGACCGGGCCGCGGTTGTAGACCAGCAGGGCCAGCTTCACGTCGCCGTGATACTCGTCCACCAGCCCACGCAGATATCGGAAGCCGACCCGCAGATTGGTGTTCGGGTCGTACAGATTCTCGCGGGTGACTCCCTTCACGTAGTACTTCGCCGTGGAGGGCATGACCTGCGTCAGTCCAAGGGCACCGACCGGGCTGGTGGCGTGGACGTTGAAATCGCTCTCCAGCTTCACGAGGCGGAATGCGAGCTCGGGGTCGATTCCCTCCGCCTGCGCCACGTCGACGATGTTGCTCGCGAGGTCCGCGCCGATCTTGTAGCGACTCGAGTAGCTGATGACTTTCTTGGCCCGCTCGAGCTGGGTGCGCATCAGCTCGAGCTCCCCGCGCGCGGAGTCCAGCGCGAAGGCGAGGGAGCGGTCGGTGCTGACGTTGATGTTGAAGCCAGAGGACTTCACGAGCGCCGCTTCAGCCGACGAAGTAGCCGGCTTCCGATTTCCCAAGACAAAGGCCGTCGCGCCGAAGAAGCTGAGGGCCATCACCGTCTGCTTGAGACGGCGGCGACGGCGATACGCGTCTCCGCGATGCACGTACGTGCCTCGAAGATGTTTCATAAATTGAACCCCGGTAAAGGGTTAGCTACAGTTGTCCAGCTCGCTGCATCTGGAGGTTAAGGGGCAACGGCTGCGCCAACAAGCCTTGCGTATGGACCGCCCACTCCACCCATTTTTTCGGCCAAAGATATATCGAAGATCACCATCCCCCGATCCATTGCCTTCGTCATGTCGTAGATGGTGAGAAGGGCCACGCTCACCCCGGTGAGCGCCTCCATCTCGACTCCGGTCTTGCCGGTGGTCCGAACGACGACCTCTACCCGGATCCCCGGCAGCGCGGGATCTGGAGTCAGCGACACCCCGATGTCACTGAGCGGGAGGGGGTGGCAGAGCGGGATCAGGTCGGCGGTCCGTTTCGCTGCCATGATGCCGGCGACGCGGGCCACGCCGAGCACGTCCCCCTTGGCGACGGCATTCCGAACGATCGCGTCGAACGTCGCAGGCGTCATGCGGATAGAGCCCGTGGCGCGCGCCATCCGCGCCGAGTCGGGCTTGGCACTCACATCCACCATTCTGGCGGTGCCGTCGGCTCCGACGTGCGAGAGTGCGCCCTTTGCCGTGCCTTCGTCCGCACTCATCGGAGGAGCGCCTCCAGGCGACCAAGCAGCTCGTTCGTGACGAGCTGCGGATTGACGTTGCCCGTCGCTCGCTCCTTGGCATCTTCCACCGCGTCCAGCGCCCTAGCCGCCGCCACCGCCGCGGAGCCATCGCCTCGCTCGGCCGCGGCGCGGACCCGTTCATGGAGCAGAACGGTGAGCGCGTCGAGCGATGTAGTGTAGGCGCCACGCGCCTTGTTCGAGCCCTGCCGCATCGCCGACCGAAAGCGCTCTCGCCGGTCGCCATTTGCCGCGGCGTCGAGCATGCGACGCGCCCGGGCGAGCGCGTCGCCCCACTCGGCTCGCGCCAACAGGGCGCCGGGCGCACCGGCGGCGAGCTTGCGCTGCTCCTCGAGCTTGGGTGGAACGCCTGCCGAGTCCAACGCCTCGCGCATGGCCGGTTCCTCGAGGACGGCCGTCACTGCCTCGGCGCCGAGGGCCGACACGCGCACGGCGACGACCCGCGAGCGAATCGTCGGGAGAAGAGCGCCGGGCTCACTAGAGGTGAGGATAATGTTTGCGCGTTCAGGTGGTTCCTCGAGCAGCTTCAGAAAGGCGCCAGCCGCGAAATCGGAGTCCTCGCGATAGACCATGCGATCGGCGTCGCCGAGGATGTAGATCTTTCGAGCTCCGAAGGCTGGCGCTAGGGCGGCTGACGCAACCATCGCGCGAACTGTGGCGATGAGGACTGAGTCCGCCGGCGGCGGCGGCGCATAGACCCCCGTCTTGATCCGCTCACCAACCGCCTCGCGGAAGTCATCTTCAACGTCCTCGGGGCTCGCGTCTCCGTCGAGCCGAGGGCGCGGGAAATACCAGTGAATGTCGGGATGCGTGCCGGCCAAGGCGTACCGGCAGTGCTGGCACGATCCACAGGGGCGAGGCTCCGGACCCGTGCAGAGGAGGCGCTGACCGAGCCAGAGCGCAAGCCGCTGCTTCCCCACGCCGAGTGGTCCATGCAGGAGAAGCGATCCGGGCAGGGCGTCGCGGCGCACCGTGTCATCCAGCCGCCGGAGAAGCGCGACATGACCGTGAAGTGGGAGAAGGGGCACCCCGGAAGGTAAGACCGACGAGCCCTCAACGGCGAGTAGTCGTCCGGGCACGGATCGTGAGTCGCCATTCGACGGCGTACATCATGCGAGGCGCAGAATGCAGCTCGAATTGAAGGGACGGAGAGTCGCTATCCTGGCGACGGACGGCGTGGAGCAAAGCGAGCTCGAAGAGCCGAGGAGGGCGCTGGATGACGCGGGCGCGATCACGCATCTCATCGCGCCCAGGGCGGGATCCATTCAGGCGATGAACCACGACGAGAGGGGCGCCAAGCTCCCGGTGGACCGCACGCTCGCCGAGGCGAGGCCGAGCGAATACGATGCGCTCCTGTTGCCGGGCGGGGTCGCCAACCCGGACACCCTTCGTATGGACCAGAGCGCCGTACAGTTCGTGCGAGAGTTCATGCTGGCGGACAAGCCGGTGGCAGCGATCTGTCACGGCCCGTGGCTGATCGTCGAGGCGGGGGCGGTGGCCGGTCGGCGGCTCACCTCGTGGCCGAGTCTGCAGACGGACATCCGGAATGCGGGGGGCGAGTGGGTCGATGAGCAGGTGCTGATCGACGACCGCTTGATCACGAGTCGAAAGCCCGCGGACATTCCCGCGTTCAACGCGGCAATCCTGCGCGAGTTCGGCAGTCGGCCAGATGAAGGTCGTGTCAGCGACACGAGCGAGCAGAGCTTTCCGGCGAGCGATCCGCCACCGAGCCCGAGCGCAATCGGCGGGGACGGCGCGGCGCGAACGTGACCGACGCGGCGGGACCGACGTCATTCCGGCGTCGGGCGTGCGCACCATTGGAACGGCTCGCGTACTTTATGGCGTAAAGCACTTGACAGATTTCGACCTCCGCGACATTCTCCGTCCATGACACGCGTGCTCCCACTGCGGCCGCCCGACACGCCCGAGATGCAGGCCAGGGCGATGGACAACCTGCGCTTCATCCGCGAAACGATGGAGGCCGCCGCGACCTTCACCGCGGTGTCGGGGTGGGGAACGGTCCTGATCGGGATGACGGCGATCGGCGCGGCGGCCCTAGCGGCTGCGACCCACAGCACGACGCGCTGGATCTTCATCTGGCTGTGCGAAGCGGCGCTCTCCGTGGCGATCTCGGTGTACACGATGGCGTTGAAGGCACGCGCGGCGAAGCTGCCGCTGTGGTCGGAGCCGGCGCGCAAGATCCTGTTCAGCTTCGCCCCGCCGATGGCGGGGGGAGCGCTGCTGACGCTCGTGTTCTTCGAACGAGGGCTCGTGTCGCTGCTGCCAGGCGTGTGGATGCTCCTCTACGGCATCGGCGTCGTGGCGGCGGGCACCTTCTCGGTCCGGATCGTTCCCGTGATGGGTGTGGCATTCATGCTGGTGGGAACGGTCGCGTTGTTCTCCCCGGCGTCACTCGCGACCGAATACATGGCCGCCGGGTTCGGCGGGCTCCATCTCTTTTTCGGGACCTTGATCGCACGGAGGCACGGTGGCTAAGCAAGGCGCGGCAAAGCGCGCAACTGACGAACGGGGCGAGCGCAGCGCCGTCTCCGGAGGACGCGCGCTGCGGTCGGTGGACGGCGCAGCCCCTGCATCGGGCGTCGCGGGAGCCGAGGAGGGCGCGCTCGCGCTCGACCGATTGATTCACGAGCGAATGAGGCTCGGGATCGTCAGTGCGCTCGCGGTGAACGATTCGCTCACGTTCAACGATCTCAAGCAGCTGATGCACACGACCGACGGCAATCTGAGCGTGCACGCGCGCAAGCTCGAGGACGCGAAGTACGTGTCGTGCACCAAGTCGTTCGAGGGACGCGTGCCCCGGACGCAATACAAACTCACTGCCGCCGGCCGTCGCGCGCTCGAGCGGTACCTCGACCACATGGAGGCGCTCATCCGCGCCACCAGGGAGCGCTGAGCGGTCCATGCACAAGTCACGTCACTCCGGGTCGCAGAACGCGCTTCCCAACTTCGCCGGTCCGCACGTGGCCGTCATCATGGACGGAAACGGCCGTTGGGCCACGGCGCACGGCCTGTCACGCTCCGCCGGCCACGAAGCCGGACTCCGTACGGCGCGGGACATCGTCGAGGCGTGCGTGCGCGAGGGCGTCGGCACGCTCACGCTGTACGCTTTTTCATCGGACAACTGGAAGCGTCCGACGGCCGAGGTGACGGCACTGATGCGGCTCTTTCGACGAGCGCTGCTCGGCGAGGCGAAGCGATGCCTCGAGAACGGGGTGCGGCTGACGATCCTGGGGCGGCGAGACCGGCTTCCGTCGTCGCTGCGCCATACGGTGGAGCAAGTGGAGGCGCTCACGGCGTCTGGCGCGCACATGCACCTGCGTGTGGCCGTGGACTATTCGGCGCGCGACGCCGTGCTGCGCGCCGCAGCGGTGCTGCGTGGCGAGCCGGCGACGCGCGAGCAGTTCTCCGAGCTGGTGGCCAGAGTCGACCACGACCGCATGCCGGCGACCGACGTCGATCTGGTCATCCGCACCGGCGGTGAGCAGCGCCTGAGCGATTTCCTGCTCTGGGAGTGCGCGTACGCCGAGCTGCTGTTCGTCGAAAAGATGTGGCCGGAGTTCACGACGAAGGACCTGAGCGAGGCGCTCGAGGACTTCCGCAGCCGGAACCGCCGGTTCGGTCTCGCGCCGGAGCAGGTGGCCTCCTAGTCCGGACCGGCGTGCCGGCCAGTCCGGCGCGCCGGAGCGGTTCAACTCCGCACGGTTTCCGGCCGATACTCGTTCGCGACCCCTCTCACCTCGCGAACATTCATGCTCACACGCGCGCGTGTGCTCCTCGTCTCGGACGAGAGCCCCCGAACCTCGACGCTCCAGCAACAGCTCGCGTCGGTCGGCCACGAGATCGCATCCACCCATCTCATCGACGACGCCGAGCGGCGCATCGCCCAGGGTGAAGCCGACGTCACGGTCGTCGATCACGAATCGCACGGACTCGCGGAGCTCGAACGGCTGGTCGGCGCCTCGACCGGCTGCCATGCGATGACGTTCGTGGTGCTCACGCGTGGCGCGCCAGCGAGCGCGGTCCGCGAGGCAGCGCGGCTCGCCGCCTGCGAGGTGGTGGACGGCACGTCGGGCGACGATGCCCTGGTGCTCGCGGTGGATCGGGCGGCGCGTGAGGGTCAGTTGATGCGTGAGCTGGCGATGCTGCGGTCGCGCGTCGGCGACGTGGCGATGCAAGCGCTGGTCGGGCGATCGAACGCCATGGCGCACGTACGGGAGCTGGTGGGCCGCGCGGCGGGCTCGCGAGCCCCGGTGCTCATCACCGGCGAAGCCGGAACGGGCAAGGACGCGGTCGCACGGTTGGTGCACGATCTCTCGTCACGCGCGTCGCGTCCCTTCGCGACCGTTCGGTGCGGCGACGCCGATCCGAGCGCGCTGGAGCTCGAGCTGTTCGGTCGCACCGCGTCGGACAAGGAACCGGCACGTGCCGGGCTGCTCGAGGAAGCTCGCGGAGGCACGGTGGTGCTCGACGACGCATCGGCGCTCCCCTCGTCCCTCCGTGCGCAGATCGCTCGCGCGTCGGCGACGCGCACGACGCGGCGCGTGGGAGCGACGACGTCTCTGCCGGCCGACGTGCGGTTGATCCTGACGTTGCGCATCGCCTCGGCGATCGCGGACGATCGCTCACACGAAGACTTGCTTGGTCGCTTCAACGCCATGCCCATCGTGCTGCCGCCGCTTCGTGAGCGTCGGAGTGACATTCCGCAGCTCGTTCAGCACTTCCGCCGTCGCGTCGCGTCGGACCAGGGAATCGAGCTGGCGGCGTTGAGTCCGGACGACATGCTACCGCTCCTCGGCCGCGAGTGGAGCGGCAACGTCCGCGAGCTCGAGCACTGGGTGGAGCGCAGCGCGCTGTCGTCGAGCGCCGAGCAGTCGTTGGACGTCGGTCGCGAGTCAGGGGGCGATCTCGTCGGTCTGGACCTGGGCGCAGCGCGCGCGACGCTCGAGCAGCTCGAGCGCGTGTACATCCTGCATGTGCTCGAGCAGGAGGCAGGTCACCAGAGCCGCGCCGCGGTGCGCCTCGGGATCGACCGGAGGACGCTGTACCGGAAGTTGAAGCAGTATCGGAGTGAGGAGCGGACGGACGGGATGAGAAGGGCGGGGTAGAGGCGAGCTCTGAACGGCAACGGCGAGAACAGTTGTAGAACTAGTATCTGGATACCCGGATCGGCATACTGGCCATCCCAATTCAGTCCTCGTTCTGAGAGATCGCTGCGGGGCGAGAGGAGATCGCTCGTGACGGATACCGTTGAAAACGGATGGTGCTGGCGCTGCGGCTGTCAGCGCTGATATGCACGGACGGCCCTCCACGCATTCTGGGGGGCCGTATGCCAACCGGATACTCCGTGCTCGTTCTTCCCGCGTACTTCAGTGGCAGTTGAACGGCACGTCGATACGGCCGCGGTCGTTGGACGTCTTACTCTAGCCTGACGTCCGCGCGAGTCCCATCTTAGCGACTCCCACCCCACCGCCCCCCCCAGATGCTCGTTCGATGGCTCACGCGACTCGGCTTCGCCCTCGGCGCTGTCGTCGTGATCCTGCTCGTCGCAGCGTTCGCCGTCTACGCGGCGTCCGAGCGACGGATCCACAGGCAATACGCCATCACTCCGCGGCCGATCGTCCTGCCGACGGATAGTGCGTCGATCGCGCGAGGTGGACACATCGCGCGATCGTTCGGGATGTGCGTCGAGTGCCATGGAGAGAAGCTCGACGGACAGGTCATGTTCGAAGGCCCGCTCGGCATGGTGTCGGCGAGGAATCTGACGCGCGGCACGGGTGGCATCGGGACGCTGCTCACCGACGTGGATATGGTGCGGGCGATCCGTCACGGTGTCGCGCCCGATGGACGGCCGCTGATGATCATGCCGGCACAGGACTACACGAACCTCTCCGACGCCGATCTCGCCGCCGTGATCGCGTACGTCAAATCCGTTCCGCCATCGGACAACATCGTGCCGGAATCGACGATCGAGCCGCTCGGGCGCGCGCTGTTCGTCGCCGGACAGCTGCCCCTGTTTCCCGCCGAGCGCATGAATCACGCGGCCGCGGCTCCGGCGTCCGCCTCGCCAGGCGGCAGCAAGGAGTACGGTGGGTACATCGCGCGCGTGGCGTGCAGGGGATGTCACGGCCCGGGCCTCGCCGGCGGGCCAGTGGAAGCGGGAGATCCGAACTGGGCGCCCGCATCCAATCTCACGGTGGCCGGACCTACCAAGACCTGGAACGAAGCCGACTTCGTGAGGTTGATGCGAACGGGCCGGCGTCCGGACAGCGTGCCGGTGAGTGGAGCGATGCCGTGGAAGAGCACGGCGCGCATGACGGACGAGGAGCTGCACGCCGTCTGGTCGTATTTGCGATCACTGCCATCGAGAGCGACGAGTGGCGCGACCCAGTCGGCCTCGGTGATCGCGACGCTCGGTGCCGCGTCACGCGGTCGAGTGGCGATGGCTCACTTGACGTGGTTGATCGCCCAGGTCCAGAAGATGGTGTCCTCGGGCGACATCGACCCCGAGCTGATGCGCGAGTCCGAGTAGCCGTACTGGCCGATGTCGAGCGAATATTGCGCGCGGCTGACGAGCGTGGTTTCCGCCGGACTCAGCCTTCGACGACGGGATGCTCGGCCGTCCCGACGAACAAGTCGACGCTCTCCGCAAGGCGTTTGATGTCCGACTCGACATCGATCGAGCGGCGCGGGATGGCGAGCGCCGCAACCGCATCGGCCATGCTGCCGTCGACGACCACGTAGTCGAGCGAGACTTTCACGCACGTGCCGCCGTCGGCCTCGCGCACGAACCGCAGCGTGCCGCAGGTGTCCACCGGCGAGCCCGGCGCGCTACGCCATGCGATGACGCGGTTGGTGACGAACTTGGTCGTGATCGCATCCCACGCCACCGTGCCTCCGGTCGGCGTCCAGGCGGACCAGTGCGATCGACCGTCACCGAAATCCTCGACGTCGCGCAGCGCGCCGACGAAGCGCGGGAAGTTCTCGAAGTCGCTGCAGAAGCGAAATACGTCGTGCACCGATCGAGGCACGACGAACGAGAGGCGGATGTGGGCCGAGCGACGGCTCGCGCCCGCGCGCCGCAGCGCGTCGGCGAGCGGCCGGTGCGCCGCCGCGCCCACCAGTGCGAGGCCGGCGATCGCGGCAATTGTGCTGGGCCCACGACGGCGCGAGCGCGCGCCGACAAGGACTCCGCCGGCGGCGCCAAGGAGCAGCGAGGACATCGAGCGCGAAGGACGGGAGATAGCGGTCATGGCTCGGGATTGGGCAATCCCGGTGCCGAACCGAACGTCAGGCGCGATCGCGGCGGGTCAGAGCAGCGAAGCGGCGCGCTGGACGCGGCGAAGCGCGTCGGCTGGTGAGTCGCCGATGGCGGCGAGGTGTCCCATCTTGCGGCCGGCGCGCGGGCCACGCTTGCCGTAGAGAAAGAGGCGCGTTCCTCCGATCCCGAGCGCTGCGGCGAAATCGGGCGCGCGCTCACCGAGCCACAGGTCGCCGAAGAGGTTGACGATGGCGGCGGGCCGCACCGGCTCGACGTCGCCGAGCGGCAGATCGCACACCGCGCGCACGAGCTGCTCGAACTGGCTTGTCGGGCACGCGAGCTCCGAGGCGTGATACGAGTTGTGCGGTCGCGGCGCCAGCTCGTTCACCAGGAGCCGGCCGTCGCGAAGCAGAAACATCTCGACGGCGAGAATCCCCTCGAGCGCGACGCTCTCGGCGATGCCACGCGCGAGCGCGCGAGCCTCGCGCACGATCGCTGGGTCCAGCTCCCCGGGCAGCACGCTCCACGCGAGGATCTGGCGCTCGTGGTGATTCACCGCGGGCGGATACACGACGAGGTCGCCGGAGACGCGGCGAGCGACCAGCACAGAGAGCTCGAGCTCGAGGTCGAGGGCCTGCTCGGCCACCGACGCGCGGCCACCGAGCGATGCCCACGCACCCGGCGCATCCACGCCGTCGAAGCGAATCTGACTGCGTCCGTCGTACCCGCCCTCGCACGCTTTCACGAAGAGCGCAGGGCCGATGTCGCGTGCGGCGGCCGCGAGCTCGTCGGCCGACGCCACGTGCGCGTAGCGTCCAACGGGAAAACCCTTGTCGTGCAGCCATTGCTTCTGTCGTCCGCGATGCTGAACGACGCGCAGCAGCTCGGCGCCCGGTCGCACCGGTGCGTGCTCCATCGCGGCCGCGAGCGCGGCCGGCGCGATCTGCTCGATCTCGATCGTGACGACGTCGCAGCCGCGCGCGAGCTCGCGTGCACCGTCGGCGTCGTCGAAGGACGCGGCGACGACACGATCGACGATGGGGCGCGCGGCGCAGTCGGCGTCGGGATCGAGCACCTGCACCCCCATGCCCAGCGACCGTGCGGCCAGGGCGGTCATGCGGCCCAGCTGTCCTCCGCCGAGAATGCCGAGGGTTGCCGGAGCGAGCACTGGCGCCATCAGCGCGGCGCGTTCAAATCGGTGTCGTCCATCACGGCCGCGGTGCGGGCGGCGCGCCATGCGCGCAGGCGCTCGCGCACCTCCGGATGACGCAGTCCAACGATCGACGCCGCGAGCAGCGCGGCGTTGGCCGCGCCGGGCTCTCCGATGGCGAGCGTTCCCACCGGGACGCCCTTCGGCATCTGGACGATCGAGAGCAGGGCGTCCACGCCGGCGAGCGCCGTCGCCGGGATCGGCACGCCGAGCACGGGAAGAATCGTCTTGGCGGAGACCATGCCGGGCAGATGCGCGGCGCCACCCGCCGCGGCGATGATGACTTCGAGTCCACGCTGCTCGGCCGAGGCCGCGTACTCGAACATCCAGTCCGGCGTGCGATGCGCGGACACGACGCGCACCTCATGCGGGATCTCGAGCTCGGCGAGCAGATCCGCCGCGTGCGACATCACGCGGAGGTCGCTGCGGCTCCCCATGATGACACCGACGAGTGGTGAAGCTGACGAGTTGGCCACGCGCGAATGGAGAGGGTGCGAGGATGACGGCGGCGCGGATCAAGATAGCTCGCGCCCGCTCGTCGTCACAGGAGGCGCGAGATGCCGATGGCGTGGCGAGTGAGCGCTCGCCATACTGCGCTGGCGGCCCGCCAATGGTTCGCTCGGTCTCGTGGAGGAAGTGCGCATGCGCTGGAGATCACGTGTCTGGATGGCGACGCTCGTTCTGCCGTTCGTTGGCGCCGCCTGCGCGACGCACAGTGCGCCGGCACGCGCGCCGGAGCCAGCGCGCGTGGATCGATCCCCCGTTGCCGGCGCCATGCAGCTCGTGATGGTGACGACACCAGCGTGGGACTCCACCAGCGGCACACTTCGACGCTACGAGCGGAACGGACCCGCCGAGTCATGGCGTGCGATCGGGGCGACGATCCCGATCGTCGTGGGCCGCACTGGACTCGCGTGGGACGATGCGATCGGCGTCGCCGCGCCCGGCGAGCCGGCGAAGCACGAAGGAGATGGTCGGTCGCCGGCCGGAGCGTTCGCGCTCGACACGGCGTTCGGATTCGACATCCGCCAGGTCGTCCCCTGGGTCCGGCTCCCCTATC
Organism: bacterium; assembly: GCA_039933415.1. Taxonomy (GTDB): domain Bacteria; phylum Gemmatimonadota; class Gemmatimonadetes; order Gemmatimonadales; family Gemmatimonadaceae; genus AG11. The sequence goes on from JBDTOD010000007.1 coordinate 59,494, forward strand.
TCCAGCTGCGACAGAGCACCGAATGCGTGGACGATGCACGCTCGGCGCACTACAACACCATCGTCGACCGAACGGCGGTGCCGACGGTGGATTGGTCGAGCGCCGAGCGCATGCGAGAGATCGATCAGTACGCGTTCGGCGTGCACGTGGCATACAATGGCGCGCCGCCAAAGGCGGGCCGCGGCTCATGCATCTTCCTACACATCTGGGCTGGCCCCGGCAGCGTCACCGCCGGCTGTACGGCAATGGAGCTCGGTCCACTTCAGGAGTTGATGCGCTGGCTCGCGCCAGAACGACGTCCGATGATCGTGCAACTGCCGAGCAGGGTCGTTCCGCGCGTGCGCACTGAATGGGGGTTACCGTGATGTCGGCATGACCACGGCGAGTACGCGGTAGCACGAGTATCGCGTATGCGGCGAGGCGCACTGTCCCCCACGTCGTCTGGAGACTATTTCGAGAGGCCACGCTCGTTGAGCGACGATCATGACGGCGGCGAACTGCTTCATTTCAAGGCGTTTCATGGGGTCAGCATCGTTGAAATCCGCCCACGCTTCGGTGCGTTTCTCAGCGACATCGCCCCTTCTCTTCATCCCCACGCGATGAAACGCGCGATCGTCGGTTTTCATCTCGACGACGAAGGGCACTGGGTCGCGGAGCTCGTGTGCGGGCACGGTCAGCACGTGCGTCACGACCCGCCGTGGCAGCGGCGCGAATGGGTCACGACCGAGTCAGGACGCGCATCGTTCCTCGGCTTCGAGTTGGACTGCGTGCTGTGCGACTCAGCGACCTGACGCCTCGAACCGGTGTCTTTCGCGCGCGCGCCGCAGCGATGTTGAACGATGCTGACCCCCCTTGAAATGGGGCGTTAGCGCGCTGGAGGGACGAACAGCACGCAGACCGGCCGTGGAAGCGCGGCCGTCGCGCCCGTCGGCGTGAGCTTGCCAGTGGTCGCATCGATGGCGAACGACACGAGCGAATCGGTGAGCTGATTCGCCGCGATCAGCCAGCGGCCGCTCGGATCGATCGCGACGCTGCGCGGCGCCTTGCCGCCTGTCGGCGTGTGGGCGAGAAAGGTGAGTCGCCCATCCTTCGCATCGACGGCGAAGCTGGCGATGCTGTCGTGTCCGCGGTTGGAACCGTACACGAAACGGCCCGTCGGATGAACGACGATCTCCGCCGTGGAACTGGGCTCCTTGTAGCCGAACGGAAGCGTCGAGATCGTCTGCATCTGGCGCAGCGTGCCGGCCTTCGCGCTCCACGCGAAGGCGCAGATGGAGTTCGCGAGCTCGGCGATCACGTACGCGTATTTGCCGGACGGGTGCAGCGCGAGATGACGAGGGCCCGAGCCCGGCTCCAGGCCGACGAAGGCAGGCGAATGCGGAGTGATCGCGCCAGTCTCCGCGTCGTGCCGGTACATGAAGACGCGATCGGCACCCAGGTCGCACGAGAGCAGCAGCGAGTCGTCGGGTGAGAAATCGACCGAGTGCGCGTGCGGGTCCTTCTGGCGCTCCGCGTTGGGGCCGTGTCCCGCGTGGACGTCGCGCGTGGCCTTTCCGAGAGAGCCGTCGGCGTTCGCGCGGAAGGACACGGTGCTGCCGCTGCTGTAGTTCGCCACGGCCACCGTACGCCCTGAGCGCGCGACGTTGACGTGGCAGGGATCGGCTCCGAGCGACGACACCTTGTTCAGCAGCGTGAGGCGATCGCCCGCACCGATCGAGTACGCGGCGACGGCGCCATTCGCCATCTCGCTCGCGGCGTAGAGAAATCGCCGATCGCGCGAGACGGCCAGGAAGGACGGGTTCTCCAGCTCGGCGGCCAGGGTGATCGGTCCAAGCTTGCCCGTCGCCTGATCGAGCGTCGCGCGATAGATCCCCTTGCTGCCTCCACCGTCGGGGCGTTTCTCCGTGTACGTACCGAGGTAGACGAGGACGTCGCTCATGGAAACCGTGGCCGCGGCCGGTTGATGGTGGCGCGAAGCTACGCGCCCGCGCGACGAAAATGAACGGCCCAGCCCCAATGCCGACGAAAAAAGCGCCCCACCGAACTTTCGGCGGGGCGCTTTCATGATTTGTCGACTGAAGTGGAGCTCCCCAGGTAGGACTTGAACCTACGACCCTCCGATTAACAGTCGGATGCTCTGACCAACTGAGCTACTGGGGAATGGCCCTGGAACAGAAGACCGAAAACTAGCGTCAAGCCGACCTATGTCAACGGGGCAACCGTCGTCGTGACAGGCGGTTAAGCCCGGTGTGCCACGTCACGAAGCGCGCGCTCGGCGCCGCTGCGTTGCGGTCGCGATCGCCGACTTTCCGGCGTGTGCCGCGCGACGTGTACCCGAGGGAAGATTCCAGTCGGGCAGAACCGTTCGAAGCCAGACGCCCGTATGCGAGCCGTTCACGGCCGCCACCTCTTCCGGACGACCTGCTGCCACGATCTGGCCACCCGCGTCACCCGCTTCGGGACCGAGATCGACGACCCAATCGGCAAGCTTGATCACATCGAGGTTGTGCTCGATCAGCACGAGCGTGTGGCCCGCATCGACGAGCCGGTCGAACACCTGCGCAAGCTTGCGGATGTCGTCCAGATGAAGTCCGGTCGTCGGCTCGTCCATGATGTAGAGCTTGCGACCACTCTTCTTCGCGCCGAGTGCGAGCTCGCGCGCGATCTTGAGCCGCTGCGCCTCACCGCCCGAGAGCGTCGTCGCCGGCTGACCGAGCCGCAGGTAGCCAAGGCCGACTTGTTGAAGCTGCCAGAGCGCCTGGCCAAGCTTCTCCTCGTACGGGAAGAAGCGGATCGCCTCGTCCACGGTCATCTCGAGCACGTCGGTGATGCGCTTGCCGAAATACTTCACGTCCAGCACGTCGGGCTTGAATCGCTTGCCACCGCAGTCGTCGCAGGGGACGTACACGTCGGCCATGAAGACCATCTCCACTTCGAGATAGCCGGCGCCCTCGCACGTCTCGCAGCGGCCGCCAGCGACGTTGAAGCTGAACGTCCCCGCCGTGTAGCCGCGCTGACGCGCCATGGGAAGCGAGGAGAAGATGCGTCGCACCTCGTCGAACGCCTTGACGTAGGTGACGGGATTCGAGCGCGGCGACTTGCCGATCGGGCTCTGGTCCACGAGCACGACGGAGTCGAGTGCCTCGTAGCCCGTGAGCGCGTCGAACGCGCCAACGCGTTCCCCGAGATGCTGCTTGGCGGAGTGCTCACCCGTGAGCTTGGTCTCCAGCGCGCGCATGAGGACATCGTGCACGAGCGTGCTCTTGCCACTTCCCGACACGCCGGTCACCGCAGTGACGGTGCCGAGCGGGATGCGCAGGTCGACACTCTTGAGATTGTGCTCGCGCGCGCCAGTGAGGACGAGCCATTGCGGCCCCACTCGACGGCGCGATTCGGGAACGGGAATCTCGCGCTCGCCGGTGATGTACTTGCCGGTGAGCGGGCTCTCCGAGACGCGCGACATCGGACCGGCGAAGACGAGCTGACCGCCCTTCTCGCCGCTGAGCGGGCCGAGCTCCACCATGT